>CAZPUD010000065.1:0-16560 GCA_964589115.1 uncultured candidatus Brocadiaceae bacterium | reverse complement strand
CCAATGCTAAACGAATGGTTCAATCTACAAGATTGAACCAACCATAGCCGCTGCCGAAGGTAGCCTAATTTAAGAAAGGAGTGAAATATGATAAAAGTAGCAATAAACGGTATGGGAAGAATCGGGAGGGCTGCTTTTAAAATTATTCTCAGTAAACCAGAATTAGAATTGGTGGCTATAAATGACCTGATCCCTCCGGACGATCTTGCATATTTAATACAATATGATACGTGTTATGGCAGGTATGAGAAGAAGGTTGAGAGTGATGGTCAGAATATCATCGTTGATGGCAAGAAGTATAATTTAATGAGCAGGAAAGATCCTTCACAACTTCCCTGGAGGGATTTGGATGTTGACGTTGTTTTTGAGTGCACCGGTATTTTTACCAAAAAAGAAGACCTGGAAAAACATATTGAGGCAGGTGCAAAGTGCGCAATCTTATCTGCTCCGTCTAAAAGTCCGGAGATGGTTACTGTCATATATGGTGTTAACAAACCGGATTCTCCTGCACAATTAATATCATGTGCAAGTTGTACGACTAACTGCATTACTCCCGTTGTTGAGATTATGGGAAGGAGGATAGGGATAAAAAAGGCCATTATGACAACAGTCCATGCATATACTTCTTCTCAGAGTATTGTTGACGGATTTAGTAAAGAGATAAGAAGAGGAAGGGCGGGGGCAGCCAACTTAGTACCTACTTCTACAGGCGCAGCGATAGCAACTACTAGGGCATTACCTGAGTATTCGGGGAAATTTGATGGAGTAGCAATCCGTGCCCCGGTTCCCGTTGGATCTATTGCTGACATCGTTTTTCTTACCAAAAGAGAAACAACGGTAGAAGAGGTAAATAATATATTCAGAGAAGAGGCGGAGAGTGACAGGTACAGTGACGTCCTTGGAATCGCAAAGGCCCCTTTTGTGTCTTCGGATATAATAAAGGACCCTCGCGCCTCTATAGTTGATCTGGAGCTAACCCAGGTTGTTGATAAAGATTTGGTAAAGGTTATGAGTTGGTACGACAATGAGTGGGGTTACTCATGCCAAATGGTAAGGGAAGGTATAAGGGCAGCCAGAGAATTACAAACTCATAGTCAAGAATGCTATGCTTGAGTTTGCTATTGTATTACTTTTTCTGTTATAGCTTCGGAGTTGATTCAATCGTCCACGATTGAACCGAAACGTTTAGCATGTCTCATACGCCTGGAGTAAATTAAAACGCACAGGCCAATGCTAAACGAATGGTTCAATCTACAAGGTTGAACCAACCTTAGAAAAAACATAAATAGGTAACTGAGGAGAAAATATGATTATTTTAGATTTTGGATTTGTACTCGTAATTACCTTATTTTTAACTGCAATTTTTGCTGTAGGATTTAGAGGGCAAAGGCCTGGGATGGCACTTTTGTCCTTTTTCATTATCCTTTTTCTTGCCACATGGGCTGGCGGAATATGGATTACTCCAATAGGCTCTCCTTTGTGGGGTATTTCCTGGCTATCTTTCTTACTTGTATGTTTGCTCCTTGTGCTTCTTTTAACAGCACTTATTCCTGCTTCAGTCCCTTATACGAGAAGGGCTGCGGCTGCCCAACAGAGAGAGGAAACTGAGACGGTAACTACTATATTTGGTATCTTTTTTTGGATTTTGGTTATAGGTTTAATCGTTGCAATTATTCTGTATTATGTATGATTCAGCGTTAAATAGAAAGGAGTTATAACTATGTCAGTTGTTAAAGTAATTGAAGTTTTAGCACAATCGGATAAGAGCTGGGAAGATGCGGCACAGGAAGCACTAAGGGAAGCATCGAAAACGGTAAGGAATATTCGCTCAATGTATATTAAGGAATTACAGGCATGTGTTGAAGATAATAAGATCACAAACTACAGGATAGATGCCAAAGTTTCCTTCATTGTTGAATAAGGGTTTTTCGATATGAAAGTCATCGGTGCTGTCGGTTTTAACGGGTCGGGTAAGGATGAACTCGTTAACTACCTCCATAAGCGGTGCGGTATTCCGGTAATATCTGCCGGAGACGTTGTCAGGGATATTGCACAGAAGGAAGGAATATCTCCGACGAGGGATAACCTGCGTGATATTGCGAAACGCTATATTGCCAGGTTTGGAGAAGATTATTTAATGAGAAGACTTATTAAAATAATCGAAGATAATCGATGGAACGTTGTAGGAATAACAGGGATCAGGACACTGGGTGACGTGTTATGTTTAAAAAACCGTTTCGGACAGGATTTCATTCTCGTGAACGTAGAAGTGTGTGATCCCCGCATACGCTATGAGCGCACAAGGCGGCGTGGAGAGGCAAGAGACCCTAAGACCTATGAGGAATTCTTAAAGCAAGATGGCAGAGAGGAAGAGACATTTAGAATAAGCCAGACCGTTAAACATGCGGATATAAAGATAAAAAACGATGATACCCTTGATGCATTTTACAGGAGAATTGAAGAATCTCTCATACGGCAGATGCTCTCTTATGAGTGTGCATAAATTTGTGATGGTACATAAATGGAGGATGTTATTATGGCCAATAATTACCGATACATCCGATGGTTTGAGGATTTGCGATCAAATGATGTACCAATGGTAGGAGGAAAAAATGCATCACTTGGAGAAATGATCCATGCACTTAAAAGTGAAGGGATTAGTATACCGGATGGATTTGCCACTACCTCTGAAGCGTATAGGGAGTTCATCGAGGCGAATAATCTCAATCAAAAGATACAGTCTATTCTGGATGATTATAAAAATCAAAAAAAGACCCTTGAGGACGCCGGGGAATCGATACGCACATTATTTCTTCATGGTAAATTACCGGATAAAATTGCAAGAGAGATCAAGGATGCATACAGAGAACTTTGCAGGCGGTATCAAATGGATAAAGCCGACGTGGCAGTAAGAAGCAGTGCAACAGCAGAAGACTTACCGGAGGCAAGCTTTGCCGGACAGCAGGAGACATTTCTTAATGTAGTCGGGGAAAAAAGGCTTCTTGAATCGTGCCGGAAATGCTGCGCCTCCCTCTTTACAAACCGGGCTATATCCTACCGGGAAAATTTAAATTACGACCACATGAAGGTTGCTTTATCAGTGGGTGTGCAGAAGATGGTACGTGCTGACAAAGCCAGTGCAGGGGTTATATTTTCCATCGATACGGAGTCCGGTTTTCCGGACGTTGTCGTTATTAATGCCTCATGGGGATTAGGAGAAAATGTTGTGAAGGGGGTTGTTACACCTGATGAGTACAGGGTTTTTAAACCATTACTCAGCGATGAGAAATTGAAACCTATCATAGAAAAAGAAATGGGTGTTAAAGAGAAAAAGATGGTTTACATAGAAGGTGGACGTACAAAGAATGTTAAAACGACGAGGGAAGAGCAACTGTCTTTCTCTCTGCAAGAGGAAGAAATTTTGAAACTGGCACGCTGGGCTTGTATTATCGAAAGGCATTATAAAAAACCTATGGACATGGAGTGGGCGAAAGATGGTGTTAATGGAGAATTGTTTATTGTACAGGCACGCCCGGAAACCGTGCAGTCCCGCAAAGTATCGGCGGAGTTTAAAACGTATACACTTAAAGAAAGTGGAAAACGTATCCTGAGCGGCCTTGCTATTGGTGATGCGATAACTGCAGGCAAGGTCAGTGTAATTAAGAGTTCGGATGAAATGGGTAAATTTAAAGATAACAGTATCCTGGTTACTGGAATGACCGATCCTGACTGGGTGCCAATTATGAGAAAATCAAAAGGTATCATTACGGATCACGGCGGCCGTACCTCTCATGCCGCTATTGTAAGCAGAGAATTAGGCATTCCGGCTGTTATAGGCACTGAAAATGCAACAAAAGTCTTACAGGACGGACAGGAGATCACTCTTTCCTGTGCAGAGGGTGACCGGGGTTATGTTTATGAGGGTATCCTGAAGTTTGAAGAATCGGAAATAAATTTAAAAGAGATTCCTGAAACGAGGACACAAATTATGATGAATATTGCCAGTCCCGATGCGTCTTTCCGGTGGTGGCGTTTGCCCTGTAAGGGCATCGGATTGGCACGCATGGAGTTTATTATAAACAATATCATAAAGATCCATCCGATGGCCCTCATTCATTTTGACAAGGTTGAAGACAAAAAGGCACGCGGGCAAATTGAGAAGCTTACACAAGGATATGAAGATAAAACAGCGTATTTCGTGGATCTCCTTGCACGTGGTATAGCAAAAATTGCTGCCCCCCAGTATCCCAACGAAGTTATCGTTCGTATGAGTGATTTCAAGACTAATGAGTATGCAAATCTCATTGGAGGGAAGCAGTTTGAGCCTAAGGAGGACAACCCTATGCTGGGATTCCGGGGGGCATCACGGTACTACAGCGAGCGTTACCGGGATGGATTTGCGCTGGAATGCCGGGCAATTAAACGTGTCCGTGAGGAAATAGGGATGAGTAACGTACTAATCATGGTACCCTTCTGCCGGACAGTGGCTGAGGCAGACCGGGTACTTGACGTATTGTCAAGGAACGGGCTTAAGAGACATGAGAATGGTCTTCAGATCTATGTTATGAGTGAAGTCCCTTCCAATGTTATTTTGGCAGAAAAGTTCGCAGAACGATTTGATGGATTTTCAATAGGTTCCAACGATCTTACTCAACTAGTACTTGGTATTGACAGGGATTCAGCAGAGCTTGCAGAACTGTTTGATGAAAGGAATGAAGCAGTTAAGCAAATGATAGAGAAACAAATTGAGTCCGCTCATAAAACACATACGAAGGTTGGCATCTGTGGTCAGGCGCCAAGTGATTATCCCGAATTTGCAGAATTTTTAGTCAAGATAGGTATTGATTCAATATCACTGAACCCTGACAGCGTGATTGATGTTAAACAAAGAGTGGCTGAAATTGAGAGACAGCAATGACGTGGAATTTTTTTTCTGCCCACGCACAAATTCCGTTTGGAAATGTACTGATCGAGAAATTCTGATTCTTGAAACCAGTCCGAGAAGTAGAGACGCAAGATCTCGCATCTCTACAGAGGGAACCCACCCCTATCCCCTCCCAAGAGGGGAATATTAGAAGTCTCCTCCCGGGAGGGAATCCACCCCTTAGTCCCCTCCAGGGAGTGGGTAAAAAATAAAAGCTGTTGGGTCTTTGTCTTTTAAAAACCCAACCTAATTTAACCTGGTGAAAGGAAAATTGATATGGAGTATAAAGAATTTATAAAAGAGGTACAGTGCCGTGCGCACATCAGGCCGGATGAAGCTGAAAAAGCTATTCGCGCTACTTTAGAGGTGTTCGCCCAGCGTCTGTTCTGGAATGAAGCAGACCATCTTGCCCATGAACTCCCTTCAGAAGTGAAGTCCCTTCTCCACCAAATAAAAATTAAAGAGAAATTCGATTTGAATGAGTTCTACCGTCGCGTGAGTGAACGGGAAGGTGTTGATGTTTCCGATGCAGTCCGTCATGCCCGTGCGGTAGTTTCTGTAATACAGGACTCTGTCTCACCGGGAGAAATGGAAGAGATCCTCTCGCAGCTTCCGGAAGAGTACTATAACGATTTATTTAGTGCAAAGGTTGAATAAGTGTCTAAACACAAATTTTTATACCTTTTGCATGATTTACGGACTTTTTGGACAGCCCCAACCATGAGAGACATTGGATAGTTAATAGTGAATAGTCGGTGTACTATACACTATCCTAGGGTTGGTTCAATCGTCCACGATTGAACCGGAACGTTTAGCATGTTCAATGTGCTTGTAATAATCAAAAACGTATAGGTCTATGCTAAACACATGGTTCAATCTAAAAGATTGAACCAACCTTGAGAGACATTGGATACCTAATAGTGAATAATCGGTGTACTATACACTATCCACTAACTACTATTCACTCTTGAACAAGGAGAAGTTATGAAGAAAACAATTAAAGATGTGGACGTTCAGAGCAAACGGGTATTAGTTAGAGTCGATTTCAATGTGCCTTTAAATGACGGGGTAGTAGCTGATGACATTCGCATTCGTGCGGCACTTCCTACGATACAGTATCTGGTCAATCATAATGCGCGGGTTATCCTATGTTCACACCTTGGTCGTCCAAAAGGAAAGGTTATAGAAGAACTTCGGCTTAATCCCGTTGCAAAACGTCTTTCTGAACTCTCAGATTTCAAGGTGATTAAGGTTGATGATTGTATAGGGACGGAGGTTGAATCGGCTGTTAACAAGCTTAAACCGGGTGAAGTTCTTTTACTTGAAAATGTCCGTTTTTATGGGGAAGAGAGAGATAATGATCCAGGTTTTGCAGCGCAATTGGCAAAACTGGCGGACTTGTATGTTGATGATGCATTCGGTTCGGTACACCGTGCCCATGCCTCTACCGAAGGTATAACTCATTACCTGCCGTCAGTCGCTGGTTTATTGATAGAACGGGAAATTGATGCCCTTGAGCGTATATTGAAAAAGCCTGACCATCCTTTTGCTGCTATTTTTGGAGGGGTGAAAGTTTCGGATAAGATCAGTGTTATTAAACAGTTGAATCAGGTAGACATATTGTTGGCAGGTGGTGGGATGGCATATACACTTCTCAAAGTAAAAGGATTCGATATAGGTCAATCTCCTGTGAAAGATGAGGATTTAAAGGCTGCGCAGCAGGTTATAGAGTCCGTTGGAGAAAAATTAGTTTTGCCTGTAGATGTTACCGTTGCAGATGTGATGGATACTAAGGCAAACTGGAAACGCGTTTCCATCGACAAAATACCTTCTGATTGGTACATAATGGATATTGGCCCTCAAACAGTTGAACTCTTCAGGGAAAAGCTCAAGCTGGCTAAACTGGTTATATGGAATGGGCCTTTGGGTGCCTTTGAAATAAAGCCATTTCAGGCCGGTACCTTCGCCATTGCCCGTGCCGTTTCTGAGCTGGATGCGGTAAAGGTTATTGGTGGTGGTGATTTGGCCGCCGCTGTGCAGGAAGCCGGGGTTGCCGATAAAATGACCCATATTTCTACCGGAGGAGGTGCATTTTTAGATTATCTGGCAGGAAAAGAATTGCCTGGAGTAAAGGCTTTGGAAGATAAATGAGGCAAGGCCGGTTTTTTAGATGATGGACGAAAGACGATAGACGATGGATGTCCTTCATCTTTCGCCCCTCGTCAATTTTTGAAGAAAATATAAAAAACATATCAGGACACTATAACAAGGAGTTAAAACAACCCAATTTCTTTACCGGAGGAAGAATTGCGAAAGGAGTATATTATGAATTACGATGATTTTGTAATGCAAGTCCGAGACCGTGCTCATCTTGGCACATCAGACGACGCATTAAAAGCAATACAGGCTACTTTGGAGGTTCTTTCAGAACGTCTCTCTCAGGAAGAGGCAAATGACCTCGCCTCTCAACTCCCGAAAGAGTTCAAACCGTATCTGACTCAACAAAAGGAAACGGAAAGTTTCGATGTAAATGAGTTCTTCCGGCGTGTGAGTAAACGAGAGAGGGTTGATCCTGATGATGCAGGTAACCATGCAAAAGCCGTCGTTTCTGTAGTATGCGATGCCGTTTCCCCCGGAGAGCTTAGGGATGTCCTTGGCGAATTACCTGAGGATTACGACAGATTATTCGAGTTAGCAAGTGGAGGAACTATTCTGAGGGGTACTATGAGAAAGCGGGAACGGGAGACGAGATAGTTTAATGCTAAGGAAATTCAAAGTTTCAGAGTTGGTTCAATCGTCCACGATTGAACCGAAACGTTTAGCATGTTTCATACGCCTGGAATAAGCTAAACGTACAGGCCAATGCTAGACGCATGGTTCAATCTACAAGATTGAACCAACCATGGTTGCTGACGAAGGCAGCCTAACTTAAGGAAATTACTATGGATTATGATGAATTTGTGAAAGAGGATTTTGAAGCATTCTTCAGGGAAGCAGGTAGGAAGACTATAAAGAGACTATAAAAATTGTTTTTTTACAATACTAAAGATCAGGAAAGGAGATTTATTATGAATTATGATGAATTTATAGGACAAGTTCAGAGCCGTGGCCGGCTTGCCTCAACGAATGATGCAATAAGGGCTACTCGCGCTACCCTGGAGGTACTTGGAGAACGTTTATTTGGGGGTGAGGCAAAGGATATTGCCTCCCAACTTCCAACTGAATTGAAGTCATATCTCCAGCAGGGCAAGACCAAAGAGAGTTTTGATCTGAATGAGTTCTTCCGGCGTGTTTGTGTGCGGGAAGGTGTTGAACTCCCCGACGCAGTACATCATGCCCGTGCAGTAATCTCCGTTTTGTGTGATGCTGTCTCACCGGGAGAGGTTAATGACATACTTGCACAACTTACAGAAGATTATGACGACCTCTTTGAAGCCGGGAGTGAAGGGACTATGCGGCGACGTAGGGCTAAATGAAAAATTGGAAATATATAATTGATATGGAGTGATGGAGTATTGGAGTGTTGGAGTAATGGAGTTTTTTCACAGCAATAATCCATTACTCCAATACTCCATCACTCCACTGCTCCATTGGCGAGTTTAGACCAGAAGAATATGAAAGGCTTCTTCAGGTCTCCCGATACTGCCCTGTTCATAAGATGTTAGAGAACGGGATAAGAATTCAGTCGAAGCTTCTGTAGCATCTTCTGGAAATAATTTTAACAGTGTGTAAACTGGAAGCAACTGAAGAAATCGTTGAAAAGGGTATAAGTGAAAGTAAATTATAAAAGAAGGCCAGGAACAAATTTCAAAGATGTAAAAAAACTTAGCAAAGAAGAAGCCAGGAAAGAAGTGGAATCGCTACGTGAGGCTATTGAATACCATAACTATCTTTACTACGTTAAAAATCAGCCCGGGATATCAGACGCTGCTTACGATAAACTTTTTTATAGACTTCAGGAATTAGAACATGCCTTTCCCGGTCTGCAGTCAGATACCTCACCTACCCGGCGGGTAGGTGCCACTCCACTCGAAAAGTTAAATAAGATCACACATACCGCTCCTATGTTCAGTTTAAATGCCTCATACGATGAAGAAGAAGTAAAACGTTTTGATGAATTTATTCACCGTAGCACCGGTGAGCAGAAGATTATCTACGTGTTGGAACCAAAGTTTGATGGTCTGTCGGTGGAAATCGTGTACAGGAACGGTATTTTCCAATACGGGGCGACCAGAGGGGACGGGGAGACAGGAGAGGATATTTCCGGGAATCTGAAAACTATAGGTGCTGTACCGCTGCGGCTCCGGAAGAGAGATATACCTCCATTCATTTCCGTGCATGGAGAGGTCTTTATGTTCAAGAAGGGTTTCATGCAGATAAATAAGGAGCGAATCGAAAGGGGAGAGGAACCGTTTGCCAACCCCCGTAATGCTGCTGCTGGTATTATTAGGCAACTTGAGCCAAAAAAGGTTGCTGGTAAACCGTTAAGCATAGTTTTTTATGAAATAATTAAGGTTGAAGGGGGAAAACTCACCTCCCATTGGGAAGTGTTAAAACAGTTCCCCCTATGGGGTTTGAGAACTGACCCTCATAATGAAAAGTGCTCATCATTTAAAGAGATAAAAGAATACCATCAAAGGCTTTCAGAGATGCGGGACGATCTTGAATATGAAATTGACGGAATTGTGATTAAACTGGACGATTATAAGCAGAGGGCAAAACTGGGAACACGTCAGCGCAGCCCGCGTTGGGCATTTGCATGGAAATTTCAACCCAAAGAAGAGGTTACCACTATTGAAGACATTGTAATTCAGGTAGGGAGGACCGGTATATTGACCCCTGTAGCCCTTTTACAGCCAGTAGATGTTGGAGGTGTTACTGTCAGCCGGGCCACACTCCATAATGAAGAGGAGGTCTTAAGGAAGGATATACGTACCGGGGACAGGGTCAGGGTCGTACGGGCTGGCGATGTCATTCCCGAGGTTTTAGAACGGATAGGGCAGCCAGAAAAGAGGCGGGGAGGGAAATTTTCAATGCCGGAAAAATGCCCGGTATGCAGTTCAGAAGTACATAAAGAAGGTGCCTATTATTTTTGCTCTTCAGAGCTTTCCTGTCCTGCTCAACTCATTGGACGCATTGTTCATTATGCATCACGTGAAGCAGTTAATATTGAAGGCCTTGGTGAAAGGACTGTACGCCAGCTTGTTGAGAAGAAGATGGTTGCTAATGTTGCCGGTCTCTATCTCCTTTCCATTGAAAATTTTCTTACACTGGAAGGATTTGCCGAAAAATCAGCCCGTAAACTTTACCAGGCTATCCAATCGGCAAAAAGGATCCGGCTGGACCGGTTTATTTATGCACTTGGAATACGCCATGTAGGACAACATATTGCCTGTGTCCTCGCACAGCATTATAAAAGTTTCAATGCACTTCAAAAATCAAGCCAAGCCGAACTGGAGAGAATTCCTGAAATAGGTCCTGAGATTGCCAGGAGTATAAGCCAGTTTTTCCATCAGGAAGATAATATTCGGGTGTTTGAACAACTTTTTAAAACCGGGGTAGAAGTGATAAATATGCCATCGTACAAAGAAGAACTGCCATTAAAAGGAAAAACATTTGTATTTACCGGTGAGTTGGAAAGGTATACCAGGAGTGAGGCGGAAGAGAAGGTTATGCTTCTTGGCGGCAGGGCAGCTTCCGGTGTGAGCAAGAAAACCGATTTTCTCATTGCTGGAAAAGATCCCGGCAGCAAGCTGGAAGACGCCAGGAAATATGAGATAAAGATTTTAAGTGAAAGAGAATTTGAGGGGTTGCTGAAAAAGTACGGGAGATGAGGGATAAAAATCAAAAAGCCTCTACTAAAGAGCCTTGAATAAATATGGCTGCATGTCTTGCGAGGGCGTTTTTTCCCGAAGCAATCCCTTTATTTAGAGTTTCTAGTTTAGAGTTTCGAGTTCAAACTCCAAACTCTAAACTCCAAACTCTAAACTCTAGGAGATTGCTTCGGAAAAAGACCCTCGCAATGACATGCTATGCCTCTTTTGGATATTCCCATACCATATAATCTGAAAGGAATAACACACTTGAATATGCAAGCATTACCAAAAGAACCATGGGTACTTTCCTGGCAGGATGTAGCTGGAAACCTTGACGTTTCTATAGACCGGGGACTCAGCATAAGAGAAGTAAGGAGAAGGCAGAGAAGATACGGTCCAAACCGGCTTCAGGATGTTCGGAAGAAGAGTACCTGGCGAATTTTTATAAATCAGGTCAGGAGTCTTATAATTCTTGTCCTGGCAGTTGCCACCGCTGTTTCTTTCGCCTTCGGTGAATGGGTTGAAGGTACTGCAATTGGTATTGTTATTGTTATTAATACTGTTATCGGTTTTTTTATGGAACTGAAGGCAACGCGCTCGATGGAGGCACTTCGTAAATTAGAGAAGATTGCTGCGAGGGTGGTGCGTGACGGAGAAATTGTTGAGATTCCGGCGGATGAGGTTGTTCCGGGCGATGTTGTTGTACTCGATGGAGGTGATATTGTTCCGGCGGACCTTCGTCTTTATGAAGCATCAAAACTTCAGATTGATGAATCCACTTTAACAGGAGAATCGACACCGGTAAGCAAACATACAGAATCACTTGAAAGGGATACCCAGTTGGCCGAAAGGGAAAATATGGTATTTAAGGGGACATTTGTGACCCGCGGCTCTGCGAAAGGTATTACTGTGGCAACTGGTATGAATACTGAATTTGGCCGGATATCTACCATGGTTGAAAGTGCTGAAGAAGAGATTACACCTCTTGAGAAAAGGCTTAATAAGCTGGGAAGTAAGCTTGTTTGGATAACTCTTGGTATAGCACCGGCAGTAGCAGCGGCGGGTATTATCACCGGTAAAGAAGTATACACTATGATTGAGACTGCAATAGCCCTTGCCGTGGCTACTATACCGGAAGGGCTGCCAATTGTTGCTACGATTGCATTGGCACGCGGAATGTGGCGTATGGCGAGGCGTAATGCACTGATTAACCGGCTCTCTTCTGTCGAGACGCTTGGTGCAACTAATGTAATCTGTACTGATAAAACAGGTACACTTACAGAGAATAAGATGACCGTTACGCGAATTGTTACCGATTCAGGTGAAATAAAAGTTACCGGGGAAGGACTTAAAACAGAAGGTGAATTTATAAAGAAAGAAGCGCCTCTTGACCCTCTCCGGGAAGAAACGCTTCATAGACTGCTTAATATCGGTGTTCTTTGCAATAACGCATCTTTACAGCAGGATGAAACAGGTACCGTGAGTAGTGGTGTTGGAGACCCTATGGAAGTTGCGCTTCTTATTGCAGGGATCAAGGCCGGAATTGACCGTGACGAGCTTATTAATGAGATGCCCGAAAGGCGTGAAGAGGCCTTTGATCCTGAAGTGAAAATGATGGCCACATTTCATGAATATGGTGACCAATATTATGTTGCAGTGAAAGGCGCAGCGGAATCTTTACTACGGGTTTGTTCCCACATTATGACTGAATCAGGTAGAATGGAGATGAGTGACGATGACCGTACCCGCTGGGTGGAGCAGGGGAATAAGATGGCCGCAGAGGGACTTCGCGTTCTTGCCTTTGCCGAAAAGACCGTCAGTACCCCTGAAGCAAATCCCTATGAACAACTTACATTCCTTGGCCTGGCCGGGCTTATGGACCCTCCGCGAAGTGATGTGGCCGGGGCCATTGATCTGTGCCGGGAAGCTGGTATAAAAGTAGTAATGGTAACCGGAGATCAACCTGTTACTGCCCGAAGTGTAGGATCGGCCGTGAGACTGGTTCAGGATGATAAGGCAGAAGTAATTGTAGGTAGAAACCTGAAAGCTCCTGAAGAATTATCGGCAGATGAACTCGACCATATTTTACAGGTGCCGATTTTTGCCAGGGTTAGCCCAAAACAGAAACTAGACTTAACTACGATATATCAAAAAAGTGGTTTTGTTGTTGCAATGACAGGTGACGGTGTAAACGATGCACCTGCATTGAAAAAAGCTGATATTGGTATCGCAATGGGTAAGAGGGGTACCCAGGTAGCACGTGAGGCCTCTGACATGATTCTTCTGGATGATAATTTTTCCAGCATTGTTGCTGCTGTAGAGCAGGGCAGGGTTATTTTTAATAATATCCGGAAATTTGTACTCTATCTTTTATCGTGTAATATAAGTGAAATTATGGTCATTGCAATATATTCAATGTTGAATGCACCTTTGCCATTACTTCCCCTTCAGATATTATATCTGAATCTTATCACAGATGTATTTCCTGCACTTTCTCTTGGTGTTGGTAAAGGTGATCCGCATATTATGAGGATTCCACCGAGGAGCGGCAAGGAACCTATTCTTACCCGTTATCATTTTGTTGCTATCGGCATATACGGTTTGATTATATCGGTTTCAGTCCTTGTGGCTTTTGAACTGGCGCTAAGATGGGAAATGATCGAAGAAAAGAAAGCTGTATCTGTTTCATTTATTACACTGGCATTTGCACAGCTTTGGCATGTTTTTAATATGCGCGATGTTGGTTCCTCTTTTTTCAGGAATGATATAACTGGCAACCCGTTTATCTGGGGTTCATTAGCCCTTTGTACCGGTCTTATTGCAGCCGCTGTCTATGTTCCTGTTCTTTCTACTGTATTGAAAGTAGAGAATCCAGAAATAGACGGCTGGATTTTGGCACTTGTAATGAGCATAATACCATGGGTAATAGGACAAATATTAAAGGCGTCCGGAGTTAAATTCTGATGAAAAAAAAACCTGCAATAAAGAGTGAGATACGCCAAAATAAGATAACAAAGGAATGGGTTATCTATGCCCCGGCGCGGAGAAAGCGGCCTAAGGAGTTTCAAAGGCCTGAGCAGGAAAGGGCGGAAGTACCTATTTATGAAAAAAATTGTCCGTTTTGTCCCGGCAATGAACATATGCTTACCCAGGTTATATCGGAAATAAAGGGCAGTAACAGCCGGTGGAAAGCACGTGTTGTACCGAATAAGTTTCCTGCTTTGACCCCTCAGGGTGATAGTTTGAGGCATCATAATGGGATTTATCTGATGATGGAAGGGTATGGTCATCATGAAGTTATTATAGAAACCCCTTATCACAACCGGCAAATAGCACAGATGTCCCGGAATGAGGTAAGGACTCTTATTGATGTTTATCATGAGCGATATAGAGAGCTTATGAAGAAAAATAAGAATATGATGATCCTTATCTTTCGCAATTATGGGCTTCGGGCCGGTACTTCCCTTATCCATCCACACTCCCAAATTATCTCCACAGGTATTGTACCAAGCTATATACGATGGCGGGAAGAGATGGCACTCCGTCATTTTGATGAATGGGGACGCTGTGTGTATTGTGAGATTATTGAATATGAAATACATGATAAAAAGCGTGTTATTTATGAAAATGATTCTTTTATTTCGTTTGTGCCATTTGCTGCCGAGGTTCCTTTTGAGATTCTAATCATGCCGAAAACCCACAGGTCAAATTTCGGTGACATATCAGAAATTGAGAAATTGCATCTTGCCTCCTCACTGAAAAATATTCTGGACAGGCTATATAAAAGATTGCAAGATCCGGATTATAACTACATTATTAACACATCAGTAAGGTATAGAGCGGGAGAACCACAGTTACACTGGTATTTACAAGTAAGACCACGCCTCACAACCCATGCTGGTTTTGAGATCGGTTCCGGGATAAATATTAACCCTTCAATACCAGAAGAGGATGCAAAGTTCTTAAAGGCAGAGGATTGATAGGGTGTTAAGGATAAGCTAAAAGGGGATAGAAGGGATTGTAAAATTGTCTGGGAAAATATAATTTTATGAATTTCCAGCAGAGACGCAAGATTTTGCGTCCAGAGCTGGTTCAATCGTTCACGATTGAACCGAAACGTTTAGCATGTTTCATACGCCTATAGTGAACCAAAACGTACAGGCCTATGCTGAACTGATGGTTCAATCTACAAGATTGAACCAACCTTAGTAGCTGACGCAGGCCTAATTAAACGTTTAGGAATTTCAAAGTTTTTCATTATGCCATTAATACACCCCTAAATCCCCTCCCCGGAGGGGAATCAACAAGTCCCCTCTCGGGAGGGAAACCCACCCCTTAGTCCCCTCCTGGGAGGGGATAGGGGTGGGTAAAAATAGTTGGATTTTGCTTTTTAAAATCCAACCTAACTTTATTTCCATTATACCTTTCTGGTTGACTTATTAGTGTAAGTGATATAAGATTGTTTTTTTATCTTTGCAGTCTGTAGTTCCGTACTCTTTTATCGGTTGGAGGTCTTGCTCCGCACCGTGTTATTAATCATTTGAGTAGACATTTATGAAAAATGTAGAAATAATCAATAAAAAACCTGCAACTGCAGCTCTTATGGATTACGAAAAGACCTGTAGGGAATTTTCGTGGGAAGCAGTTAAAAAAGAACTTTGTATAACGGACAACAAGGTAAATATTGCTTATGAGGCCATTGATAAACATGCCCAGACATGGCGAAAAAATAAGATAGCGTTGTACTGGGAAGGTGCGGATGGCACCTGTAAAAAATATACATTTCTGGAAATAAAAAAACTTTCTGATAAATGTGCCAGCATGCTCCGGCGTTTGGGGGTAAAGAAAGGAGATCGTGTTTTTATATTCCTGCCGCGTCTACCGGAACTCTATATCAGCATGATAGCAATTGCAAAACTTGGCGCTATTGCCGGCCCTATGTTTTCCGCCTTCGGGCCTGAGGCCGTGCGCGACCGTTTACAGAATAGTGAAGCCAGGGTATTGATTACAACCCCGGAACTGAAAGAGCGCGTTGATACGGTATTATGGGAGTTGCCGAAGCTGAAGCATATCGTACTGGTTAATAATAAAGAGGATGACGAGTTTGAAGAAGGGAACGTGTATTATAAGGCGTTAATGGAAGAAGCCCCGGATAAGTTTGAGATGGAATGGATGGGGCTGGAAGATCCACTGTACATTCTGTATACTTCCGGCACGACGGGAAGACCCAAGGGGATAACACACGTACATAATGACATGATCTCGCATTATATTACTACGAAATGGGCATTGGACCTTAGAGACGATGATATTTACTGGTGTACTGCCGATCCGGGATGGGTGACAGGAACCGTATATGGGCTTTGGGGACCGTGGCTAAACGGGATTTCCCATTATGTTTTTGATGGAAGGTTTGATGCCGCCAAATGGTATGAGATTATTCAAAACTACCAGATTACCGTGTGGTATACTGCACCGACTGCCTTACGTATGTTGATGAAGGCCGGGGATGATCTTGTCAAAAAATATGACCTAAGCAGCCTGCGGTATATCTGCAGTGTAGGAGAACCTCTGAACCCTGAGGTAATCCGGTGGGGTTCGAAGGTTTATAATTTACCCATCCATGACAATTGGTGGCAGACGGAGACAGGTTCTATTATGATTGCGAATTATCCCTGTTTACCGGTAAAGCCCGGTTCAATGGGCAAGCCCTTCCCGGGCATACAGGCGTCGATTATTGATTCCAGGGGTAATGAACTATCGGCCGGGCAGCACGGGCTTTTGGCCCTGAAACCTAACTGGCCATCCATACTGAGAAAA
>CAZPUD010000064.1:12142-16621 GCA_964589115.1 uncultured candidatus Brocadiaceae bacterium | reverse complement strand
CTAGCATCAACGCTCCTATCCATCTTCCTTTCATCTCTTCACTTTACCTCCTGTATACAGTAGTTAATCTATGGCTTCAAAATAAAATACAACTATCTACTTACATGTGGACAAGTACCAGATTTTGTACAAACTATCTCAAGTTCTACACCACATGATTCACAATCTCCGGCCTTTTCAATTTGTGGTGCATATCTTCCCTTCATCAACGAAAAGCCTTTACCAGGTTCTGGTTCCTCTTTACCACATTTTGGACATTTAAATAACGCCCTTGACCAGACCTTTTTACTTGTTATATCATCACCACACTCATCACAAGCGCCTGGAGCAGGCATACATACGCCATATTTCTTGCAATTTGGGTTAATACAGCTGTACGCAATTTTTTGACATGCCCAAGTGGTTGGTAAATCAGTATGTGTTTTATCTCCCTCTGCACGGTGCTTAGCAAAGTCCCAGATATATCCAATCTCAGAACACTCGTTAAACTCTCTGACATCATTACACGCATCGCACCAATACGCTTCAAGGATTTGCCTCTTATCACATGGCTTATCCCAAGCAGCAAAAACTGACTGAGTTATGGAAATAAACATACTAAAAATGCCAACTGCAATAAAAATACTCTTTTTCATAATTCACCCCCTTTCATAAACCAAATTACGAGTTAAAAGATTCCCACAGTTAGGAAAAAGATATTTTCGCATAAATTATGCCAAACTACTGCTGTTTATGTATTATATTAAGTAACAACTTAATTTATAATATGTTATGTGCTAATCTGTAGTATTCAAACTCATTTAACTTATATAATTATGGCTATTATCAGCCACCATTTTGATTCATAGTTATATATTTATCGATAATCTTAATTAATGCGATCAATTGTTTAATTTAAAACACTATGGTTGAAATTAACCAATACAAGATAAACTAATTTGATAAGCCATATTTTTGCAGCCTATACCTAAAAGTACCCCTTGTCAACCCTAATAATTTAGCTGCTTTTGTTTTATTGTTTTTACTTTTTTCGAGTGCTTGGGTAACCAATTGTTTTTCTAATGCATCCAGCGATAACCCATGCGGGGGGATATCAAACTGGACATGGTTACCTGTTAATTGACACTGGTCTTTCTCAATAATATATGATCCTTTAGCGATAGAAGAGGGTAAATGATTAGGTAAAATTACGTTACCTTTACATAATATTACAGCACGTTCAATAACATTTTGCAGTTCCCTAATATTACCTTCCCATTTATGCAGCAGGAGTAACTTCTCAACTTCTCTGCTTAAAGAAATCGGTGACTTACCCATCTTCATTGATAAACGCCTGAGAAAATGTTTGCTTAATGGTATGATATCTTCCCGCCTTTCTCTAAGCGGAGGCAAATTAATAGGAAATACGCTTATTCGATAGTACAAGTCTTCTCTAAATTTTCCTAGTTTTACCATATCTTCAAGGCTCTTGTTTGTAGCACAAATAATCCTGACATCAACTTTGATCGTTTCAGTACCGCCAAGACGTTCAAGCTCTTTAGCCTCTACGACTCGCAAAACTTTAGCTTGTATTGCCGAGCTCATTTCTGATATTTCATCCAGAAAAAAGGTACCGCCTGCGGCTAATTCAAAACGACCTTTCTTAGTTTTCTCTGCACTGGTAAAAGCCCCTTTTTCATAACCAAAAAGTTCGCTCTCTAATAGATTTTCTGGAATTGCAGCGCAATTCAAAACTATAAGTGGTCCTCCAGCCCTATTACTGTTATAATGAATAGCCCTTGCAATTAGCTCCTTACCGGTGCCACTTTCTCCAGTGATCAATACTGTTGAATCAGTTTTAGATACCTCTCCCACAAGATTTAAAGCATCAACCACCTGAGATGAATTACCAATAATATTTTTAAAATCGTATTGTGACTCTAATGCCTGACGTAGATTTTTATTTTCGATAGTTAAAGAGCTCATTTTTAAGGCCCTTTTTACGGCTAATCTGAGGATGTCTTTTTCGAATGGCGTGGTTATGTAATCAAAAACCCCCTCTTTCATAACATCGACTGCAGAGATTACAGAACCATATGCAGTGAGTACAATAATGGGAAGGTCAGGCACGTTGCTTTTTATCGCCCTCAAAAATTCAATCCTACCCATTTCAGGGACTTTTAAATCTGTGATTAAAAGATGAAAACGTTCTTTATCAAGAAGTTCAAGGGTTGTTACAGAATTGCTAGATGTAACAACCCTTACATCGTCCAAATCTTCAAAGACCATAGCAAGCACACGTCTCATACGTTCTTCATCATCTGCAATGAGGACTCTGTAAGTCATCGTTACACCTTTAAAAAATACTTAGTAAACTGTTAGACCTTACAGTTATAATTTGCTTACTATGAATTTACTAATATTAACATAAATACACGACTAAATAGCCCATACAAGTAATGCGGAAAACATAAAACCTACCATAATGAGCCCTGTAATCAAAATCGGGACAGCAAAAAGCCTGGTTAGAAAACTTGCAAAAAGAGAAGGTGGAGCAACTTTATAATTATCTAGCTGCTGCTGCTTCTCCAATCTCTTAAATTCATTTAACCGTTCATGCTTAAACTCTCCCTCTGTTATCCTTCCAGTAAATATTGCTTCATCAACGGGCATCTTTTCCGGAAGTAAATGTGTGTGAAAGAAATGAATTGAGAATATAAAGCCTGCAGCAAGAATAGCTTCATATCTATGAATGATCAATGCAATGCTGGGGAGATCAACAATACTGGCAATCTGTTCCGGTATAATTTTGGTAAATTGGACAGGAAACCATAGAACAAGCCCTGTAGCTGCCATCACCAATGTACCCCACATAAGCGACAAATATTCAAATTTTTCCCAATAAATCCAACGATCAAAATCCGGACGTTTACCGATACCAAGAAACCATTTTAAATCACCTATAATATCGAAGATATCTCTTGGTTGAATTAATAAGGAGTTTGGCCCCCAAAAAAAACCTTTTTTCTTTCGAACAGAAATACTATAGAAAAGGTATATGAAATGCATGAATGCGGCAAAAAAAGTGATAAGTGCACAAATACGATGGATGTAACCTGCGGTTGGGTATCCCCCGAACAACTCATATAACCATCTCGCCCAATCATAACTTCTAAATGCTAACGGAACACCAGTTAAAACAAGTCCAAAAAAACTAATAATAATTAAAAAATGACTAAATCGGTGAAAAAGAGTAAACCTCAGATAATTAGTGTTGCTCTTCATCAGCATGCCCCTTTCTTCTACGCTCATCTCGAACCGTCGCAAACCAAGTCAGCAAGGAATGAAGTCCAAATGATGAAAAAGTAAATCCTAAAATGCCCATATAAGCCAAAAATACTATACATAAAATCGTTTGTGGATTCTTAAGTACTTTCTTAAAATTTTCCGGATCATTACGTGCATTTTTTAATGCATGAAGTAATGTTTTATAGTATTTTATGTTCTTTATCTGAGGATGCTCAATATGTTTTACAAAACTCGCGTTCGCATCTGCATGACAGTTGCCACATGTCTCCATGATATTCTCTTGACCAACCTTAGATTCCGGTTCAGATGAGTTTAAAACTGTATGCTGGCCATGACAATCTGAACATATTGGTATATCGGTTGTAGTATGGCCTAGAGCTGCCACTTGCCCGTGAGCATTATTCCTGTAACTATCAAGGTAATCCTTATGACAAGAACCACAAGTTTCAATTACTAATCTTCTATGGACAGGATCATCAGCCCTGGGGACATCCATAGGAGTCTTATCCCCCAAAGGTGAAAGGTGATATGTTAGACTGAAATGACAATCTTTACAAGTAGGTACGTCCTTACTCTTTTCTTGCATTAGCTTAACATGCCTGCTATCCAAATATTCTTCAGCAGGATCATCATGACAAAAGGTAATGCAATCTACAGGCTTTAAGAATGATTTATGCCCTTCCGATAAGTCAACTCCATCTAAATCTTGATGACAGTCAATACAAAAAAAATCCTCCCCACCATGCGCTGATGCTTTATAGGTGGGTTCATCAAGCAACAACGAAACTACCTTAATTTCTCCTGTAATAGGATTTATCTTTGCTTTTTCTGTAGTTTTTAACTTCTCTTTTAGCTTTTCCGGATTTGTATGACATTCCAAACAAGGCGTATTATCGCCTGCAAACAAAATTGCAGGCGATATCGCACCGATAACCACAAAAGCTAAAAACGCTAACAACCTAAACTTCCTCAAACTTGATAAAAGCCTAATCTTCAGACTTTTTACCAAATCAAAACCCATCTTGTGCACCCCCTCCCTAAGCTATTTAGCTATATAATCAACCAAACATCTTAAATATTTAAGATAGTTTTAAGGCTGAATGTTCACTCCACACTTATTGTATGTTATTTCTTCTTCTTTGGTTTCAAAGGCGTAAGGAGAATATCATCCTTTGGCAGTATAGCAGCCCA
>CAZPUD010000064.1:4370-12042 GCA_964589115.1 uncultured candidatus Brocadiaceae bacterium | reverse complement strand
ACACTCCGGGTTTTCAGCATCTGGCGTTCCCTTTAATCTCTTCTCCCAGGTATTCGAATGTAATCTCTCTTTATATTCTTCTCCTTCGAAGCATCCTTTACTCATGTGGCACTTACAACCACTGTTGCTTACATACTTGTTCTCTGCTCCATCGGATACTCCAGGAAGCGAAAAAACCAAAGAAAAAGCTGAAACTGCTAAACCACACAACAAAGAAATAGTAACCTTACCACTAAACATCAAATTCTCCTTTCCCATATCAACAAAGTAAACAATGAAAATTCAACACTATATCCAATCGCTCCGACAACTTTCACTCAAATACTTATTGTTATCAAGTCACAAATTTCTTTAATTTTCAGGAATAATTTATACGCTTATATGTACTAAGGATAGCTTATTTTGTTTTCTAAGTAAGATATGTTGTAACATCAATATAGAGACGACATAAGGTATCATGCTTTGCTTTTAGTGTCAAGAAAAAATTCATTTACTGCTAATAAATTAATTAAGCAAATTAACCAGTCATTTTCCTTTTAAATATTTGGTTAACAGGACAATTATGCCTCTCAGTTTTTGTTTTTTGATAGTAGATTTTCAACGAAATTTGTGTTAACACTCCCATTCGCAAATTGAGGATGCGAAATTAACTCTAAGTTTAACGGAACAGTTGTTTTAATACCTTCAATAACATATTCGCTCAATGCTCTCTTCATGCAGGCAATTGCTTCTTCTCGTGTCTTTTGATGAACAATTACTTTTGATATTAAAGAATCATAATATGGAGGTATTTCATATCCGGCATATACATGAGAATCAACTCTTACTCCTCGCCCGCCCGGTGGATTATAAACAGTTATTTTTCCGGGCTGGGGTCTAAATCCATTATAAGGGTCTTCAGCATAAATTCGACATTCAATTGAATGTCCTTGGCTACGAATTTTTCTCTGTTTCATATTAGACCGTTCACCGTAAGCAACCCTTATCTGCTGTTTCACTAAATCAATGCCAGTAACCATTTCCGTAACGGGATGTTCTACCTGTAAACGGGCATTTACTTCTATAAAATAAAAATTACCTTCTTTATTATCTACCAGAAACTCAACAGTACCTGCATTCTTATAGTTTACAGCCCTTGCAATCTTTATTGCCGCTTTACATATATCCTCGCGTAAGCGGTCAGAAATCGCAGGCGAAGGAGATTCTTCAATAATCTTTTGATGTCTGCGCTGTAATGTACAGTCTCTTTCACCTAAATGAATGATATTACCAAAATTGTCACCAAAAATTTGTACTTCTATGTGGCGGGTATCCTCTATATATTTTTCTATGTAAATAGATGGATCTTTAAATGCTGATTCCGCCTCCCTCTGTGCAACTGCCAGTGAATTCACAAGACTTATATCATTATGTGCAACCCGCATTCCGCGTCCTCCGCCGCCTGAAGACGCTTTGATAATCACCGGATAACCGATCTTGTGCGCAGTATCAAGTGCTTGTTGTTGACTCCTTATAACCGATTCGCTGCCTGGAACCACCGGAACTTTATTAGCGATAGCCAATTTTCTTGCTTCGGTTTTATTGCCCAGTTTTTTTAATATATCTGATTTAGGCCCTATAAATACGATATTAGACGACTCACATACTTCAGCAAAATGACTAACCTCTGATAAAAAACCATATCCCGGGTGAATAGCTTCGATATCGGTAATTTCTGCTGCGCTAATTATACTAGGAATATTTAAATAACTTCCTTCCGCCTCCGGCGGACCAATACATACTGTAACATCTGCCTGTTTTAAGTATAGTGCATTTTCATCGGACTTCGAACATACTGCAACAGTTTCTATACCCATTTCCCGGCATGCCCTAATAATTCTTAAGGCAATCTCCCCTCTATTTGCAACCATTATCCTGGAAAACATAGTTTAGGGCATTCCTCAGTTTTTATTACTTCATATACAATATATATACACACCTTCATATCACTTTTGCGCAGGTTTAACACGAAATAATGGCTGACCATATTCAACTGCATCGCCATCACTCACATAAATATCAACGATTTCACCAACCGTTTCGGCCTTTACTTCGTTCATTATCTTCATTGCCTCAATAATACAGACAACAGTTTCCTCATTTACAGAATCTCCGATATTAACACAAGGATCTGCGCCGGGTGAACTAGCCCGATAAAATGTTCCTACCATTGGAGAAATAATCTCTACAAAAGTTTCACTTTCTTTTGATAATGCATATGATGGACGTTCATGTTCTAGTTTTGGATGATGCACCGGAGAGGTTATTACCGATGAGACCGCATGGTTATATCCTCCTTCACTTTTTTTAATCCTTATTTTAATATCATCTTCCTGGATTTCAATTTCAGATAATTGATTCTCATTCATAATCGAAATTAACTGCTTTACCTTATCTACAATACTCATTAAACTATTCCTTGATATGGAGTTTTACTTTTTGATTATTCAATAAGCAGGAAAGCCAATAAATGAAACCTATAATGTGTAAATAATAAATCCTAGCTAAGTTTATTGAATGTTAAAATGAGAAGAAAAAGGATCGGAACAAGATGATGAGTTGTACTAAACTAGCTTTTCAATATACCAAATTTCTGTGATTTTGTAGAGATATTTTATATTGTTCTAAATTTTTTTGTTTGATTACCTGTATATTTATATTAATTTTTTAGGTATGTGACTTAAAACCTTACATCCGTCTTGGGTCACCAATACAATATCTTCTATTCGCACACCGCCCCATCCCTGGATATAAATTCCGGGCTCTATGGTAAAAACCATACCTTCATCTAATATTTCTTTACTTCTTTTATTAATAATAGGCCCTTCATGTACCTCTAGTCCAATGCCATGGCCCAGCCCATGGCCGAAGCACTCTCCAAATCCTTTTCTTTTTATATAATCTCTTGCCGCGTGATCTACATCTTTAGCCAGCCGGCCCGGTCTTACAGCATCGATTGCGAAACCATGGGCATCGAGCACAATTTGGTAAATTTCCCTAAATTTCCGGGATATTTTATCTTTGACGATAACCCTTGTCAAGTCAGAATTATAAAACTGGAAACGGGCACCCCAGTCTATCAACACCACATCTTTTTCCTGTATTCTTCTCTCTGTTACTCGGGCATGCGGCTGCGAGGTTCGTACCCCTGAGGCACAGATTATTTCAAAAGAACTTTTTTCACCACCCTGATTTCTTATTTCAAACTCTAAAATATCTGATAAATACTTTTCTGTTATACCTGCTTCTATTTTTCCAGTTATATTCTGAAATGCCCTCTCAGAAATATCAATAGCTGTCTGTATTTTCCTTATTTCTTCCTCTGTTTTTTGTTTCCGGTATTTTTCTATAATTCCCTGAGTGGGTATTATATGGATTCCTTTTATATTTTTTTTAATCTCATTATAATGATGAAGGGTAAGGTAGAGGGATTCAACATACAATTTCTTAATTTGAAGACGTTTTAGTTTCGAACTAATAGTCTTTATTAATGAAACTTTTCTTTCTACGATCCGGATCCATGGAACATCCTGCCTGGCTTGTTCAATATAACGGAAATCGGTAAACAAATAATCATCGTTTGGCGTAATTAGAAGAATACTTTCTGATCCGGTAAAATTCGTTACATAACGAATATTTACTTCGTTTGTAATTAAGAAACCATTTATATTATCTTTCTTTAATTTTTCTTTAAGTTCTTTTAAACAATGCATGAATTACGCAACCTGCAAGGAGGGTATAGAGCAGTTAATTATCTCTTTTCTTTCTTGATTCTCTCTATTAACATCTCTATAAAGAGTTTAAACTGCTTATCACTATCGATTTGGTCTTTCATCTTCTTTATGGCAAACATAACCGTGGAATGTTTTTTACTACCAAAATAATTACCAATCTGTTGATATGACCAATTAAGAAGTGTTTTTATCAGATACATACACACCTGACGCGGGAAAGAGACAGATTTCATTTTTTTATTAGAATGAAGTTCGGTGCGCGATATATGAAAATAATTTAATATGGTCTCTTCTATCTCATTAATTTTAATGATACTCCCCTCATCACAAAAAAAATCACC
Organism: uncultured candidatus Brocadiaceae bacterium; assembly: GCA_964589115.1. Classification (GTDB taxonomy): domain Bacteria; phylum Planctomycetota; class Brocadiia; order Brocadiales; family Brocadiaceae; genus JBDIVL01. The sequence goes on along the minus strand of CAZPUD010000064.1, from coordinate 7,928 downwards.
CAAGACCTCATTTGCCAACTGAATATCTATCTTTTTTTCATTAAACTTTGCATGAGCAGATAATGTGGTTAATGCGCTCTCAACTTCTCTCACATTATCATCAAACTTTCCTGCAATAAATTCCAACACCTCTTCTGGAAAATGTATATCAAATTTTGCGGCCTTTGACCTCAATATCAAAAGTCTTGTAGCGTATTCAGGTTTGTCTATTTTTGTTACCATACCAGACATGAAGCGGCTTGCAAGATTTTCCTTTAATTGCCCAATCATTTTTGGATGCGCATCACTGGCAAATATTATTTTCTTAGACAATTCATATAATGCGTTAAATGTATGCAAAAATTCCTCTTGAACACCTTGTTTATTAGAAAGGAAATGAACATCATCGATAAGGAACATATCTGCATTTCTAAATTTCTGCCTGAAGGCCTCCATCTTTCCTTTCTGTAATGAATAAACGAATTCATTTGTCCATCTCTCAGCCGGCATGTATATGGCATTTATATTCTGTTCTTCTCTTACGCGATTCCAAACCCCCTGAAGTATATGAGTTTTCCCGACGCCAACGGAGCCGTGGATAAAGAGGGGATTAAAAGTAGAATACTTTTCCTTAATCATCTCAAGGGCCGCAGTATAAGCGAGCCTGTTGTTAGGCCCAACGACAAAATCTTCTAACCTCAGAATTCTATTTCTTTGTAAATGGCTTTTGTTACCTTCTGTTTTTTTCTCCGATAAATGTACATTATTCGTTGGAGTACTTTCTACCTCACTGTCCTTCAAGATCGAAAATTTTATATTCAAATCATCATTATTTACAAGCTTCCCAATTCCTTCCCTTAATATATTTGAAAAATTTTCCTGTAACCATACTTGCGTGAAGACATTTGGTACCAGGATATTCGCATAACTATTATCGAAGGACTCAAGACGGGTATTTTTAAACCATAGGTTAAATCGCAGGGGCCCTACTTTTTCTCGAATATTTTGAAGAACATCCTCCCAGATTTTCGTGCAAGACTCCATTATTATCCCCTATTATATTACGAAAATGTTTTAGAAATGAATTAAAGGTTATCTATGAAGAGATGCGATATTAGCAGAAGGGTTTTTGCGTGTCAAAACAAAAAGGTATTCTTATTTTTTTAAAGTTTTTGGCATACTGTTTATGATGCACGTAACACTTCAATGAGTAATATAATTAAAAAAAATCAAAATCCTTTAATATGTTAATAAATAAATTTCTTAAAAAAATTGTTTCAATACATTTTTTTTTATTATTAAAAATATTATGTCCGTAATCTCATATTAAACTGAAACTTAGAGGTACACAAAATTTCACATGCCCGTAATGAAATTATTTTGTATTTATTGAATCAAGATATTGAATATTTTTAATTGCCAAGATGTAAAATCAAATTGTGGATAACATGTGGATTATTAGTTAATAACTGAATATCATATTAACGTAACCACTTATATACATGAAATATACAACGATGTTTACTTATTATATATTCAATGTTTAAAAATGTTGATAACGCATTGATAAGTTGCAACAAGACACTTTCCCATAAGATTACAGTCTGCGTTTACTTTACATTCTTAACTTAATGACATTGAGATTAAACCAACCCCGGAGTTGGTATAAATAAAATGAAATTTTCTTTTCACTATGTTATAATTATCCACTTTAAATGAGTTTTAAAAATTATTGAATATTTTATTCTTTATAAAGGTCGTCAGTGAATCCTAGTTTCTTCATAAGAAATATTCCTATATACGGAGATCTAATACTCTCTCCCATGGCTGGTTTCTCTGATGTTCCTTTTCGTCTTATTTGCCGGGAATTCGGTGCAGCAATGAGTTACACGGAAATGGTTTCCATGGATGGAGTATTGTGGAAAAACAAGAAAACACTTCAATTACTTGATTTCAGACCCGTCGAGAGACCGGTCACTTTTCAAATCCTTGGCAATGATGAGGACAAGATTACTGATGCATGCCGTATGATAGAATCTCTTGGGCCGGATATTATAGATGTTAATATGGGTTGCTCCGTATCAGATATAGCAGGCAAGGGGGCAGGGGCTGGACTACTGAAAGACCCTTTAAAAATTGGCCGGATTTTTCACAAGCTTACCAGGGCGCTCCGTGTCCCTGTAACCGGCAAAATTCGGCTAGGGTGGGATGATAAATTACGTAATTATCTGGAAGTAGCCCGGATCCTTGAAGATAATGGCGCTTCTCTTATTGCTGTCCACGGTCGTACAAGATCGCAGTTTTTCTCGGGTAAAGCCGATTGGGATGCAATAGCAGAGATCAAACAATCTGTAAATATTCCCGTGATTGGTAACGGAGATGTAAAATATGCAGCCGACATAGAGCGTATCAAACGCCATACAGGATGTGACGGTATAATGATTGGACGGGCCGCCATTGGCAATCCCTGGATTTTTAAACATCAAGATAGAGATCAATTAACGTCCGGCAGCAAAATTGAACTCATTCGGCGTCATTTATCGCTTATGCAGGCACATTATGGATGTGATATTGGGGTAGTTCTTTTCCGAAAGCACATAGTTAAATATATCATAGGAATGCCTAATGCAACAAAATTGCGTCCACGTCTGGTACAATGCAGAAGAGCAGAAGAAATCATTGAACAGATTTCTTCTCATCTGGATTATTCTCAAACACATGAGGCTGCATAGTTTTATAAATTAAAAACGAAAAAGGAAAGAGAATGAAGACAGGTATAATAGTACTTTCACACGGCAGTAAGTTGAGTAGTGGTAACAACGGGTTATATACAATAGCCGATATGCTTCGTGCCATGAACCGCTGGGATATGGTTGAGGCGGCATTCTTGCAGTTGGCCAAGCCTGGATTAGACGAAGCTGTGAAAAATGCTGTTGAAAATGGTATGAAACGTCTTGTGATAGTACCACTGCTGCTGTTTAAAGGGAACCATGTCTACAAGGATATCCCTGAAATGATTGAAAGTGAAAAAAGGAAATATCCCTGGATTGAGTTTGTCTATGCTAATAATATTGGTGCAGATGAGCGAATTGCCCTGATTGCTGCGGATCGTATCCATGAGGTACTGGTAGAGAAACAGTACGGAAGCAAACAACGCATTGAGCAACCTCAGGCCATTGTAGATGAGAGTTTTGATATTATTGATAGTCTGGTTGATTTAAAATCTGTGCCTGAGCTGCACAGACCAATTATTCAGCGCGCTATCCATGCAACCGGTGATACGGAGTACGCGTACAATTTAATTTTTCATCCCAAAGCAGTTGAGGCAGGTATTCACTCATTACGGAGCGGGAAGAACATAGTTACCGATGTAAACATGGTAAAATCAGGGATTAGTAAAATACCTGTCGAAAAATTCGGGGGAAATATAATCTGTAAAATCGCTGATAAACCTATTATTGACGATGCCAAACGTTCCAGTAAAACCCGTGCCATTATTGCTATGCAGCACTCTACAAGTGAAATGAAAGATGGTATTGTTGTAATTGGCAATGCCCCTACTGCACTGTTTGAACTTAT
>CAZPUD010000064.1:0-4270 GCA_964589115.1 uncultured candidatus Brocadiaceae bacterium | reverse complement strand
CGTGTAACAAAACCAGGACTGCAGGTACCGGTCGGCCATGCAGCTATTAATCCCGTACCAAGACGTATGATAAAAAACGCAGTAAGAGAAGTTATTGGTAATGATATGGGGGCAAAAGTTATTATATATGTACCTAATGGCCACACCCTTGGTGAAAAAACATTTAATCCGAAATTGGGCATTATTGGGGGCATTTCTATCATTGGTACTACGGGGATTGTCCGCCCTATGTCAGAAGACGCCTTTAAGGCATCCCTATTATGCGGACTTGATATCGCCCGTGGGATTGGATATGATACGGTAGTATTGGTACCGGGGAGTCTAAGTGAGCGCTCCATCCTTAACCTTCTTCAAATTCCCAGGGATCAGGTTATACAGGTAAGCAATTTTATTGGATTTATGCTGGATGCAGCTCAAAAAAGACTTTTCAAAAGAATTATTCTCGCAGGACATCCGGGAAAACTTGCCAAGTTACTGCGCGGTGATTTCTATACCCACAGCTCGGCCTCCAAGCCTGCAAACGATATCATCATACAGATCATCAAACAAATCACTTTATCTGATATGATACAATACCGTTTACAAGAAACTCCTACAGTAGAGGGTATAGTTGAATTGTTAAGAGAACATAAAAGTTTATCAGTAATGAATGAGATTGCAGACAGGATCGAGATTAAAATACGGGAATTTGTAAACAGAAGCGGACACTTATTTATCCCTGAAGAACTAGGGATTATTTTATTTGATATGAGAGGCTCTGTTATTGGTTTCTCAAACAAAGCACAATTATGGCTGAATACTATAGAAACAAGATTATCATCGTAGGTTGTGGACCGGGATTAAAGACATATATTTCTCCTAAAGCCCTTTACAATATCAAAAAGGCCGATATCCTTGTGGGAAGCCGCCGTTTGCTCAAACTCTTTCCCGGGGTTGACGCTGAGAAGATACTCCTGGAGAAGAATTATAAGGTTCTGATAAATAAGATCGTTCAATGGAGTTTTGCAAAACAGGTTGTTGTACTTGTCAGTGGAGACCCTTGTTTCTTCAGTTATACAAAATTGATTATAAAGAAGATGGGGCGTGAATTCTGCACTATCATACCCGGCATCAGCAGCATACAACTTGCCTTCGCAGCTATCGGAGAAAACTGGGATGACGCCTGTTTTATAAGTTTACATGGAAGAAGCGCACAATACGGAGAACTTGTTCAGAAGGTCAGGGAACATAATAAGGTTGGGATTATGACAGATCACAAGAATACACCTGCCGTCATTGCCAATCAACTATTTAAAGCTGGAGTCCGGGAAAGAACAGTATTTGTATGCGAAAATCTCTCTCTTCCGAATGAACGCATCCGTGAACTGGATTTGGTTTCCGCTGCGTATATAAAAACTAATGGACAATCTGTAGTGATTATAAAAAAATGAAAATCGGAAATTTTTACGGTATTGGCTTAGGACCGGGTGATCCGGAACTCCTCACACAAAAAGCAATCCGTGTAATCCAACAGGTAGATTGTATTTTTATCCCGCGGTCCGATACTAAAGAAGAAAGCTTAGCTTTGGAAATTGTCAAAGACCATGTAAAGGGTAAAAGGGTTATTGAGCAGATTTATCCTATGACGAAAAATAAATCTGCTCTAGACACTGCCTGGCTTAAGGCAGCAGAAGAAATTCATGCCGAAGTTATTGCCGGATTTGATGCGGCTTATCTGACGCTGGGAGATCCGCTGACTTTCAGTACCTATATCTATTTGATGCGTCATCTGATCACCCTGTTACCGGATCATGCCATACACACAATCCCCGGTATTACATCATACAATGCCGCAGCATGTGCTGCCAATTATCCGCTTTTGTCGGGAGATGAGCGGCTCGCGGTAATCCCAATATCAGCAAATATTCAAGAATTGCAGCCTATACTGGAGACGTTCGATACCGTTGTTATGATGAAGGTAGCTAAAAAATTAGACGAGATAATTCAGTTACTTGAAGAGATGAAACTTTCAGAAAATGCCTTGTTTGCTTCTTATATTGGTCAGAAAAATGCTTACCTTACTCATGATATTGTATCCTTAAAGGGTAGTGGAAAGGGATATATGTCTGTTTTGATTGTAAAGAAAAGACCTAAATAACCGTTGGTTTTGAGACTCCAGCTTCATGAAATGTAGCCATTTCATGTAGGAGTTTTACTCCTGCTTCCATAAGACCTATACCTAATGCGGCACCGGTTCCTTCACCTAATCTCATATGAAGATCCAGCAATGGAGTTTTATTTAACATATTTAACATTATCCTGTGCCCCTTTTCTGCAGAAACATGGGAAGCGATGAGATATGGATTTATTTTCGGTTCAATCGCATGAGCGATCAAGGCACCTGCTGTTGAAATAAACCCATCCAGGATTACTGGTATACGATATCGGGCAGCACCTAAACACAGGCCGGCAAGGCCCCCTATCTCATATCCGCCAACTTTTGACAGCACATCTATTGGATCGTTCGGATTGGGTTGATTGATATCGATTGCCTTTTTTATTACACGGATTTTTCTTTCCAATGATTCGTCATCTAGCCCCGTTCCACAACCTGTCGCCAATTCAACATCCAGCCGGCCCAGGACAGCAAGTATGGCACTGCTCGGCGTAGTGTTTGCAATTCCCATATCACCAATGCCAATAATATCAATGCCGTTCTTTAATTCTTCTTCAATCAGTTCAATACCAATTTCAATAGAGCGAATAGCTTCCTCTCTTGACATTGCGGGATAAACAGCCATATTTTTTGTGCCGAGACCTATCTTTTTTATTTTTAACTCCCGCTCTTTATGTTGATTGTTAAACGACTTCACTTCCATATGCGCAGCTATCCCACAGTCAACCACAATCACTTTTGCACCAATATGACGTGCAAGAACATTGATTGCGGCTCCTCCCTCCATAAAATTCTTTACCATTTGCCTGGTAACCTGTTGTGGAAAGGCACTTACGCCTTCCGCTGCAACTCCATGATCGCCTGCCATGGTAAATATCTTTTTGTGCTTTATTTCACAGGACAGACTACTTTTTATAGATGCAAAAATTGTTGCCAGTTCTTCAAGTCTTCCGAGGCTGCCACCCGGTATGGCAAATGCCTTAAACTTTGCCCCAATGTCGCCGTTTGGATCTACCAAAACCTCTTCTATATGCATTAATGTTTGTTTTAATAATCTCATAAATCTACTTTATTAATTAAACTATAAATATTGCAATTTACAAAAAGTTGTTCTATTATAGTATGCCTTTACTTTAAAAATAAGGTAGCATTCTATCCATCATAGCAAGGTAATTCAAGCAAATTCAACTCAAAAACTTATGTATCACATAGAGGATATCTTATTAAAGAAAAATATAATTACCCAGGAACAGTTGAATAATGCCAGAGAAATCCAAAAGAAAGAAAACATCGCAATGGAGGAGGCACTTATTAAACTTGGATATTCAACATATTCAGGAATCGTTCAATGTCTTGCCTCGCAGTACGACTTACCTGTACTCGAATTAGATAAGATCAATATTCCACCGGAAACCATTAATTTATTACCTGCACAAATTGTAAAAAAACAGCGTATTATACCCATATCAAAGAGCAATGGTATCATAACTATTGCCGTAAGTAGTCCACCGGATATAGGCTTCATAGATAATTTACGTTTTATGCTTAATGCAGACGTCAAATATGTCCTCGCTACTTTTGAAAATATAAAAAACGCCATTCACAAATATTATGAAAGGGAATCTGCAGAAACCGTTGATACTTTACTGAAAGAATTCACAAACCACGGAGCCTCTCCAATCGCTGGAGAGATGAAGATAATAGAAAATCCCCATACGGAAATATACGATATAGAAGATGAAGGTCCTATTATTCAACTTGTTTCGTTATTGATCAACAAGGCTATAACATCCCGTGCGAGTGACATCCATATAGAACCCTTTTCGAATAGAGTGCGTATACGGTACCGCATCGATGGAGTATGTCAAGAAGCAGATGCACTTCCAAAGCGGCTTCAGGATTCGGTTATTTCCAGAATTAAGATATTATCAAATATTGATATATCGGAGAAAAGGAGGCCGCAGGACGGGCGAATCAGTATTAAATATGCAGATAAAGATTTAGACATCCGGGTGTCATGTATGCCATCTATTTATGGGGAAAGTGTGGTTATGCGCCTCCTTGAAAAATCTGCAGTCCTTATGGATTTGAAAAACCTGGAATTTTATGAAAATG
>CAZPUD010000063.1:0-16853 GCA_964589115.1 uncultured candidatus Brocadiaceae bacterium | reverse complement strand
CATCCCCGTACAGCCAACCTGCCATTATATGATGGGAGGGATACCTACAAATCTGGACGGGCAGGTACTTGGTGAAAATCAACAAGTGGTTTACGGCCTTTATGCAGCGGGTGAATGTGCCTGTGTATCGGTTCACGGTGCCAATCGTCTGGGATGTAATTCCCTGCTTGATTTGGTGATCTTCGGACACAGGGCTGGCAAGAGGATAATCCAGGATTTGGAAGATCTTGACTGGAGTCCACTACCTGACCAGCCTGACAGGAATACAGTAACTAAAATAGATAATTTAAAGAAAAAGCAGGACGGTGAAAGAGCATCGGTACTGAGAAATGAAATGCAGGAGACCATGGCTGCGTACTGTTCTGTTTTCCGTCAAAAGAGTGATCTGTCGAAAGGATTGTCAATAATTCAATCTTTAATAGAACGGTATAACCGGGTGATTATTGATGACCGTGGATACATCTTTAATACCGAACTTATGGAGGCCATTGAACTGGAGTCTTTGCTTAACCTGTCAAACATAATTTTGACCTCCGCCTTAGCAAGGGAAGAAAGCCGTGGCGCCCATTCCCGGAATGACTATCCCGAAAGAGACGACAGAAATTGGCTGAAACATACCCTGGCTGTTAAAACTAAAGATGGTCCCGGTATTTCCTACAAACCGGTAACTATTACACGATTCGAGCCAAAAAAGAGGGTTTACTGACATGGAAATAAAGTTCAGGATATACCGCTTTAATCCGGATGTAAGTAAAGAGCCATGGTATCAGGATTATACCGTTACAGTCAATCCGGCTGATCGAATACTGGACTGTCTCAACCGGATTAAATGGGAACAGGACGGTACGCTCGGTTACAGAATGTCCTGTGGGCATGGTGTATGCGGTTCCGATGCCATGAAAATCAACGGACGTTGTGCGCTGGCCTGTCAAAAACTTGTAAAAGAGTATGAAGGAAAGGAAATAGTTCTTGAACCCCTTCCCTCTTATAAAGTTCTCAAAGATCTTATTGTAGACCTGGAGCCGTTTTTTGAGAAAGTAAGAATCTTGAAGCCATACCTGATTTCAGCATCTATTCCCCCGGGAAAAGAGTATAAGCAACTTCCGGAAAATAGTAAAAAACTCGATATAGCTATCAGGTGTATCTTGTGTGCATGCTGTACCAGCGCTTGCCCGGTAGTCAATGAGAATGAAAGGTTTATCGGTCCGGCACCTCTTGTATGGGCATTCAGGTATATTTTCGATTCACGAGACGGCCAGTATCTTGAGCGCTTAAAGCAGGTAAATTATCCTGATGGTGCATGGGCATGTGTTAATTATTATGAATGTACGCGTGCCTGTCCCAAAGAAATTCCGATTACAAAATATATCAATACCATTAAGCGGGAAATACAAAAGTCAAAAGATGCAGGTCAAATATAGACAGGGATGTGCAGGATAAAATAGTATTTCATCTCTCGCAACATTTTAGCTGTTTTAGTGTTTCTTATTTCAAAGCCTTATACCCCCTGGCTATCTTATCCTTGTAAATGCCATGAGAATTAAGAAATATTTGTTACAATGAATATGAATACTATTTTTTAAATACCAGTACGTTGATTTTCTAATACGAGATTAAACTATGAACAAGGATTTTATGAATAAATATTTTATGCAAACCTTTGATAAATTATATTTTCTTATCCATGCTGAAAAAATTCATCCGCATCAGGAATTTGATGTCTCTCGTTTCAGTGTCCTGGTTAAACAGGAATACTTTGAGAATCCAGGCCTTTTTTATACTAAGCCTGATAGAACACCGGATTTTTCAACAAATAAAATAGGTAAGATTCGTGATGTGGATATCTTCGATATGAGATTCCCAAGCCCTGTCCATACGCAGTATGAAGAAAACAACACTGCTTACGGGTATTATTTCAGAGGCAGTAGTAGAAGGGATGCGATATCAATTATTCTTCTTCACGGATGGGGAAGAAAAAGTCTTAAGGCAGAGAAAAAATTTGCCTTGAAATTAGCAAGGGAGGGTATCAATTGTTTTATGATGAAACTCCCTCTTCATTTTGAAAGGGCGCCCGGAGGTATGTGGAGTGGTAAATATATTCTTACCGGGGACGTAATCAGGACGGTTGAGGTAATGCGTCAGCATGTAATAGAGATCAGAATGGTTTCTTCATGGCTGCGGGAACGGAGTGGTAAAGTAGGCATAGTAGGAATGAGTATTGGTGGCATGATAGCACATCTCGCCATGGCGGTAGAAACTTTTGACATGGGTGTTACAATTTTGGCAGGCGGTAATAATGCCGGTATTATTTGGGAGGGAATTTCAACAAAGGCGGTAAAAGATGGTCTCGTGAATATAGGTATTGACCGTGAACAGGCGAGCAGGATATTCCGAATAGTCAATCCTACCGTTATGGCAAAATACAATAAGACGAAAAACCTGTTTATGATAAACGGACTTTATGATGAGGTGGTTCCTGTGAAATACACCATAGAATTATGGGAAGAATTGGGAAGGCCCAGGATAAAGTGGTATCCCTGTGCACATGTAAGCATAGCATTTTTTATGAGGAACGTTATGAACAACGTAATGCAGTTTATTCATGAAACTGCGGTGGAGACATCCCGTCAGGACGTTTCTGCAGGGATATATCTGATACCTCAATAAGTTAGGTTAATCTGATCAGGCATTGCCCTACCAAAATATAGCTTACTTGTCCATTCTGCTTATTTTTTTGGTATTGCATATATTGACCGGGCAAGTTCAAACTTCCGGGTGGTTGAAGAGATTTAGAACCTCCTGGGGTTTTTTGATCAATATCTTCGCACCATTTTCCAACAACTCTTTTTCCGTGCGGAATCCCCATAACGCTCCTACCGGGAACATACCGGCAGATACGGCAGTTTTCATGTCAACTTCAGTGTCGCCAAGGTAAATGAAATTTGAGGGTAGTATATTCAGGCACCTTGCAATCTCTTTTGCACCAGATGGGTCCGGCTTGAGAGGTAACAGGTTGTGCTGACCGAGAATCATATCAAATGTCCAGCTTGACAGAAATTCAGCCACACACTGCTTTGTAAAGTTATCGGGTTTATTGGAGAGGATTGCCATCTTTATGCCATGCATAGTCAACGCATCGAGCATTTCCTTTACACCGCTGTAAGGTTTTGTCTTTATATTCCAGCGCCGGCTGTATTCTTCATGGAATGCATGAACACAAATGCGTACGATATCGCCATTTCTCATATTCTCAGGTAATGCGCGGTTAAAAAGCATAGCAACCCCTTCGCCTACAAAAAAGCGGTATGCATCAGGATTGTGAATCGGAAAGCCGTTCTTTGCCAGAACAAGATTCGCAGTATCGCTGAGGTCCCCAAGGGTATCAAGTAGTGTACCATCGAGGTCGAAGAGTATAGCTTGAAAATCCATTGTAACCAGAATATGAGAATTGCTATTATAAATCAGGCTTTCGGCGACTTTTTTAATGTAGAGCTGTGGTTGGTTCAATCTTGTAGATTGAACCATGCGTTTAGCATTGTCCTGTACGTTTTGGTTTACTCCAGGCGTATGAGATATGCTAAACGTTTCGGTTCAATCGTGGACGATTGAACCAACTCTGAAACATTGAAATTCCTATGCATTAAATTAGGCTTTCGGTAACTTCTATCTATTGTGAAGATGTATGGCAAGGCTTTAGCCTTGCTTCCATGTCAGAATAACTATACGGGGAGGCAACCCTAAAGGGTCGCCCTACAGCAAAACTTTGAATCTCCTAAACATCAAATTATTTATTTTCATCGTTCTCAAGGAACTGTAGTAAAGATTTTTTTGCAAGTTCAACACCGGGAAGGGTGTGAGACTGTCTCAGTGTTATTCCCAATTTACGGCTTAATGGCAGCAGCAGTTGAAAAAGCAATTCTGAACATACCAGAATTTCTTTTGGCACGATACCGAGGTTTACTAACTGATCTGCTACCCTTACCGGAATTGATCCCCACATGTTCCTCAAAGAGGGATGTGGTGAAAGAAGATCATTTCCAAGGACTATACCGGTTTGAGAATCTACCATCATGAATATATAAGGATAAAAGGGATGAATGTTCTTTTCCTTCACAACCATTGTAGACATAAAAAAATCAAGCTCAACTTTGCATTTACTTTGAGGAAGATTTTTCAGGGCATCAAGTGATTTTAGATTCATACTTATCGATATTGCGAAAGGTTCCGGCGGTTGTATATGCATGATACGGTCTTCCCATCTCAGCACGCCATTTTCCTGATGGGGAACACGCACGAGATAGTTCTTTTCATCTGAGAGCTTAAGCAGCGAAGGGTTTTTTCCGAAACGCGAGACAATATCTATCGTCTGTTCGAGTGCATGAGTGAGAAAGCGGACTTCTCCTGCATCTAGAAACCAGGGTACAAAGCTAGGCCGATAATTACGAAACATAGGCCATTCATTCCGTCCACGAAATTTAAACCCTAATTTTCTGATTATTTTTAAATCATTTTGTTGGAGGTTATTACGGTCTTCAAAAGATGCTTGAAGCTGAGGAATTTCAAGCAGCATTTCAGGCGAAGCCGAAATTCCGGCTTCCTCAAGATCCCAGAAACCATAAAGGCCTTCTGAACCCAGGTAAACAGATACTGCGTAGTGTTTACCTAATATGCCCATTATGCTGACAAACCCTAAATCATTCGTTTCGGGATTCTGTATACCAAAAATGTCACTTTCTTCCATCCATTTCCATGGTGCAATCTCTTTTACATTGACTGCTGCCTGGTATAGTTTATCCCATTCTTCAAACGTTGGTATTTTTTCGTTCACAATATAATTTTCCTTTCCTTTTAAGTTTATTATTGGATATATTGAGAGTCAAGAAAGAAGTATATAATTTCCCGGCACGGTGTAAACGCGGCCAAAATCCCCGACATGAAATAATGGAATGGTGGGGGCTTCTACATGGAGTAATGGAGTTTTTTATGACAATATTTCAATACTCCGGTACTCCAACACTCCACTACTCCATTATTTCATGTCAAGTATTTTGGTTGCGGATACGCCAGGCCTGGTATTTATAAGCTGCCGGAGACTTAATTTATATAGGCAGAGAAAGTCTTTGCAGCCGTGTTTTCTATAGATCAGTCAAAATTATAGGATTTATTTCGATGCGCATTGCACAAGTTTCCCCACTGATAGAACCAGTTCCTCCATCTTTTTACGGAGGTACTGAGCGTGTAGTATCCTTCCTGACAGAAGGGCTTATCAATCGGGGCCATCAAGTAACACTATTCGCTAGCGGGGACTCCCGTACACATGCTAGTCTTCAGAGCATAAGACACCGTTCTATCAGGTCTGACCCTGAACAACCAGACCCTACCGCATTTCATATACTCGAACTTGCACGTGCATTCGACCGGTCGTCAGATTTTGATATTATACACTGTCACCACGGATACCTTGCCTTTCCGTTTGCACATTATAATAAAGTACCAACTGTACATACGCTCCACAGCCGATTGGATTTACCAGATATAGTTTCACTCATGGAGTACTTCAATAGTATTCCGCTTGTTTCTATCAGTAATAATCAGCGAACCCCCCTGCTGCATCTTGGCCTTCGCTGGATGGCTACTGTTTATCATGGGTTACCAAAATCCTCATTCAAGTTCGGTAATGGAAATGGAGGGTATTTGGTTTTCCTTTCCAGGATATCCATAGATAAACGACCCGATTTGGCCATTGAAGTAGCAAAAAGGACAGGTATGCCTCTCAAACTTATTGGAAAGATTGATGCTGCAGATCGTGATTATTATGAGAAAGAAGTAAAACCATTACTCCATGCCCCATCAATTGAATATGCAGGTGAAATTCATGAACATGAAAAACTAGAAATACTTGGAGGAGCATCAGCACTTATCTTTCCTATAGATTGGCCAGAACCGTTCGGATTAGTGATGATTGAGGCGATGGCCTGCGGGACACCGGTAATTGCCAGACCTTTTGGGTCTGTTCCTGAAGTGGTCAAGGACGGCGAAACCGGTTTTATAGTAGACACTGTAGAAGAAATGACGGAAGCAGTTAATCGCATCGATAAGATCGATCGTGAACGTTGCTTCCTTACGGCACAAAAACAATTTTCAGCAGAAATTATGGTTGAACGTTATGAGGCTGTTTACAGAGAACTACTTAACATTTGAAACAAATTCGGCCTTATGGTTGGTTCAATCTTATAAATTGAACCATGCGTTTAGCATTGGCCTGTACGTTTTGGTTTATTCCAGATATATGAAACATGCTAAACGTTTCGGTTCAATCGTGGACGATTGAACCAACTATGAGGGGGACTTCTTGGCATCTGAATAAATTTCATGTAATGAAAATCATTCCAGAGTATGAATGGCAGGAAATTGTAGAAAAATTAATACGATACAAAGGCACTGCTGTCATTCTCGGTACATCAGATACCGGTAAATCAACTCTAACAAAATATCTTATAAAAGAACTCTTGGCAAGCCATATAATGGTCTCACTTGTAGATTCTGATGTAGGTCAGTCCTCTCTTGGTCTTCCAGGAACAATATGTATGAAGATATTTGTTAAGCCGGAAGATCTCGATAGCTTCAAGCCAAATAAAATATTTTTTATTGGCAGTCTTAATCCGGCAAGAAAGATCCCTCTTATGATATACGGAACGAAGAGAATGGTTAATGCTGCAAGGGCTGAAGGCGCAAAGGTTATTCTTGTTGATACAACTGGACTGATAACCGGCGATTTGGGCAGGGCATTGAAGATAGGAAAGATTAAGGCTGTGAGACCACGGCACGTTATTGCCTTACAGAGAAGTGATGAATTGGAACATATATTATCACTTATTAAAGGTGTCCGAATATACCGCCTCAAGGTATCGTCCTTTGTGAGGAAAAGAAGAAAGGAAAAACGTTTGAAATACAGAAATAAAAAATATGAAGATTATTTCCGGACAGCCAGGGTTAGAAAGCACTTGTGTAAAGGATTGAGTTTCTTTTATAACAGAAGGAAAACCGATATACGGAAAATATTTATTGAGACGGGCAGACTGGTTGGTATTAATAGAAATGAAGAAACCATCGCTCTCGGAATCTTTAAGGGTATACGACATGATATCGTGGCAATAAAATCTCCCCTGGAATCTTTTGATGGTATAAACAGGGTTATTATTGGAGATATATCACTCTTTGATTTTTAATAAATCAATTTTGTAGCTTTTTATTTCCTCTTTGCGCTGTACAGGATATATTGACCGTCCTTAAGACAAAACATTCCTATAACACGTGGCATTCCCGGGTTTTTAAAAGATACGACAAGTTTAAAACGTGGATAATCCAGGTTTGCGGGTACAGGTTCTACTTCTGTGTGAGTAAGGTGTGCTTTGTGTTCAAGACCGAGGATATTCCACTGTATTCCCTTACTGCCTGTAAACTCAGTTTCTGCCAGACGGACAACATTGTCTCTCAGGAATAATTCTCTTCTCTCATGTTCACTTATTTCACTGGTTACAGCTACTTCCTGCCCGGATGGTGAAATATTAGGTTTTTTCTCGCTTGTTAGTGTTGTTTCACGAGTATCTTTCTGTATACCTTCAACTACAGACTGTTCGCTGGCTGCATTAACCACTTTTGCTCCCTGTTCCAGTGGTGTAACATCAGGCTTTATTTCACTCGTCTGTATTGTTTCCCCAAAACCTTTCTGCAGATCATCAGCCATAGATTTTCCAATTTCCTCAAAACCTTTTTTAAATCCTTCAATCATCTCCCCCACGACACCACCAAACATGGACATTAAGGTCTGATCAAAATCTACCTTCCACTGTCCATCTTCTTTTACAAGAACGGTTTTTATCGGGAATTCAAGTTTTGTCTCTCCTTCAGACGCCTGTATTATAGTCTCAATAATAGTCATGTCACCTTCATTTTTAACGTCACCGAAGGTAACTTTACCGCTGCTTGAAGTATCACGTTTTTTTAACTCTAAACTATCCCCGCTCTTTTTTGTTGCATACGACCTTGCTGTGTAAATATCATCGGCATTTATCGCGTCCCAAAATCCTTTTGCGACAGCCAGTTTATGTTCGGCATCTTCTGTTTTTTGAATATCGGTTTTTAATTTATCCGGAGGTTTACTATTATTTGCATGAGATGTTGAAATTTTCAAGGCTGATTCTTCAGCAGGCGGATGAATAATTTCTGCGGTCTTTGTAAGGGAATAAAGGCTTGCGATACGGTTACTTAAATCACTAATGGTTACTTCTAATCCTTCAACTTTTTGCTGGAATGCCTTATTGGATGTCCTTATTTCTTCCATCTTATTGTGGAGGCTATTCGCATCGTTTACAATGAGGGCAATTGTGGTGGACAAGTCATCGATCCTCTTTTCTAACAGTTTGTTATTAGCACTACTCAGCGTATCTACTCTTTGATTTGAATGGGCGGCACAGCCGATGAGGAACAACATTGAGAAATGGAGGTACTTTAACAAGTATTAATTCATGTTTAATACCAAAATTAAGGATTTAGGAAATACAACCTAATCCAGTAAATTGACTTGACATGATAACACTTTACTTATTTATGTCAATAGTTTTTATTTATATAAAATATGTAGTCTGAGCAAACCGGAAGAGAAATGCAGTGCAAGGCTTTAGCCTTGTGTTTATTCTTAACCTTGCATTTATTGTAGGAAAGCAAACCTAAAGGTTTGCCCTACACGGCACGGGCAAAAATATTTTTCTACAAATACTATACAACTACAACAGGTCGTAAGATGTTTGCGTTACGCCCATATTCCTGGTATGGTCTGGTCACAATCCTTACACTTACCGTCTATCAGGTGGTTTTCCAGGATCGAGAAGCCTACCCTTCTAATAATTATTTTCTGGCAGTGCGGACAATATGTATTTCCGCCTTCGTGTCCCGGCACATTTCCTACATAGGGGAAGTGAAGTCCCATATCCAGGGCAATTTTCCTGGCGGTTTGAAGAGTTTTCACCGGTGTCGGCGGCAAATTTTTAATCTTGTAGGTTGGGTGGAATCGAGTGAAATGAATAGGAATATCAGTTCCAAGATGTTCTTTGATCCAGGCACACAACTCAGTTAGTTCTTTCTCACTATCATTTAGTGTTGGTATTACGAGCATAACGATCTCAAACCATATCCCTGCCTTTTTCAAGGTAAGCAATGTATTCAAAACCGGTTTTAACTCACCTGTACAAACTTCCTGATAGAATTTTTCTGTGAAACCTTTTAGGTCTATCTTCACCGCACTGAGATGATGACACAACTCTATCAAAGGCTTTTCCTGAATAAAACCATTTGATATCATAACAGCCCCCAACCCTTGTTCCTTGCATTGTCGTGCAGTATCAAGCATATATTCATAAAAAACAACAGGTTCGGAATACGTAAAGGCTACAGTTTTGCTGCCGCTCATTTTAGTATCTCTTACTATGTCTTCAGGTGTTAATTTAATACTTTCAATCTGTTCCGGTCTGTATTGGGAAATTTGCCAATTCTGACAAAACTTACACTCAACATTACATCCAGCCGTAGCTAAAGAGTAGGCCTTTGTTCCCGGCAAATAATGGAACAGGGGCTTCTTTTCAATTGGGTCTGCATTGAGGGCACAAACACGTGAATGCACCAGTGTATAATAAGTGCCACCGCGGTTCTCTCTCACACCGCAATAGCCACGCTCCATATCGGCAATGGTACATTTTCTGGGACAAAGTTCGCATTCTACCCGGGCGTCTTCCAGTTTTTTGTAATATGCGGCCTCCTTTACCGGAAATCCCTGATTAATACCCTTCAATATCTCAGGGGTATAAACATCCTCGGCCCATACCCTCAACGTATTTCCAAAGTAGAGACTGCATCCCCCAAATATTGCTGCTTTTACTAATGATCTTCTTGTAACCATAGAACACCTTCATTAAGTTAATCCAAATTTACCTTTCTTTATTAATTTTGACAAATTTGGTAAGGTTTAGTATAGTTGATTTTAAGCTAAGTATTACGAATATTATTTTATAATAAATTCTCCGTTTCAGGCAAGGAAAGAGTTATGAACAGGCTTTTCATTCCTCTGTTATTTTTTGTTTTAACCTTATTCCAATCAGATATATTCTCATCGGAAGAAAAACAACAGGATAACGTTATAGCAATTGTTAGTGGTAAAAAGATAACACAAGAGGATATTGCTTATCGCATGAAGAACTTTATGGATTTGGACTCTGAAACCCAGGATGCTATTAAACAGGAAATCATCGACCAATTGATTACTGATATCTTACTGGAGGAATTTATTGATAAACAAGGTTTAATTGCTACAAGTGAAGAGGTTGAAAGGGAAATAAATCAGATAAGGGGCGACTTAGCTGCTAATCGAAAGGATGGTGAACAATCACTGGAACAAGTCCTTGCAATCATAGGCTCGGATATAAATGAATTTAAAAAAAGTATAAAGCATTCTATTGCCCTTAATAAATACTTTAACAACAAACTCGATGACAAGGTTTTGGAGGAATATTTCGAGAAGAACAAGAGTCTGTTTAACGGTGAATCTGTTAAGGTCAGCCATATCCTTATTGATACAAGAGATTTGAAGACAAAGGAAGAATTTTCATCCGCACTGGAGCAGATTAAAGAAGTGAAAAGGGAAATCGATCAGGGAACAGCCTTTGATAAAGCTGTAAGAAAGTATTCTGATTGTCCTTCAGTACTACAGGATGGGGATTTAGGGTTTATTCTAAGAAAGGGTGACCTTGCAAAATCATTTCTTGATACCGCATTTTCATTGCAGGTAGGCCAGGTAAGTGATCCGGTACAGACAGAATATGGCTATCATCTTATAAAAGTTACAGATAAAAAACCGGGGGCTCCGGTTCGTTTTGCAGATGTTAAAGAAAAGGTGCGTTTAGAAATGACCGATGAAGAGATAATTAAGCTGCTTGACCATCTTCGCAAGGAGGCCCAGATTGTAATCAAACAGTAATATTTTGTAACAATTTAGTTTTTTGAAAAATTTATAACAATAACGGTGTATTACATACCGTGTAGGGGCAGGTTTGAAACCTGCCCCTACAGTAAATACCATTCGTGCAGGAATTTTCAAAAAACTAAATTGTTACAATATTTTCTGTATCACTCTTCTCTATTTTTCTTCCCCAATATAATTTATAATCTCATCTGAAGTAACAAGTTTTTGGGCTAATTTGTAAGTGATCTCTCTGATAGCCTCCTCTACAGCCGGTGAAAAATCGGGGCCTGTTGTGATCCACCATTCATGTTCAACCCTGGAAGTTATGAAATCCAGCCCTTTCTCTTCTACCGCAACCTCAGACTCCCATATCTTATTGTGGTTTGGGTCTAAAAACGATGCCATGAGTGAAAGCTTATGTTCCCCGATAGCCCTCCATACAGACACATCAACCCGAAGTTCTATCTCGGAGCCCTTTAAACTGACAACCAAAATCCCATCCAGGTTTTGTTTATCCAGATATTCCTTGTTCTGCAGACTGTCTATCAAGACTGCTCTTTCAAATACAATTTTTGACATTTCTTCAATTTTCGCAGAAAGATGCCTTCCAATTGGAAAAACAAAATCCGGAAAGACATAAAGGGGTGTGCCTGGCTCATATTGCTTCAAAGGTGCTTGTTGAATATAGCTGCGTAATTCAGGTTCAATATAGATACCTGCCGTGAGAGGCAGCGGAGTTATTTGATATAGCCTTTTATCAAGTTTAGGTGAAAGTTTTACGAATGGTCTTTTCCCGCTTAAACATCCTGTTAATACGAGAAAAACAAACAAAACCAGACAATATTTATACGGAGTAGGTCTGATAGATGGCATGTAGCGGATTGGAAGAGTATATATTTTCTGCATAACAATTAATATGGTATTTTTATATTATAGAATTATTTATATCAGGAAAGTGACATTCAGAAAAATCACAGAACAAGATTCTTATTGCATTTTATAATGGTATGAAAAATAATCGATGTTTCAATAATATACGAGGATAGAATCTTTTGTCAATGGCTTTTCATCTTTTCCATTTTACAGGTACATCATCACTTTCCCTGCCAACCAATACAACGCCTTTTATTTTTTTTAGTCTGTTATAGATGGGGTATGTCTTTAAAAGGATGAGGTTACCTGTCTTTGGACTTAAAATTTCACTGGTTGCTGTTGTTCCAGTTCTTATTGTCTGCCATATTGGACAACTCTTACATGCCAGTGCAAATTTATGTTTTATAAAAAAACACTTCTTCCCGATGGGATATCCTGTAAAAAAATATTTTGCCGCTTTATTCATTTTTACTATATGAAATTCTACATCAAATAGTATTATTGGATCTGTTATCACATCAATAATATGATCAAATCCTACCTTTTTTTATGTGTTCTTGCACGGTACATATGCCTTTTGTCATTATTTGTATGAGATTGTGGAAATATATCCAGGATCGGAAATTCAGATTTTGAACTACATCTTGGTATAAAATAGACTCTCTATGACTCTTTATAACACCTTATTCAAGGGGCGAACCTCGGCTTGCCCTTGCACTGTACAATTCAAAGCGTTTATGTTCTTTCCCAATTTGGGTGACAAGCTCGCCTGTTTAACAAAACTGATGCAATTATCATACCGCAAGACATATTATACAAATACTTAATGATTGATATTCACACAAGTATTTAAATAATTAATATATAGGCAAACATATTTCTTGTTAATTGCTTGTTTTTTAGAAGGAAGGTATTTTTGGCAATGGAGATATTTTGGTGGTAATCAGCCAGTATTTCGGGTAGTTATTTAGAAACTTTATAAGTATTTATCTTTACAAATGAATTAAGTATCAGAAGTAATCAGTATTGTATAAGGCAGGCCATCAGCAATCAGCCTTCGGCTTCTGTCTGATAGCTGAATGCTGACAGTTTACGATCTTTTTTATCGGTCTGGGGCTTTACGCCGATAGTGGGATTTGTGTTAAGGTAGTTCTGGTGATCTTATACTTAATACGGGGCAAGGTGCCTTCTGGATAACCCTTTCAGCAACACTTCCGATCAGTATATGTTTCAATCCTGTTCGGCCATGAGTACCCATAATTATTAAATCAACGTGCTTATCCTTGGCAGTCCTTACTATTTCTACAAACGGAATACCTTTGACTATGCTGGTGTCAATGGAGATACTTTTTTTTGTGTCATCAGGTATCAAATTATCAAGCCGCACCTTAAGATTCTTTATTTGTTCGTTGTTTAATAACAAGTCGATTTGCTTCTGGATATCTCCTATGTCGTTCGTATGGGTTTCTATAACATGGATAAGATATAATGATGCTTTCTCTTTTATTGCCAGGTCTACCGCATAGTTTAAAGCTTGTAGAGAGCATGCTGAAAAATCAATCGGGCAGAGTATTTTTTTTAATGTAATCATTTTCTGATAATGAAAAAGGCAGTTGTTAATTAAACCATGTAACAACTGCCTTTAAATAAAGAAAGTAATTTAAAAATTTGATATATTGCTACAATTAGTGATGTCCGCTTGGGTGAAGTGCACTAGCGCCTAAGTCCAGTGATATAAAGCGAATATCTTTTTCTTCTAAGCTAACTTTTGTATGAGCGCTTGCACCACCATGTTCGTGAACTGTGATCTCATACGTCCCTGGTCTTAAATCAAATACACAGGTACCATTCTTGCCGGTTGTACAAGTCTCATCACCGACCTTAATCTCGGCTCCCTCAATAGGGGTTCCAATAGCGATTGCAGTAACCCATAATTTCGCAGGCTTAACCTGATAAGCATGTACATTTGCCACACCGATTCCTGTAACTAATGCTATACCCAAAAGCCCGGCAAATACCCTCCTAAACATAACCAATTTCTCCTTTCTTGTAGATAGATTAATGTTAAAATTTATATGATTGCCATAAAGATATTCTTTGATTGATGTCCTCCTGTATGCTCCACCCCCTTTCCCTAGATTTCACTACTATCTTTTTAATAAATGTGCTCCATTATACATTTTAAAATTACTTCGTCAAGATATATATTTGCTGGAAAAATGTTTGGCATATTCCTTGATTTTAACCTTAAATTCTGATATTTTCATAAAATTCTCAGTGCAGGTAAAGGCTGAACGTTACATTGCGGCGAAGCTACACCAAAATCCTCGCAGGAGTAATGGAATGGTGAAGTAAACCGGCATGGGGTGTCGGAGTAACGGAGGATTGTTGTAAAAATCCATTACTCCAATATTCCATTTCTAATAAGAATTTACAAATGGCACAAGAACTTATAAAAAAGAAGTTTTTACAGAGTAATACTAAAGATATATAGTAGCCATGGAAAAATTAGTAAAATTGTCATCCATATGTGATATCCTCAAAAAAGCGGAACAGGGTGAACGATTAAGTTTTGATGATGGTGTGCGGCTTTTTAGATCCAATGATATTCTTCATATGGGGTATGCAGCAAATACCATCCGTGAACGAAAAAACAGTAATAAGGCGTTCTATATTGTCAACCATCACATTAATTACTCCAATATTTGTAAGAATCGGTGTAAATTTTGTGCCTTTAGCAAAGATAAAGAAGAGACGGGATCATATACTATGGATATGGAAGAAATTATAGAAAAGGCCGTAACCGCTGTGGAAGAAGGTGCAACGGAACTCCATATCGTGGGAGGATTACATCCGGATCTTCCATTTGATTTCTATGTGGACATGATCCGTAAGATCCATGAGAGATGCCCTGATATACATATTCAGGGTTTTACTGCAGTGGAAATTGAGCATTTATCTCAAAGGGCAAAACTCTCAATACGTCAAACATTAAAAACACTTAAAGAGGCCGGATTGGGGTCTTTGCCCGGAGGTGGTGCTGAGGTGTTTTCACAAAATATTCGTGAACAGTTATGTCCTGAAAAGCTCAGCGGCGAAGGGTGGCTGCGGGTAATGCGGGAGGCCCATGCCCAAGGATTACGAAGCAACGCAACGATGCTTTATGGTCATATAGAGACACCAGAAGACCGGATTAACCATCTCATTAAACTCAGAGATCTTCAGGATGAAACAAAGGGGTTTATGTCTTTTATTCCATTGGCATTTCATCCAAAAAATACAGAACTGGCGAGCTATTCTAACACTACAGCAATGCTTGATTTGAAGGTTATTTCAATAAGTCGGTTGATGCTGGATAATTTTGACCACATTAAAGCATTCTGGATTATGCTTGGAATCAAATTATCGCAAATTTCCCTTTACTTTGGTGTGGATGATATTGATGGGACAGTAAAAGAAGAGAAAATTACCCATGCTGCCGGCGCCGAAACACCACAGGTCTTATCTATTCATGAGATTACAAGGCTGATCACTGAGGCTGGTCGTGAACCAGTGGAAAGGGATACGCTTTATAATACAGTAAAAAGAGAGCTTCCGTGGTGAATTACACATTTAGCAATTAGGAGGTTTTTATAGTCGATGACTGCATTCAAAAAACTTTTTAGCCCATTTGCCATCGGTTCACTAAACATAAAGAACCGTATGATAATGTCACCCATGGAAACCCATTTATGTGATGTGGAAGGTTTCGTTACGAAAGAACTTATTGCTTATTATAGAGAGCGTGCATTAGGTGGAGTTGGATACATTATTGTGGAAAATACCGCTATAGATCCGGCTGGTAGGGTTAACAATGGTATGCTGTGTATCTACGATGATAAATTTATACCCGGCCTAAAGAGACTTGTTAATAGTATACATGAGATAGGCGGGAAGATCATGATACAATTGAGTCATGCAGGGAAAGAAGCGTTACCTTATTATACCGGGTTAGAACCTGTATCTCCCTCTGCCATTCCAAGTCCTTTAACAAAACAAGTACCCAAAGAATTAACTATTGAAGAAATTCAGTCTATAGTTCATAAATTTGCTGAAGGTGCAGCTCGTGCTGCAAAAGCAGGATTTGATGGAGTTGAGATCCATATGGCGCATGGCTACTTAGTTAATCAGTTCTTTTCTCCGGAATCGAATGTTAGGACTGATGATTACGGAGGTGACACAGTTCGTCGTTCGCGGTTTGCCAAAGAAATTGTCGAAAGTATTAAGAAATGCACACCCATGGACTATCCTGTAGTTTGCCGTATTAGTGCAGATGAATATACAGATAAAGGGCTTAAGCTGGAAGAGAGCAAAGAAATTGCCAGGATACTCGAAACTGCCGGGGCCAGCGCTATTCACGTTTCCGCATGTAACTATGCATCTGCTTTCTATAACATACCATGTTATTATTTAGAAGAGGGTTGTTTTATTCATCTTGCGGAAGGTATCAAATCTGTTGTAAAAATACCTGTACTGGCTGTAGGCAGAATTGTCAATCCTGCCATGGCTGAAAATATGCTGGAAGAGAACAAAGCTGATCTGATTGTATTTGGCCGTACGCTTATTGCAGATCCACATTTCCCGAATAAAGTAAGAGAAGGCCATATTGATGATATAAGAACATGCCTCAGTTGTAATCGCTGTATCGAAAGTATTTCTGATAAAAAACTCATATGCACGGTTAATCCTTATATTGGTAAAGAAGGAACTCCCCATTTGCAGAAAACCGGCCGACCAAAGAAAATATTAGTTATTGGAGGAGGACCGGCAGGTTTATCTGCCGCCCACACGTTATCGGTTCGTGGGCATAATGTCACATTGTGGGAAAAAGAGACACAGCTTGGCGGAAGTTTTCGCTATGCCTCTATGGCACCAAAGAAAGAGCCCATGAGGAAGTTTCTGGATTATTTAATAAATCTGGTAAAAA
>CAZPUD010000062.1:0-16855 GCA_964589115.1 uncultured candidatus Brocadiaceae bacterium | reverse complement strand
TCCCGTCCCGTTTGCGCCGATAATGACTAATGTCTCTCCTTCCTCTACATCGAAACTGACACCCCTCAATCCGGGAGTACCGTCAGGATAACTGTAATTCAGATTTATAACTTTTATAACCTTTGCCATAGATGGATATTGTATAGTTTCTTAAAAAATTCCAGCTTATAGATAAGACCAGATACAATACAAAATAGAAAAATGATTATACCGATTATAAAGAAAAAATCTCTATAAGAAAGCTTAAAATGTTTTGCACTGGGTATCTCACCATGGAATCCACGGACAACCATAGCGCTGTATATTCTCTCTGCACGCTCAAATGTTCTTATAAAGAGTACTCCAACCATATATCCTATCACCCGAAATTGTTCTTTGTATTTGGATCCGAAATATCGAAGAGATCTTGCACGCATTAAACGCCTGGCCTCGTCTAAAAGTACAAAGAGATAACGATACAAAAAAGACATGAGCATAATGAGCAATCGCGGTATGTGGAGTAGGTCCAATCCCTTTAAAAAATCGGCAAAGGGCGTTGTTGAAGATGCAACTACAAGCAGAAAGACAGACAGACTTGACTTAATAATAATATTCAGAAACGTCAAAATCCCTTCATAGGTAATATCTAACTTCCAGTACCCTATTTTCAAAGACTTATACACAATTCCTTCCTTTAAAAAAGGTACAAACACTGCGATGAAAATGACAAAAGGTACTATGACTATCATTCTTTTAAATATTTGTTTAGGCGAGACATTCGATAAGAATGTTACTGCGAGTACAAGGAGAAAATACAGTCCAAAATCCTTAAACCGTGTGATGGGAGTAAGGATCATGCAAAAGATAATGGCCAGAAATGATATGATTTTTGATCTTGGATCTAAGCTTTCCAGAAGGCTGTCAGTTATTTTCATGATCAAAATAAATGTTTAAAAATTAAGTATTTTGCGCAGACAAGCATTCCCATTCCACTGAGGACAAACAACAGAGATGCAATGTATAATATTTTAACAGACATGGCTATAACTTCCGGAGTCAAATGCTGTTGAACATTTCCGATAAAAGGTCTTTCGATTATCTCACCTTGATATGTGTTTGTTCCACCTAGCTGGACACCTAAAGCCCCTGCCACTGCAGCTTCAGGAATTCCACTATTAGGACTTTCATGCTTATGGCCATCACGAAAGACAATTTGTAAAGATCTTTTAAAACCATAGCCGCACAAAAAAGAAGCCGCAGGAATTATAATCGCGGAAATCCTTGCCGGGATGTAATTGGCCACATCGTCCAATCTTGCCGATGCCCACCCAAACCTTATATACTTTTCGTCCTTGTGCCCTACCATAGAATCAAGGGTATTTATCGCCTTATAGGCCATTGCTGCACCTGGCCCTCCCAAAAAGGAATAAAATAAAGGTGACATTATACCGTCTAAACTGCCCTCGGCAACTGTTTCCACACAGGCACGTATTATCTGTTCCTCATTTAAATATTTTGTATCACGGCCTACAATTTGTGACAACACTTTTCGTGCCCTCATTAAATCATTTTCCTTGAGAGATGTCATTACCTTTTTTGCTTCATCAGCCAAACTCTTTATCGAAATTGTAAAATAAATAATAATAGCTCCAACCACTCCCTCACAGAAGAAGCCCCATTGTTTAGATATCAATACTATGGCATAAGTTGCAAAGTATACACCTGATACAACAGTAACAGTTAAAAGCATCCCTGCTATACGCTCCGGGACAGGTAATGCCCTCAATAGGGATTCCATCGCCTCTATAAATTTTCCAATAAACCGCACTGGATGGTAATTCCACTGGGGGTCACCTATAGCAATATCCAGAACGCAGGCAATGACAATTTGGATGAAAACAAGATATGTGGGGTCAGTCATGAAGTGGTATATAACGTTGATGTTATAGTTGAATGGTTTTATGGCTATATGGTTAACAGCCATTTAACCATTTATTCATTATCTACAACCTTTTACAAATCCCAACCCTTCTTTTTAGAGGGAAGATAAAAAGTTACAGCAAGGCCTAATTTAATGCATAGGAAATTCAAAGTTTCAGAGCAGGTTCAATCGTCCACGATTGAACCGAAACGTTTAGCATGTTTCATACGTGCGGAGTAAACCAAAACGCACAGGCCCATACTAAAAACATAGTTCAATCTACAAGATTGAACCAACCATATAAGGTGAGGTTAAGATTGACCTCATTCTTAACCTCAACCTCTATATATTATGATTAAATTTTATTCCTTTACCTCATAATCGGCATCTATTATTTCTTCTTCTCCACCCTTTTTCCCTTCCTTCTTTTTGCCTTCACCTCCCGGTGGTTGCTGCTCTCCTTCTTTCTTGGCAGATTCTTGATATACCTTTGAGCTTATTTCGTGGAGGATATTTGTTAAGTTATCCATCTTTTGCTGGATATTTTTTTCATCGTCGGTTTTTATCGACTCCCGCAAATCCCTGATGGCATTCTCTGTCCTCTCTTTTAATGATGGATCGACCTTCCCTGCAATATCCTTTAAGGTTTTTTCTGCGCTGTAAGCCAGGTTGTCTGCCTTATTCTTTATCTCAGCCCTTTCTTTTGCCTGCTTATCCTGATCTGCATAGTCCTGCGATTGTTTTACCATTTTATCAATTTCATCTTTATTCAATTTTGTCGAAGCAGTGATGGTAATTTTTTGCTCATTTCCTGTACCAAGGTCCTTTGCATGGACATTTAATATACCATTTGCATCGATATCAAAAGAAACCTCAACCTGGGGAACGCCTCTCGGTGCAGGCGGGATACCGCTCAGGTGAAATCTTCCCAATGTAACGTTATCCCTTGCCATAGCCCTTTCACCTTGAAGGACATGGATTTCTACACTTGTTTGATTATCCTCTGCTGTGGTAAAAACCTGGCTTTTCTTAGTAGGGATCGTGGTATTTCTATCAATTAATCTTGTAAATACACCGCCCAGGGTTTCTATACCAAGGGAAAGCGGGGTAACATCAAGAAGTACGATATCTTTTACCTCTCCAGACAATACACCGGCCTGGATAGCTGCACCCATAGCCACACATTCCATCGGATCGATCCCGCGCTCTATCTTCTTCCCGATGTAGTCCTCCACAAATTTCTGTACAATTGGCATACGTGTTGGACCACCTACAAGGATAATCTTATTGATATCGTTCGGCGTCAACTTCGCATCTTTCAATGCCTGTTCAATTGAGTGCCCGCACCTGTTAACTATCGGTGATACCAGTTGTTCCAGCTTTGCCCTGGTTATAGAATGGGTAAAATGTTTTGGGCCCGAAGCATCTGCTGTAAGGAATGGAAGATTGATATCGGTTGTGAGGGTTGTTGAGAGTTCTATTTTGGCCTTTTCTGCCGCCTCTCTTAACCTTTGCATAGCCATCTTGTCATTTTTGAGATCAATTCCGTACTCCTTTTTGAATTCTGATACCAGGTAATCAACAGTAGCATTGTCCATGTCTGTACCACCTAGTTGTGTATCACCACTGGTTGAGACCACCTCAAAAACCCCCTGGCCGAAATCCATAACGGTACAATCTAATGTCCCTCCGCCTAAATCAAATACCAGGATCTTTTGGGATTCCTCAACCTTATCCAATCCATAAGCCAATGCCGCTGCCGTAGGTTCATTAATAATACGGACTACATCCAGCCCGGCAATAGTACCAGCGTCTTTTGTCGCTTGCCTTTGGTTATCGTTAAAATAAGCAGGAACAGTGATTACTGCCTTCTCGACCCGCTCACCAAGAAATGCCTCTGCATCCTGCTTTATCTTCTGCAGGATAAACGCCGATATCTGTTGAGGAGTAAAGGTCTTACCATGAACGGTAACTTTATAATCAGTACCCATCTTTCTCTTAATAGCATGTATAGTTCCTTCAGGGTTGCTAACAGCCTGCCTCCTTGCAGGTTCACCTACAAGTTTTTGACCATCCTTGGTAAACGCAACATAAGAAGGAAATGCCTTACCACCGAGCGTTGAACCTTCCGCACTCGGAATAATTGTAGGTTTTCCACCAATCATTACCGCTGCAGCAGAATTACTTGTTCCTAGGTCTATACCAATAATCTTTGCCATAATACCTTAACCTCCTTTTTCCTCTTCTATTTCTTTCTTTTCTGTATCTATATTATTTTGTATATCTTCATCTGGTATTGATTTCTGTGATACTACAACCTTAGCAGTCCTCAACACAAAGGAGTTGAGTAAATAACCCCTTTGTATCTCTTCCAGCACAGTATTTTCAGGAACGTCATTATTAACCTTTCTCATTAAGACCTCATGCTTATAAACATCTAAAGGGGCACCTACAGCATGGATAGGCTCAAGGCCTTCCGATTTTAAAATACGGGAAAATTCCTTATAAATTAGTTTAACCCCTTCTACAATCTCACTTCCTGCCACGTTCTTTCCAGAGCAAATAGCCTTTTCCAGACTTTCATAAACATCTAATAACTTTTTTATTAATGATTCAGAGGCCGTACGCTCAATGATTTGGCGTTCCTTTACCACCCACTTCTTATAATTATCAAAGTCAGCAGCAATTCTTCGTATAGAATCCTGAAGTTCGTTAACTCTTTTCTTGCTTTCTTCTAATTCTTTTTTCAACGACTGGATTATTGACTGTTGTTCTGCGAATAATACCTCGGATGGCTGCACAACTTCCACTTTTTCAGACGGGTTGGTATCTTTTTGTATATCATTTGACATTGTTCTTTTACCCTAAACAATCGTCCAAATACAAAATTCATTTTTCCAATTACTCTAAATTCTAATACATAAATAAAAATATGGCAAGTTCTTTAAACAACAATACATACCATTGCGTTTAAGTTACCATGTATATCTGATATTACAAGTACTTTCATTGCTTTGGTATTTTATGGTCTCATATGGAAAAATATATGATGGATTATTATATTGCAGAAATGTAGAATTATACGATTACAGATATATATAATCAAGGTTTATTTACATCGATATTTATACGAAAAGAAGTTTTTACAAGTAATAATATACCGGAGGGGGAACAATGAGACTTACCGAAAACCTTGTTACTTTTCGTTTAAAGCTTAAAAACACCCCGGGGACGTTAGGCACGGCTATCAGTACCATTGGTAAGTTGGGTGGAAGCATGGGTAATATCCAAATTATCAAGGTAGAGAAGGCATTCAAAATCAGGGATTTAGCTGTTTATGTCAGTTCGGACGAACAAGTCCAGAATATAAGAAATGCACTTTTAGCACTTGGAGAAGATCTTATTGAAGTTATTAGCGTCAAAGATAAAGTTTTCGAGCTTCATGAAAAAGGAAAGATTTTTTTGAATAATCGCATTAGTATCACCACATTTGATGATCTCTCAAGGGTATATACACCAGGAGTAGCCAAGGTATGCAAGGCAATACAAGAACAACCTGAATTAGCGAGAGAATATACCATTATCAAAAATACCGTTGCTATTATTACCGATGGTACAGCCGTTTTAGGGCTGGGCGATATTGGTGCTGTTGCAGGAATGCCTGTTATGGAAGGTAAGGCCATGTTGTTTAAGGCTTTTGGAAATATCGATGCATTTCCTGTACTTCTGAATACGAAAGATGTAGATGAAATAGTTAATACTGTTATCAATATCTCCCCTACTTTTGGAGGCATCAACCTTGAGGATATTTCAGCTCCCCGTTGTTTTGAAATAGAAAAAAGACTAAAAGAAAGCTTAAATATCCTTGTTTTCCATGATGACCAGCATGGCACGGCAGTAGTCTGCATGGCGGGTCTCATTAATGCATTAAAAGTAGTGTGTAAAAGGATAGAAAATGTCTCTGTTATTGTTAGCGGGGCAGGTGCTGCAGGAATATCAATTGTTAAGATGCTCCTTAATGCCGGAGCAAAAGATATAATAGTCTGTGATACCGCAGGAATAATTTATCGCGGAAGAACAATTAATATGAATCCAGCCAAAGATGCCTTAGCACAAATTACAAATTTGAATAATGACAAAGGCACAATTGCAGATGCCATGAAGGGAAAGGATGTCTTTATTGGTGTTTCAGGTCCTAATATTATTTCACCGGATATGGTAAAAACAATGAATAAAGACTCCATCGTATTTGCCATGGCGAACCCCAATCCGGAGATCGAGCCAGATTTGATTGAGGGTATCGCAAGGGTTATTGCTACTGGCCGGTCTGATTATCATAATCAGATCAATAACGTGCTTTGTTTTCCAGGGATCTTTAGAGGAGCTTTAGACATTGGTGCAACCGTAATTAACGATGAAATGAAGATAGCAGCAGCTTATGCCATTGCGAATGTTATCGAGGAGGACCATCTATCCGAAGACTATATCATTCCAAGCGTATTCAATGAAAAGATACATAAAAGCGTAGCCAGTGCAGTTATCGATGCCGCTGTAACAACTGGTATAGCTACCAGAAAGGTATATTAGCTAATACATTCCATATCTATCTGTCCACTATAAGAAGTTAAATCTATGTCGATAGATTTAACTTTATTTTTCTTATCATCATTAAGTAACCTTATTTTAGGTCTGGAGAGCTGGTGTATATTTAACGCTGATACAACCCCTGTAAAATTTTTATATACCCCGCTCTTAATCCTAACTTCGAAGCCTACCGGATATTTTGGTACTATAGTCAGGAAACAATCCACCAATTCCCTGTTAAATTGTGATCCGGCCCCGTCTTTTATAAGTTCATATACTAGATCAGGAGGTAATCCTTTACGATATGGTCTGTCAGAAATACAGGCATCATAAAAATCTGCCAATGCTGCAATCTCAGCAACCATAACCATTTTATCCTGATCCGTATAGACAATACTACAAGCATCAATCTTGTTAGTACCCTTCAAACCCCTGGGATAACCTTTGCCATCCTGCCTCTCATGATGTTGAAAAGGAATATGTGCAGAAACGGTTTCAATTTTATTGATATCTTTAAGTAATTCATAACCGTAGATAGTATGTTGTTTTATCTGTTCGAATTCCTCCGGTGTTAACTTACCGGCCTTGTTTATTATCTTATCATCTATAAATATCTTTCCAATATCATGAAGAAATTCGCCAACGGCAATTTGCCTCAGCCTTTCTTTACTAAGGTTTAATCTCTTTGCAATGATTACAGAGAGAACGGCAGTATCTATGGAATGCTCATAGGTATAATTATCAAAACTTTTTATTGACTGCAAACCAGATAAAATATCCTGGTTTACAATTTCATCAATAAAGTCATTAATACCATTACAGAGTTGTTTAAAGGCCTGGCTTTCATGGAAGGTCTTTTTGAATTTAGGTGTATTTATACTTTTAATAATGGCTTCGCTTGTATCCGCTTCTATATTTACAATAGAAGACTGGGTCACCTTGTATGTTTTAAGAATATCTTTTGTGGCCATAATCCGGATTTTATCAGATATGGGGTCTTCAAGAATAATATCTGCCGTATCCTCATCTTCAATATAAATCCTGGTAAACCCCCTGTTTTTCAACCTTTTTATATAGTCACTTGATAATACTACTCCCCGGTTTAATAATATTTCATAATTATCCCCATAAATTGCTTTGCCAAGCCTCATACCTGGCTGTGCTTTGTTTATAGATATTCTTCTCATTGTAATCTAACCCGAACGAGTCGGAAAAGCTAAAATTTGAAACACGAAATCCTAAACCATAGATTTCATAGCGTGGCGAAGCTACAACCAAAATAGAACACAGATGACAGAAAGGATTTTTCTAATAGAAAAAACACGAGGGACGAGAGACGATGGACGACGGACGGTTTTTCGTCTCTCATCTATCGTCCCTCGTGTTTACCTAGCCCTGTGAACCTGTGTAATCTGTGGTTCCTGTATATTTTGGACATTCAAACATCAGAATTTAGGAATTATTTCGATTAAAAATGGAGTTCCTTACCCTCATGTGCGGCAAAACATTCTATACTATCAGAAGAATCGCTCAAACATTCCATACAGTTGGCAGAAAGAATGTCAATCTGTTCATCGATGTGATCTGGATCATGGTGGAAAAGTGCTAATTTGCTTACTCTACCATCCCTGGCAAGTTTCAACACTTCAGAAATTGGCGAATGTCCCCAACCAACTCTAGTTTTATATTCTTCATCTGTATATTGTGCATCATGGATCAGTAAATCCGCATCACTTATTAGCGCTAAGATTTTTTCTCTAACACCGGATTTATATTTCGACACAGACTTTCCTGCTACAGATGCCGGCACAATCTCATTATCTGTAAAATAACAGATCTTTGTTCCTTCAAAAGTTATTACGTAACCCATAGCTTTACCAGGATGATTGATATACATTGTATCTACCTTTGCCCCCTCAATAATGCTACTTCCATCCGTAAGCACCAGGAATTTAATGTGCGCCGATAAAGATGTTAATTTAACTGGAAAATATATACTTTCCATTTGGGTAGACAAAATCTTATCTAATTTTATCTCTTCCATATCCATACCAAGGATAGTAATCTCGTTTCCCTTAATATACGAAGGTAAGAAGAAAGGCAGGCCCTGTATATGATCCCAATGGAAGTGGCTGAGGAATATATAAGCCCTAACCTTTTCCATTCCCCTACTCATGATATTTCTTCCCAACTCTCTGATACCTGTACCTGCATCAAAAATAAACAATAAATCATTCGGAAGCCTTACTTCTACACAGGGGGTATTTCCTCCATACTTTATGTAATGAGCCCCTGGAGTTGGAATTGACCCTCTCACGCCCCAGAATTTTACAATGAGTCCGGTTTTCATTTACTTATCATATCTCCGGAAGAGGCATTTACCCCTTGTTGAAGTGCCCATAGTTTTCCGGTCCAGCCGGGCGGAAGCGGAGTACCCCTGAGAATACGTATAGTGCGTTTATGTTGTTCTGCAATACCTCTTGCACACTCTGATGTTCCATCACTTGATTCATCGTCTATAAGTATGATTTCCAAACCAGGATAATCCTGGTTTAACCATGATGGTAATGTTAGGGGAAGGGATGAGCTTTCGTTACGCGCCGGAACGATTACAGACAAGCTTGGCCATTGAGGAAGAGTTGTGTCCGAAGAATGAATAGCCTCCCATCCTTCTGTCATTCTCCATCGTATAGGCATAAGTAAGAGTATTAACCATACTATTGCCGAAAAAAAACAGACAAAAAACAAAAGTAAATTAACCATCGTACAACAAAATATAGTGAAATCGCTCCCACTATTATATAATTTTTGGAATAATAGGAGGGAAAAAAATCATCTAATAAAATACAATTACAGGCTAACACTATACTATAATATTTATGGGCATGCAATATTATTTAACTGTTACGCAAATTTCAGTGTTCCCCAAGTAACTGTATTATAGTATTTATATCAGTAGCAGGGGTCTTGCAGGCATAATTTTCGCAAATATAGACTGTTGCTTTCCCATTGATAGTATTCTGCTCTTTTACGAATTTAGCAATTTCTTCAATAGATTTATCTTTCATTGAGTGCAGGAGTAATACCTTCCTGGGAAGGAATCGCTTCCATATTTCTGCAAGTATTTGTTTTGTATCACTCGTATCAGGTTCTCCTGCAACGACAATTTCTTTTGTAGGCCCAACCACAAAATCGACAGCAGACAAAAACTGGGTATAACCTGATGGATATTGATTTACAGTCTCTCCAAAGGATTTAATTATTTGTTCTGAAATTTTTTCCAATTCTATATCTCCTGTAATGCGGCCTAATCGCAGGGCATTTAACAGCGCAACTGAATTCCCTGAAGGTATTGCGCCATCGTAAACTTCCTTTGTCCGGGCTATAAGCTTTTCATTTTTTTTACCACTAAAGAACATGCCACCCCCCTTTTCATCCCAGAAGTAATCTATCGCCTGCTTATTGAGATCCACGGCTGTCTTGAGATATTTTACCTGGAATGTCGTCTCGTAGAGTTCCAGTAAACCCCATATAAAATATGCATAGTCATCAAGATAGCCAGGGATAGAAGCCTCTCCCAGGCGATAACGCCGCAGCAATGCCCCATCACTCTGCCGCAAAGTATTCAGGATAAAGTCAGCCGCACGCACGGCTGCCTGTGCATATTTCTGTTCATGCAGGGCTTGAGCGCCTTTTGCCAATGCAGCAATCATTAAGCCGTTCCAGGAAGTGAGTATTTTGTCATCTTTATGTGGATGAACACGTTTCTCCCTTTCTGCAAAGAGTTTTGTCCGGGCGTTGTTCAAGAGTATCTGGAGTTCTTCAATTTTTAAACCGCTAAGTTTGGCAAAGCTATCTAAGGGTTTATCCACATGCAGGATATTCTTATCCTCAAAATTACCTTCCCTTGATACATCATAATAATCACAGAAGATTTTCCCTTCTTTCTCGCCCAGAATCTTTATGATCTCTTCAGGTGTCCATACATAAAACTTACCTTCTACTCCCTCACTGTCAGCATCTTCAGCCGAATAGAAACCGCCTTCCGGCGCGGTCATATCCCTTAAGACGTAGGTAAAGATTCCCTTTACAACATCAGCATAGAACGTCTTTCCGGTAGCCTGATATGCCTCAGTATATGCCATAGCCAGTAAGGCCTGATCATAGAGCATCTTTTCGAAGTGTGGAACGAGCCAGTATTCATCAGTAGAATACCGATGAAATCCTCCTCCCAGTTGATCGTATATACCACCGCGACCCATGCGTTCCAATGTTTTCTCAACCATTCCTAAGGCTGTGTGATTACTGCTCCGTTTCCACCATCGGAGTAGAAAGGTGTAATTATGTGGTGTTGGAAATTTCGGAGCCGTGCCAAATCCACCATATACAGGATCAAAATTATTTTCTAATTGTTCATATGCCCGTTGTAAAGTTTCCCTGGTTAACATTTCACCCGGCTTTGAGACAGCCATGGACTGCAGTACATTTGTCACCTGTTCACTGGATGTAACCACTTTCTCTCTGTCAGTCTTCCAGAGACCGGATATTTTTTTCAGAATATTTATGAAACCGGGATTCCCAAACCGTTCCGTTTTTGGGAAGTAGGTACCTGCAAAAAACGGCTTTTTCTGCGGTGTCAGAAAAATACTCAAAGGCCAGCCGCCGCTGCCGGTCATGGCCTGGCATACGGTCATATAGATATTATCTAAATCCGGACGTTCTTCTCTATCGACCTTAATAGATACAAAATTTTCATTCAAGATTTTTGCTACCTCTTCATCCTCAAATGACTCATATTCCATTACATGACACCAATGACACGTTGAGTAGCCGATAGAAAGAAAAATAGGTTTATCTTCTATAACGGCCTTCTGAAATGCTTCTTCACCCCAGGGATACCAATCCACAGGATTATAAGCATGCTGCTGCAGGTATGGGCTTTTCTCATGAACCAACCGGTTTGGTTTTCTTTTATTAGAAATATCCGTTTCCTTCGAAAGAATTTTTGTCGTGTTGCTATTTTCGTTTGCTTTCATATTATTTAATACACAACCTTTCATAAAAATTGATAAAACAAGTGTACGAATAGAAAGGGAATATATGCTATTGAGAGAGAATGGAAATAGTTTACCCATGGTACACCTCAGATATATCAAACTTGTTTCTTATAACAATTTAGTCTGCTGTTATCCGTTATTTTCCCTGTTACACAGATAAAAAATTCCATGTTGGTTCAATTGTCCACGATTGAACCGAAACGTTTTGCATATCTCGTATGGATGAGTAAATCAAAACGTACAGGCACATGCTAAACACATGGTTCAATCTAAAAGATTGAACCAACCATTATTTATGCATTATTTCTCAAGTATCCTGAGTGCGGCTTCAACATGTTTTGGTGCAGGCTGACGTGACCGTAGTAACCAAACTAATTTTGTTAAAGCATCAAACAATCCGGCACATGTATGAGGATCACGAATTGCGGGCTTTAGAAAACCAATTGTTTTACAAAGAGCAAAACCTAATGGTCGTCTAAGCCACGCAGTTAATAAAGTATTTCTTACTTCACTACGTAGCCGGTTACCATGATTCCGAATCGGCGATGGGAAGTGATATGCAGTGATATCTTCTACATAAGATAAATGCCATCCATTTGCTGCAAGGTCCATAGCTAACAAACTTTCCTCACCTCCAATACCGAACCGTGTCTCATACCCTCCCACAGAAAGGTATGCTGACCTGCGAACGACGGCCCCACAAGCAAGAAAGCCTAAGATTGGAAAACCCGGGGCATCAGGGGAAAAAGGCAGTTTTCCCATGGCCATCTCTATACATGTAGAATCCACTTTTTGTTCTTTCCCGACTAAAATCTTTGCTGCAATAAGAGCCAACCGTGGATATTTATCAAAAAGATCGGCTGCCATTGCAAGTGACCCGGAAGCCCACCATGAATCGTCATCACTAAAGGCTACATACGGACATTCTGTATGATTGACACCGACATTTCGCCCTGCAGGCCCAAGGTTTTTTGATAATGATATGATCTTTACTTGCGGGTAGTAAAACCGGATACTGTCTGTTGTACCATCCGAGGAACCATTATCAACCACAATAATCTGTGGACATTCTGTAAGATTATAAAGCTGGGTTAACGTATTGAGAAGACTTGCAATACGATTTCGTGTCACAATGACAATAGAAATGCGTGGGTCAGGATTAGTCATAGGTCTATATTATTAATCTGTTAAAATTCTTTTTTGTAGGTTTTTATGCTATTTGTAAATCCATAATAGCAAATATGGAGTAATGGAGTTTTTTCACAACAACAATCCATCACTCCAATACTCCATGCCTGGAATCTTGGTTATAGCTCTGCTGCAATGTGCTTGCTCATTACACTAATTATTCAAAATGTAGCAAAAGATATACCGACATATAGAGAAAATAGTATATCTAAAACGCTTCCTTTTTGTTTTTAATTGACTTAATCCGGAGTGATAATCTTAGTTCTCAGACAGGCTTTATATTGAAAAATGTAGTTTGGAAGTTTATCCTGCCATTAGACATATACAAGAGCCAGAGCTACACGGTTTTGCCAGGCATGGAAAAATACCTTGAAAAGTGCTAATTTTTCTGCTTTTCCTTATTTTTTAAGGAGAGTGAAATCCTTCTCCTCTGCAGATCTACATTGAGTACGGTAACAGTTACCTTTTGATGTACCTTAACGACATCGTTGGGATTTTTTACAAAGGAATCAGCAAGTTCACTAATATGTACAAGCCCATCCTGATGAACCCCTATATCTACAAAGGCGCCAAATGCCGTGATATTGGTAATGATACCAGAAAGTCTCATACCAGGTGTTACATCCTCAATCTTCATAATGCCCTCTGCAAATCCAAACGATTCAAATTTATCCCTGGGGTCACGGCCGGGCATGGACAACTCCGACATAATATCGCTCAATGTGGGAATACCAACTGTATCCGTTACATATTTCTTAAGATCGATACCCTTCCTGAATTTTTCGTTCTGCATTAAATCAAGAACAGAACATTTCATATCCTTTGCCATAGCATCTACAAGGGGATAACTTTCAGGGTGTACGGCACTTCTATCTAACAGGTTTTCCCCGTTCCTGATACGCAGGAAACCTGCAGATTGTTCAAAGGCATGAGGGCCCAATCTGGGAACCTTTCTCAGCTCTTCCCTTGATGTAAACGGACCGTGCTCATTCCGGTATTTTACAATATTTCCCGCTAGTTGAGGTCCAAGACCCGAAACATACATCAGGAGTTCCTTACTGGCGGTATTCACCTCTACACCAACCATGTTTACACAACTCATGACTACTTCATCAAGGCTCTTTTTCAGAGCGCCCTGGTCAACGTCATGCTGGTATTGTCCAACACCAATCGATCTCGGGTCTATCTTTACCAGCTCTGCAAGAGGGTCCATAAGGCGCCTGCCAATCGATACAGAGCCGCGCACCGTTACATCGTAATCAGGAAATTCCTCCCGAGCAATTTCTGAAGCAGAATACACCGATGCACCGCTCTCATTAACCATCACAACCTGAATATTTCTTGGGAAATGAATTGTACGGATGAACGATTCCGTTTCCCTTCCGGCAGTGCCGTTTCCTACAGCAATAGCCTCTATATCAAAACGCTCACACATATCGGTAATCTTTAAAACAGCCTCGTCCGCATCTTTTTTCGACTGATGAGGAAATATGGTATCTGTATGCAGTAATTTTCCCTGCCTGTCAAGGCATACGATCTTACATCCTGTGCGAAAACCGGGGTCTATAGAAAGGATATTCTTCTGTCCAAGGGGCGGGGCAAGAAGGAGTTGACGAAGGTTCTCTGCGAATACTTTAATAGCATCTTTTTCCGCAGATTCCTTTGTCAGGAGGCGTATTTCCGTTTCCATTGATGGAGATAAAAGCCTCTTGTAGCTGTCATGAACAGCCATCTTCACTTGTTGTGAAGCCGGTCCGGCTCCTTTAACAAAAAGAGTTTCAAGTATGGTTAATGCCTTATCCTCAGGAGGATAGATGTGCAAGGACAGAAACCCCTCATTCTCACCGCGCCTCATGGCCAGAATTCTATGAGAGGGGGCTTTATTAACAGGCTCTTCACAATTGAAATAATCCTTATATTTTATTCCTTCTTCTTCCTTGCCAGAAATCACCTTCGATTGAAAAACCCCGTCACTCATATACAGGTCACGCATTTTTGTACGGGCAAGCTGATCCTCGTTTATCCACTCGGCAATAATATCACGTGCACCAGACAAGGCATCTTCATAGGAGTTAACACCTTTCTCCTCATTGATAAAAGAGGACGCCTCTGCTGTCAAATCCATATCGGATTGGGCATAGATACGTTCTGCCAAAGGTTCAAGCCCTTTCTCTTTTGCGATAGTGGCACGTGTACGACGTTTAGGCCTATAAGGAAGATAGATATCTTCCAGGACTGCAAGGGATTCAGCCGCTTCAATTTTTTCTTTTAGTTCATCGGTAAGCTGTCCGCGTTCCTGTAGGGACTTCAGAATAGCCTCACGCCGTTTGTCCAGTTCCAATAACGCACTTAAGCGATCGCGAATTGTGGTAATAGCAACCTCGTCGAGGCTGCCAGTGGCCTCCTTTCTGTATCGGGCGATAAATGGAACGGTAGAACCCTCATGAAGAAGCAAGGCGGTTGCTCTGACTTGTTTCGGTAACAGATTAAGTTCATTTGAAATCTTTGTAATATGTAACTCGTTCATTTTCTATAATAAAAGGTAAAATCCTTATTCGGTTATTTTTAAAATATTAATCAGGGAAATACGAGATCGTAGTATATGAGAATTTTACGGTTTGGTCAAATAAAAATGAGATACCCAATTCCTAATACGAACGAATCGGAAAAGCCGAAATCCGAAACACTAAATCCGAAACAAATTCAAATGACCAAAAATTCAAATAAATACTTGAAACCACAGATTCCACAGATGGCACAGATTTTGGTAGATGAGTGATGGGTTAAATACACATTTACCCATCCACACATTTACTCGTTTACTAACTTTAAGTTTTTATCTGTGAAATCTGTGTAATCTGTGGTTCCTGTATGTTTTGGTCATTCAAACATTAGAATTTAGGATTTGTTTCGGATTTTGATATTAGGATTTAGACGCTTCTGTATATCGAAATTTTGTCAATATATAGGCGCTAAGTGCCTATTTTTTTGGATATTCCTTAAAACTCTTAACGATGACAGGCCCCTCTAATGTTTGATGAGGAATATTAATTTTTACATCGACACCGGTATTCCATTGTCCTGCAAAAGCCGCAAGATTGTTAAAAACGTCGTCTGGTTTTATAATAGCCGTCCAAGAATTCTTATTCTTCATTTTAATCCTCCTTTAACCAACCACTATTGAATGAAATATGCTCAAAACCTGCTGACGGCAGCGCCTTGAGAAACTCACTGACGGCAGCTCGCGCTGCGTTGTTTACGATAGATTGAAATTGAGTGGAAACGATTTTCTCGACAATTTGTCGTATATGTTCCGGAGTTACCTCCGGTGGCAAATCGGGAATATTAATTGTTGGAAATGAGATATTGCTGACATTCAGTGTAACCTGAGGCTGACTCTGCCTCAGCCTGCGAACTGTAAGGCTCTTTCGATAGATATCGAATCTCTTCATACTTTCGATGCACGCAAGGTTTAAACCTTCCCACGTATTCTCTTCAATATTGTTTGCAATAATGTGTTCTTCAGGCAAGAAAGGTTTATCTAACTGAAACAGTTCATTATATTCCTCATAAAGTAACCACAATTCTTCTGAAATCCCTGCATCTTCAGCATTAACTATGTGATCCAATCCAAGCTGCTGTACAGCCTCCGTCCTGCTTATCGTGTGGCTGTGAGAATATATCTCTGAAAGCCTGCGTACGATCATCTGGTTTTTTTCCTCGTTAAAAGGTTTACACCGTGTACCCAGTACACGCAGTGCTACCAGCTCGGTTTGTTCAAGTATTCTGCTTACCATTCCAAGTGCCATCGGATGAACCTTACTGGTAAGAGAGTCAAAACCCCGCATCTTCTCTTCAGGTCTTCCACAGCCAACCTTGTCAAGGAGGTCAAAATAGCCAGTTACATCTTCTACTGAAATCGGCAGGCGATCGCTTGTCTTTTCATCTTTTGGATTATATGGCCCGTTATTAATAGTTATATCGATTGGACCCAATTCTGCCTTTTTCGTCATCACGATCTCATCTGCGCCAATTGCAATGAGCGTAGCGGCACTGTGAGCCCTGTATGGTATCAGGACACAGAAGATACCATTTGCACAATACTCCCGAAACATCGATACAATCG
>CAZPUD010000061.1:0-16858 GCA_964589115.1 uncultured candidatus Brocadiaceae bacterium | reverse complement strand
TGTTCCGTAAACGCTATATCAGAATCAGGAGACAAAAGGGTGATTAGTACGGATCTCTGCACCGATTGCGGCAATTGTGTAGGGGCCTGTCCTGTTGATGCAATCCTTGCTCCATAACCTTCGAAAAAGGAACAGGGCTGGTAAAATAAGCATGAGCAATGAGACCAATTCTTTTAAACCCCTGGATCTCCATGGAATTAAAACGTATTCAATAAAGGAGCGAAAGAACCTTTCAAATATTAACCTGTTTGCCAAGCCTGTCTTACCTTCAGATGGAATGCATGCCTTTTTTGAATCCTTACCGGAAATATTAGCTTCAGCGAATTTACGAAAGGTGACAGATGCAATAGTCCAGGCATATCAAAAGAAACGCCCTGTTGTAATGGCCCTTGGTGCGCACGTGATAAAGTGCGGCCTTTCACCGTTGATTATAGATCTCATGGAGCGCCGTATAATAACTGCGCTTGCTATGAATGGTGCTGCCGCCATACATGATTACGAGATTTCACTTATCGGAGCAACCTCGGAAGATGTAGCAGCAAGCCTAAAGGACGGCAGTTTTGGTATGGCAAAGGAGACCGCGGCTGTATTTCAAGCGGCATCTGCAAGGGGGACACATGAGAATATTGGTCTCGGACGGGCACTGGGAGATAAGGTTCTGGAAGAGAAAAACCAGTATAATGAACTTAGCTTACTAGCCCGTGGTGCAGAGTTGAATATACCAATTACAGTTCATGTTGCGCTCGGAACAGATACAATTCACATGCATCCCAACATTTCCGGAAAAGATCTGGGAGAATCAAGCCACATCGACTTTAAAATCCTTGCCTCTGTAGTTTCAGCACTCGAAGGTGGAGTATGGATTAATGCGGGCTCTGCCGTTATTATGCCGGAAGTCTTTCTGAAAGCTATTTGCATCGCAAGGAACTTAGGGCATAAGGTAGATAACTTTGTGACGGTAAATCTGGATATGATTCAGCATTACAGGCCGCAGACGAATGTTTTAAAAAGGCCTACCCGGCATGGGTATGCAATAACCGGACATCATGAGATCATGCTGCCCCTGCTGAGAATGGGTATTCTCTCGAAACTTGGTATAGGAGATGAGTAAAAACAAAACCCTCTTACAAATGTACCAAAGGATGATTGATACCCTCGGCCCGCAGCAGTGGTGGCCGGGAGAAACGCCTTTTGAGATTATTATCGGTGCTATATTAACACAGAATACCAATTGGTCTAACGTTGAGAAGGCCATCAAAAATCTTAAGACTGCCGGAAAACTTTCCCCGGAAGGAATAAATGGACTAGATATGACAGAATTAGCACAGCTTGTTCGTCCTTCTGGCTTTTATAATATCAAGGCAGGGCGGGTCAAAACGTTCATCAACTGGTTATTTTCAAACTACGGGGGTAAGCTCCATAAAATGTTTGCACGGGACTTGCAAACGCTGCGGGCTGAATTGCTTGCAATAAAAGGAATTGGCCCGGAAACAGCAGATTCTATACTACTCTATGCCGGAAATTTTCCCACATTTGTAGTAGATGCTTATACCTATAGAATCTTTTCCCGGCATGGTTTTTTTCCTGAAGAAACTACCTACGATGAAATGAAGGCCTTCTTTGAAGATAACCTGCCGAAAGACGTAAAATTGTTCAACGAATACCACGCCCTTTTAGTAAATATAGGAAAGTTATTTTGTAGGCCGAAAAAGTACTGTGAACAGTGCCCCTTGAGGGATTTTCTGTAATTCTTTATATAATTTATTGATAGATAGTTATGAGTGGTGTGAATTAAGGCGCTGGTTTTTACGCCGAATCCACAAATACAATCAAGTTATACCTTATGAAGTTCCCATTAACAAAGGGGGATTTTATGCATGCTACCGTTAGCAAACCCGCTTAAATAAAAATGAAAATTCCTATAAAATCAGGTTATTTGGAGCAAATATAAAATGACAGGCAATGAAGTATTAATAAAAGGCGGGCATGTTGTAGATCCCGCAACAGGATTAAACGATCATGCAGATATCCTTATCGAGGATGGCAAGGTCAAAACAATTTCAAAGGGTATCACGGCAAATAGTAATGCAAGAGTAATCGATGCAGCCAATAAATATGTAATTCCGGGACTAATAGACTGCCATGTTCATCTTCGTGAGCCGGGTTTGGAATATAAAGAAACCATAGAAACAGGCTCCCG
Organism: uncultured candidatus Brocadiaceae bacterium; assembly: GCA_964589115.1. Classification (GTDB taxonomy): domain Bacteria; phylum Planctomycetota; class Brocadiia; order Brocadiales; family Brocadiaceae; genus JBDIVL01. Next base: position 14,658 of record CAZPUD010000061.1, on the reverse strand, counting down.
TGCTGCAGCAAAGGGAGGCTACACAACTCTCATATGCGAACCTAACACTATCCCTCCTATCGATTCGCTGGAAATGGTAGAATCCTTAATGGAAAGGGTTTGCCGGAAAAGCATTGTGAATATCTATACGAAGGCATGCATTACAAAAGGATTATTGGGTGAGGAATTAACGGATATTGAAAAGCTGTCAAAAGACAGACGGGTGAGGGCATTATCAGACGACGGCAATCCAGTCTTCTATGAGTCACTGATAAAAACGGCCTGCGAACTGGCAGCACGGAGTAATATGGTTATAAGCCCCCACTGTGAGGATTCACAAACCTCTTTAGATAAGGCGATGGGAAACGCAAACGTGGCATGCTTCCCGGGTAAACCATTTTGTCATGAAACAGACTTTATCATCCGTGAAATTAACTGTACCGAACAGGCGAAAGGTACTTTGCATATTTCTCACGTTAGCCTGAAAAATTCTTTAGAAGTTATTCAACAAGCAAAAGAGAGGGGTATTGGAAAAATTACCTGTGAAGTTACTCCACACCATTTGTTATTAGATGAAAACTACAAAAATGCAAATGGCAGCATTCCAAAGACTAATCCTCCTTTACGCTCCCATGAAGACGTTGAAGCGATCCAGAGAGGTTTGTTAAATAATGTTATCGATGTTATTGCTACAGATCATGCCCCTCATACCGGCAAGGACATAAAAAACGGCGCGTCAGGTATTGTGGGACTTGAAACTGCGCTCGGTGTTATCCTTACAAAACTCGTCCACCCCGGCATCATTACCTTAAAAGATATCATCCAAAAAATGTCCACGAATCCTGCAAAGATATTTAAGATTAATGGAGGTAGTTTAGCACCGGGTATGCCTGCAGATATTGCTATTATTGATATGAACAGGGAATGGACTGTTGAAGTTGAAAAATTTGAATCCAAAGCGAGAAACTGCCCTTTCAATGGCTGGAAGCTTACCGGGCAGGTTGTGACAACCATCGTTGGCGGAAAAATTATTGTTGATAATTGTCAGATCGTATGTTAATTGTTATTGATGGCTACAATTTTATTTTTACCGTGCCGGAACTGGAAAAGCATGTAGGAGTGAACCATATTGAACCTGTACGGGATTATTTAATTCATCTACTCTCCCAATATAAGAAAAATAAACATTATGATATAATTGTAGTATTTGATGGTACCCGCGCCAACGTTATTGCACCGAAAGAACAGAGCCATTCCGGTATTACGGTAATTTATTCAAAACCAGGTATCGATGCCGATACTGAAATTAAAAAAATTACCAGCTTGTGTAAAAATCCCAGGGACGTTTGTATTGTAACTTATGATAATGATATAAAAAGGCATGTGAAAAAATGCGGTTGTCAGATTATTGAACCCAGGATATTATATAAAGAAATCTCCGAGATTCTTAATAAAGATAAAAAAACCAAATCCGACGAGCCAGAATATAAAAGGAAGGGACCTTCAGAAAATGATGCAAAATACTGGAAGGACATTTTTAAGAACCTTCCTCCTGAAGAAGAAAAAACAACGGTAAAAAAAACGCACCTAGTAAAAGGAGAGAAAAAGAGTAAAAAACGCCATACTATTGACGAGCCACTTTCTAAATACCAGGGGCCTTCTGCAGATGAGATCCAATACTGGCTCCGCATTTTTAAAGGAGTTGGAAATGACGATCCCCAAGATTAAAGTATACTGGGTTATTAAATGCATACTGACCATAGTTTATTCCTGCCTGATATACTCAGCATCTTCCAACGATTTTTCCGTACCATTACCTTATAATACTGATAAATTCATTCACTTTGCAGAATTTGGCCTCTTATGCCTTATGATCTGCTGGCTGTTTTCCTCTGCTCAAATCGGAAAGAAAGGGATATATAAGATCATCATGGCAGTTGGTATTACCTCACTCTACGGTCTGTCAGATGAATTTCACCAATTTTTTACACCACATCGTACAGTAGATGTTTTTGACTGGCTGGCGGATACGACCGGTGCAATCGCAGCAGGTTTCTTATGGTACATAATAGAATATAAATGGCAAGTGAAAGAAAAACTGCCCGCCGCAGATAAAGATCTCGTCAATACCTGATGTTCGATATAAAACACTACGACTGCTTAAAATCCTCCCAGGAGATCAAAAAGTGGTATAATAAGAATTATTATTTACTCTCACTGGGTGGATTATGGTTTAAGGGCAGAGAACCGAACACCATGGATCCTGCTTTATTCACTCAGGCAAAGCTGCGATTCCTGATCTGCAGATTATCCACATACCGCGACGTATCGGCTTCCATCTCTCATTCCATAGTAGCCCAAATTGCTCAGGAGATTAACGGTATCTTTACCGATTTTGCCTTTTTACCACCACCTAAAGATACTGAGATAATGACTACTTCAAAAATTCCTCTCTGGACCGGTACAACCTCGAAGGAACCGCCATGTGCGTTTGATGTGCTCGGCATCAGCAATTCATTTGTACTGGAATTACTTAACCTTCCAAAACTTTTACATTTTTCAGGTATCCCGCTCTTCAAAAATAATCGCATGATGCGCCCTGATATCCCGCTTATTATTCTTGGAGGTACCAACGCTGCAGTAACATCTCTGCTGCACGGTCCTATAAAGGAACAGGGATTCGGAAACGATCACGGACTCGTAGACGCCGTGCTTATCGGTGAAGGGGAATATTCAATAAAACAATTTTTAGAGATCGTTAAAAGAGGGAAATCATCAGGCATGAATAAGACTGAAATTTTAAATGCCTGTCACGGAAAGGTAGATGGATTTTATGAACCGGATAAATACGAACACTGCTACAAACCAGTTATAAGTCATCCGGAATCATCAATACATGATAAAGGGGAAGAAAAAGATGTAAATCATGGGCATGAACAGGCTAAAGGGAATATCACAGAGATTATACCGAAAGAACCACACGCAGCGTATCCGGTAAAAGGTGCCGTCGTATATGATCTTAACCAGGTAAAGACCATGGAATCCGAACCTATATGGTATGATACGGAAAATCTCGGTGTTGGAAGTTTACAGATCAGCAATGGATGCCCTTGCTTTTGTGCGTTCTGCGCTGAGAGCTGGGAAAGGAAACCATACCGTGAACGGTCCTTATCGAGGCTTTTAGAGGAGTTAAGAACCGCAAAAGCCCGACAAGGACTTGATACCGTCAACCTCTTAAGTTTTAATTTCAATACCCATTCAGAATTATATCCGCTTATTCTATCTCTTTACGGAGAAATAGCAAATATAAGTTTGAAGAGCCAGCGATTTGACCTGTTATCAACAGACCGGTTTCTTGCAGAAGTACTTCAAATAATCGGAAAGACTACGATTAGCTGCGGCATGGAAGGTATCAGCGAAAGACTTCGCCGTTACCTGCATAAAAATCTTACGGAAGAGCAAATCCTCAAGGCCTGCGGGTTCTTATTTGAAAGAGGCATAAGAGAATTAAAGATTTTTCTTATAGGTACGGGACTGGAAAAAAAAGAAGATTTTTTGGAATTTGGAAGATTTGTAAAAGGCCTTAGTGATTTAAAAAACCTGTCAGGCCGCAATGTACGTATTATTTTTAGTCTGACTCCGCTATATTACCCGCCTCATACCCCGCTGCAATTCCACTCATGCCTAACGGCTATTGAGGATAAAAGAAAGATACGGAGGGAAGTCGAGCATATCTGCAAATATCACGGTACGGAATTCCGGGAAAGCGCTGCTTATGAAGAAACCTGGCTGATGCAGCTCATAGCAATGGGTGACAGGAGGTTAACTCCAGCCCTTATCCGATCGTCAATTACAGATGGTTTTCTGTACTATAATACGGTACCCAGGCAGGTACTGAAGAACTGGCGCACCTATCTCCAGGAGTTAGGATTATCGGAGAATAATTACTTTCGGGCAAAAAGAAAAGATGATGTTTTCCCCTGGGATGATATTGATCTGGGCATTTCAAAAAAATTTTTATGGGAAGAGTATGAACGCTCTATTCATTTTGCAGAACGGGAATACTGCCTGGGCCGTCCGCAGGTAGAAGCACAGTGTCTCGGCTGCGGGGCGTGTCCAACGGTTACTCATATCAAAAAAATCACTCAACATAAGCAGTCTCAACCCTTTCTTCTGGAAGAACTTCACAGGATTGCAGACAGGAAAAGAAACCCGCTTATACTGCGGGCAGTTGTAGAAGTTGACCCGGAGATGCGTTTGGTTCCAAAAAGATTTATCGGGGTTGCTGTCGCACGCTCTCTAATGCTTGCATTACCAGAAACTGTACCATATTATCACACATTGTCCGGACATCTAAGGGATTTTACCGAAGATAAACCTGCAAGTGATTTTACCTACGGTACCAACGTCTACGATTTGGCATTTTTGTCAGAAAATGGTGTAAAAGAATTATTAAACCGTGATATCCTATCCAAAAAAATTGATACAGTACAAAAACACTGTCATGGATTCAGGATTAAGGAATTTATTCTCAATCCTGGAAATATGCCCGATGTGAAATACATACTTTACAGGATATGTTTTAACGAAGACTTTACGAAGTCCTTTATAGAACAAAAACTAGGAAAATATCTTCATGCTAACTATGTAAAGCATACATTATTAAAAAGAGAAGGCCATACAATATTCAAAGTAGATACAAAAAGCAGGAAGAACGCTTTAGTGCTTTACGCAAGAATTAGCGACAAAAAATATCTCGGCACATCGGAATCAGAAGTGGAACATCCTATAATTATGGTCGCAGCGAAACGTTTTGATATTCAGGCATTTTTAGAGGTCTTTTATGAGTTTGAAAGGAGGCGGGAATTCATTCGAGCAAAAATAGAAGCATTAGGGTATTATGGAAGAAATCCTATTTTGCAAAAGGATATAAGATGTGCCTCATGCCCGGACTACATTAACGAAATATTTCTCTTCGGTAAACCAATCAAGGAACGTACATGCCTTATCTGCAGTGTTGAAAACAGTGAATAGTGAATAGTAGTTAGTGAATAGTTAAATGATTATATGGTAATAGCCATTTAGCCATTCAACCATTTAGTTATTTATCCTGGTGTTGGTTCAATCATCCACGATTGAACCGGAACGTTTTGCATGCTCCATGTGTCTGTTACCAAATCTACACAAAAAATGTCACAAATACTTGGATTTTGCCATCCGCTTATGATATATTTCTCCTACTTATTTCACTCCTGGTAAGCTCTTTTTATAAAGAGCCGGGAAATAAGCCAGCAGCAACCTTAACAAAGTGTAACAATCAAATTAAAAACGACAAATATGAGGTAGGTAAAATGAGAAAGATATCTATCACTATTTTATGTTTGGCAATTTTTATCGGATGCGCTTCTTCATCATCAAAAAATACAATGGAAAATAAGGATATCCCAACAACACTCTTTGGATTATTACAAAAACCTGATGCCGGGAAACAGATAAAAGAAACGCCATTGGAGGAAATACCAAGTTTTGAACAAAACAGGGTATATAAAGATATTGAAGGTTTTCCCGATTATATCATTGGAGTAGGAGATATTATTACTATATCCATGCTGAAGGCAAGCGGGCAGGAATCTGTAGATATTAAGGTGCCGCCTAGTGGAAAGATTTCTTATTCCTTTTTGGATAATGTACAGGTCGTTGGACGAACTTCATCAGAAATAGCAAGTGAAATTTCAAAACTCCTGGAGGTATATGTTAAAAGGCCAAGAATTACTATTGTAGTGCGGGAATATAATAGTAAAAAGGTTTTCCTCCTGGGAGAGATATCCAGGATTGAGGGATTACCACAATCAGGACCGGGTGTCTATCCTCTGAGAAGCAAGGTAACACTCTTAAAAAAGCTGGTAGCTGTAGGTGGTTATACAACAAGAGCCGATTTAAACCGGGTGGAATTAACAAGGGGTGGAAAGGTTTATTATATTAACCTGAATAAGATGCTTACGCAGGCCGGAGAAAATCACGATATAATTCTTGAAAATGAAGACCGGATCATTATCCCTCAGCAGCATGCTTATATAGAGGAACAGCTTGTTAAAAGCAGGGTTTACGTGCTTGGAGAAGTAAAATTTCCAAGTTTAATTGAATCAAAAACAGACCTTACCGTATTAGAGGCACTAAGCAGGGCACAGGGTTTAACCAATATGGCGAAGCTAAGCCATGCCCGAATCGTACGCGGAGATATAAATAATCCGCAGGTAATACCCCTCGATCTCAATAGACTCATCAATAAATCGGATATGAAATTAAATGTAGTACTTAAGGATGGCGACGTCATATATATACCAACCACAACATTAGGCAAATTCAGTCATGCATTTTCTCAAATCTTACCGGTACTCAATGCATTGACTTATCCGGCTATTTACAGGGACTTATATACAACAGGCGGAATCGGGATACTTAACACGGGTGCACGCCCAACGGGTGTAGAAGGGGTATCGTCAACACCTGTCATTACAGTACAGAGCAAATAAAACGGTAAACAAAAACACATGGCACAATATGAACTGAACTTAAGAGATTACCTGCGGGTTCTCCGGAAACGGAAGATCATTGTCATCTTTGCTGCCATTTCATTAGGTTTTTTTAGTTTTCTATTTGCTACCCTTCAAAAGCCAACACCTCTTTATCGGGCTGCATCAAGCGTCAAAATTGAGAAAAGTGCCACAATGGCAGGCCTTTACCTGGAAACCCTCACTTACGGGGAAACCAGTAATCTTGATACACAGGCGGCGGTTATTAAAAGCATACCGATTATGGAGTTTGTGGCAAAAAAGATGGGATTAATTGATGAAAAACTGACACCCGATGAAATCCGGAAAGAGGCTCGATATATCAATCGGGTACTTGGAATAAGAAATCAGGTCAGTACATCAATAGAGGGATACACTAATATAATTAATATCGAAGTCGTGGATGGTGACCCTAAGTTTGCACAGCAATTAGCCAACACAGTTGCAGAGGTTTACAAAGAACAAAATACCCTGGAAAAAAACAAGCGGATCATTGAGGCAAAGAAATATATCGAAGAACAATTGAAGGTAATTGGTGAGAAAGTTAACATTGCACAGGAAAATTTACGTGCATTCAGGGAAACAAACAGGCTTGTAACTATTGAAATCCAAACCAGTGAAACGCTCCGTTTGTTAAATGAATCGGAAAAAGAATATGAATATGTAAAGCAGGAAAAGGCAGAAATTAAAACCCTGATTGAAGAATTAAAGAGACAAAAATCATTACCAAAAGAAAAGGTTGAAGGGTTCTATGCAGAAAAGGTAGGAACTATTTTCTCCAGTTTAAATACAAAGTTAGTAGACCTCTATGCTCAAAGAGACCTGTTACTGCTGGACTATAATGAAAATCATCCTGAAATTAAAATCATGGATGCGAAGATCGATAAGGTAATGTCAAATATGATAAATCACCTCAACGATCAGATAAAAAGGCTTCAGGAAAAGGAACAATTTCTTTCTGATCAAATCAAAAAAACAAAGGAAAAATTCAATGCCCTTCCAAAGCTAGGGTTTGAACTTGAAAGGATAGAACATGAATTAGTAGTAAATAAGAACCTTTATGCAGGTCTTAAAGAAAAACAACAGGAAGTACTTATCAGCGAAGCGGAGAAGATAGAAGAGGTTACAATTGTACGTCCTGCACTCGAACCCCATTCTCCTATAAATCCGCCTACCACCGTAAGGTCAGCGGCAATTGGTACGGTGGTAGGCTTGATTCTCGGCCTTGTCATGGCCTTTATCTTTGAAACGATGGATACCTCTATTGGTACAATAGAGGATGTTGAAGAGTTTCTTGGCGTACCTGTCCTGGGTGTAATCCCTTTCATACGCCAGGAAGAAATTGAAGAAACCCTGATCTCAAAAGAAGGTATCAGTGAGATGGGGGGTACCCTGCCTGAGCGCTATACAAGGCTCATTACCCATTTTGCCCCAAAATCCACCCTATCAGAAAGTTTTCGCACCCTGCGTACAGGTGTTAAGTTCTTATGTCTGGAGAAAGGGATAAAGACTATACTTTTTAGCAGTTCTTCTGCTGGTGAAGGCAAATCCACGGCGGCAGTGAACCTTGCAATTACCTTTGCACAAATTGGGAGCAAGACGCTCCTGGTGGAAGCAGACCTGCGGAAACCGGTCATTTCCCGATTTTTTGGGATTGAAAGGGAGCCGGGATTAAGTGACGTTGTACTTGGAAGCTACGATTGGAAGGAAACCATACGAACGGTAACTGATATTATGATGGGGAATCTCAGCATGGAAGAGATCATGCTTACCCCCGGATTCGACAATCTCAATATTATTACATGCGGCAGTATACCGCCAAATCCGGCTGAAATCATCAACTCACAACGGATGACAGAATTTATAGCTCAGGTAAAGGAAGCATATGACGTTGTTATATTTGATACCGCTCCCATTTTACCGGCTACCGATGCTATCATTCTGGGCTCCAAGGTAGACGGCAGTATTATCTTATACCGCGTAGGAAAAATTGCCCGGGGCGCCTTAAAACGGGCAAAGACACAAATGGACCATGTCAAAGCAAATGTACTCGGAATAGTATTGAATGGACTGAAACCGGAAGTCAGCTCTGACTACCAGCATTACGGATATTACCGGTACTATTCTTACGGAGGGGAGGTAAGTAAAGAGGAAAAGTTGCCATGGTATAAGAGGATGCTAGAAAAGCTAATACCGCCATTTATAAAGGGAGAGAAATGGAACTGGCTCAGCCGGTGCCTTGAGAAAATAAAATCACTTATCAAGTACTTAAGCGAAACAAAAGCGTCTAAAGAAATTTCAGGAGAAAAAGCACGGCATTGGAAGTGGTGGATAAAGGTTTTTTTACTTACAACATCGATAATTTTTCTGATTGGCGGGTTACTGTGGCAGTTCGAAATATTGAGAATATAAACTGAGGAAAGAAATGGATATATCCGATAATCCTGGTTTTGAAAATGATTCACGGGATACATCTGTAAACAGGGGAAAAAGAAGACATGTATCCCACCACAGACACCGACACAGGAGAAGTCCCTGGAAAAAGTTAAAAAAAACGCTCAAACCACTATTAATCGTTATCGGGATATGTTTCGTTACAGCCGTTTTACTTACCTACATTACCGGCGGCCTACCTAACCTCGTGGAAAAGATTATTACAAAAAACATAGAAAAGGCTATAGAGAGGACCACGGCAGAATTTGCAGAGGGAGAATTAAGTACAGAAAAGCTTAAAGGCTTAACAAAAAATATTGATATTAACAAACTAAAGGGAGAGGCATTTAAACGCCTGGGTGGCTGGGAAGGAGACCGTGGAGAAGGACAGTCTCCGGAAGATTTTAAAAGACAAGAAGAATATAAAAAACATCTGCATGATTTTGAGAAAAACAAAGAATACTACAAAGAAAAATACCGGGATATGATCGGGAGATAGCCGGGAGCCGAGTAGTATCTTCAGAGCTAAATTTTAACATTTTCAGCAAAAATATTTGAGTTTAGAGTTTAGAGTTTAGAGTTTGGAGTTTGGAGTTTAGAGTTTGAAATCTAAATATTAAACTAGAAACACGAAACTAGAAACTAGAAACAATTTCCATTTTGTTACTCTTCCGACTCGTTCGGGTTAGGGTGGGCATTGCCCCATAAGCGCTAAATTGTTTTGATATTTTTTCGTTGTCTGCCGTCAGACAGGAAGGAGTCAAATATCGAATATCGAACAATGAATAATGAACGTTGAAGGATAAGAGAATATTTGATCTTGAGGAACGCTTAATAGGATAAAAAACCTCATAATTCGAAATTCCTTGTTCAATATTCGTTATTCATTACACATTTAAATGAATCCATAATTTCAAGTTAAGCTGCCTTTGGCAGCGACTATGGTTGGTTCAATCTTGTAGATTGAACCATGCGTTTAGCATTGGCCTGTACGCTTTAGCTTATTCTAGACGTATGAAACATGCAAAACGTTTCGGTTCAATCGTGGACGATTGAACCAACTCTGAAACTTTGAATTTCCTATACATTAAATTAGACCTTCGGCGATTTATAACAGTAGGGTGGCACTGACAAACTTTGTTTGTCAGTGTGGGATATTCCATACCCGTGTATATATTCAAACAACACGGACAAACAAGTTTGTCCGTGCCACCCTGAAAGCCGCTTAATTAAAATGAAAATTCCTATACTATCAAGTTAGTAAGGTTATATGCCAGAAACAAACAAGGGACAAGCTGACGTTCGGGTTGTAATCCTTTTCGCCTTTATCCTTGTTCTTACCCTCTTTCTGGGAGGGTTCATACAGAAATTATCAGGCAATCTTGTATTGGGTGGGATTATTGGAATCGCTCTCTTCATACTATGCTTTTTTAGCGTAAAGTATGCCCTCTATACCCTGATATTTTCCATGCTACTCTCCCCGGAATTTGGTTCAAGAACAACCGAAGGGGGAGGGATGACCATCCGTCTGGATGATTTCTTACTGGTAATCATTGCATTCGGTTGGTTTGCAAGAACGGCCGTTTATAAAGAACTTGGATTATTTAAAAAGACGCCTTTAAACCGTCCCATCCTTTTCTACATCATGGCCTGTATTATATCGACGGCGTTAGGCATGATGTTTGGCAAGGTAAAAATTTTTAAAGGCTTCTTTTTCGTCCTCAAGTATATTGAATATTTTATCGTTTATTTTATGGCGGTAAATTATCTGCATGAGAGAAAACAGGTCAGGAACATGGTTATCGCCCTTATCGCGGTCTTTACTATTGTATGCTTCACCTCTATTGCCCAGATACCCCAGGGCGAAAGGATAACCGCCCCTTTCGAGGGAGAGGGTGGTGAACCAAACACCCTTGGCGGGTATCTACTCCTTATATCCTCTGTTACCGGCGGGCTTCTTCTAAATACTGACAAAGATGATCCTTTCCGGTACAAGGCTTTGCTCGTTTCTTTAATTTTTCTTGCATTTATCCCGATATTGTTTTCACAGTCAAGAGGAACATGGGTGGCAATCATACCTTGTTACCTTACCTTTATCATTGTAAGTAGAAAGAGGGTAATTCTTGGCATTATGCTTGTTCTGGCTCTCGCAATTGGTCCTTTTGTATTACCTGGAGCTGTTAAAGAACGTGTAACATATACCTTTGAAAGACAAAAAGGATGGGCAGCCAAATACCAGGAACGTGTCGGCGGCGTTACTTTAGATACCTCAACGTCAGAAAGGATAAGCAGTTCAAAAAGGGCGCTGGAGGCTTTTATGAAACATCCCGTTTTTGGATATGGTATAACAGGATGGCGTTTTCTCGATGCTCAGTACCTGAAAGTCATGGTGGAGACAGGATTATTGGGCCTTACAGCCTTTGGTTTCCTCTTGTATGTAATTATAAAAGAAACAAGAACGGTTTATAGAACTACAGAAGACAAGTTTTATAAAGGGGTATCCATGGGTTTCTTTGCTGGAATTATTGCCATGATGGCACATGCGATTGGAGCAAATACCTTCATTATAGTGCGTATTATGGAACCCTTCTGGTTTCTGATGGCAATAGTAATTACTATCCCCTCCATACAGGAGGCTGAAGAGTTAAAAATAACAGAGGAAGACAAGAAAGGGAAGCACATAGATATAAATATTTTTGTTTAGACGCTTAGTGCCTCAACATCGGCAAAATTTTGTTGATATGTCGAAGCATTTAAATTCTAAATCCGAATGTCGAAATCCGAAACAAATGCAAAATCTTAATTTTCAAATGTTCGAAACGAGGTTTTTGTCATTGAGATTTTGTATTTTCGAATTTGTTTCGTATTTCGTGCTTAGTATTTCGGATTTCCTTTTCGCAGACAGTACTGCGAAAAGGCATAGGTGCTTAACTTTTCAATTGACAACCATTTTCTCTAAAAATAAAATGGCTACCTGAAATATGTATTTATAAAACATCCATATTCATTTCCTGCTATGTTCCACATATCAAAAAAGATCGATAACCTGTATCAAAAGGGAAACTGGGACGAAATTATCAGGATTGGAGAAAAACTGCTCTTACAGGGAACGGAAGACGTTAAAATCCTCAACGACCTGGCAGTGGCATACCGGAGGAAAAACATGCTGGAGGAGTCGTTTAAGGTCTGTGACAAGATTTATTTTATAAATCCCATATCAGACATCTTAAAACAAAGCGTTAATCTCGGTACCCGTTATATGCGATATCACCAGATTATGGGTGAAATCCTCTATAAGAAAGGTGAGTACGAAAAGGCGTTAAAAATCTTTGAAAGTTTAAAATCCCTGGGAAGTCATTTCTCTGAAAAATTCTTTCTTTCCGCAAAGATTTATACTAAACAAAAAAAATATGATCTTGCCCTGAGTGAATATCAGAGCCTGATAAAAAAATGCCCCCATCGTACTGAAGATGCTGTTGAAGGACTGCTTGAACTGGTAAAAGCTGATCCTGCTAATGAGAAGGTATATAGCCTCCTTTTTGAAGCATACGATAAAGACGGTATACTCAAAAAAGAATTAATGCTGTATGAACAGGCTGTAAAAAAGAAAAAGGATATTTTTGATGTTTACATTACAGGAAATTTCTACCGATGTTCCAACCAGATAGACAAGGCAATTGCACTTTTTTCTGAATATAACGGATCCGACCCTGTGATCCCTCTGTTCCTAGGGAATATGTATCTTGCAAGAAACGACCATTCCGGGGCAGTTGCAGAATACAAACTTTTTTTTGAAAGAAACCCGGAAAAGAGGAATATCGCTTTGGCGTGTTTTGAGAAAGTGCTGAATATGGTAAAAAACGACGAAATGCTTCTTCGTTACACAGCTGACCTCTATCTGGAAGATGGAAATTTTGATGCAGCAGAAGAAAAGATCAGATTATTAAAAAACCTGAAACCAGAAAATACAGAATATCAGGCGAAACTAGAGGATATCCTTCTGAAGATAGCGGATTATTCATTCATGGAAGGAAACCTTGAGATTGCTGAAATAAAACTGAAAAGCCTAACGGAATTAAAGCCGGATAAAAGTGAATATAGGAAGAGGCTAAAAGATATTGAGAGTTTTGCCCTTCAGAACAAGATAAGTGAATATGAGGAGAAACTGAAGCAGGAAGATCTTTCCGGTGAAGAAGTAAATATGCTGCGGTTCGAGCTGGCCGAATTATATCTTAGAAAGGATGCTGACGAGCAAAATGCAGTATCCCTCTTTCAAAAGGTAGCCAAATCTGAATCCCAGTACAAGCCAGAAGCACTCTGCCGTGCCGGCATATTCTTTTTATCAAAAGGGATGATAGAACTGGCTGATGAGAATTTCAGAAAAATCCGGGAATTGGATATTCCAGAAGATAAAAAAGCAGAAATACTTTACAGGTTTGGAAATGCCTATGAGGAAAAGGGCATATTTGAGAGTGCAAGAGAGATATACAGGCAAATACTTTTTCATGATATAAAATATCGTGATGTAGCACAGAGGATGGAACGGCTGCCTGCAAACATCCCGGACAACAAAAAAAACAAGGATATATCGGGTCTGGAAGACCGTTACGATCATATCGAAAGGATTGGCGAGGGTGGAATGGGAGCGATATACAAGGCAAAAGACAAGCTCTTGGGGAGGGTAGTAGCCTTGAAGGTAATCCGTACCGACTTCAGGAGTGATACCGAAACGGTCCAGCGTTTTATCCGGGAGGCACAGTCAGCAAGCGCCCTTCAGCATCCGGGTATTGTAACAATTTTCGATATACAGGTGAAAGAACCAATGTATATTGTCATGGAATTTATAGACGGTGGAAATCTCAGGAAAAAGTTGAATAGATCGGCACTTCAAGTTCCTCATTTCCTAAAATTTGCAATAGATATCTGCGAAGCAATCGGTGCTGCACATGCAAAGGAAATTATCCATCGGGATATCAAGCCAGAAAATATCATGCTGACAAGGGAGGAAAATATCAAAATAACCGACTTTGGCCTTGCCAGCATAAACAATGCCACCAGGATGACCATGGTAGGCCAGATCCTCGGCACTCCTCTATATATGTCTCCCGAACAAATTATCGGTAAATCTGCCGATAACCGAAGTGATATCTATTCACTAGGCATCACATTTTATGAAATGCTGACGGGAAAGGTACCATTTTCTGATGGAGATATCGGATACCGGCATATCCATGAAAATCCGGAACCACCGTCTCTACTGAATCCTGCCGTCTCCGATCATCTTGAGAAAGTTATATTAAAATCTATTGAAAAGAAGTCAGAAAAGCGGTATCAGGGCGTTATTGAAGTACTTGAGGAATTAAAGAAGATACACCCATAAAACTTTTTGGACAACCCAAACGGGGAACAAAAAGAAACGTTTTGAATCGTGAAGGGCAAGGGCGAACACAAAGTTCGCCCTTACAACATAACATTGAAACTCCTTACTTGGTAAATATACCAAAAAACGGTTTAAACAGTTTAAACGGCTTTGTAAATAATCCTCCATGACAAACGCTTTTCAAACACTCGAATCGCATCTTAAAGATGCCCAAAAACTCCTGCTTCAAGGCAAGGACCCTGAAGGTACTCTTTTAGCCGCAAAAGATATATTCGGTGAGATGCTTAAGTCATA
>CAZPUD010000060.1:0-16880 GCA_964589115.1 uncultured candidatus Brocadiaceae bacterium | reverse complement strand
TCCAACGATAACACTTTTTAAAAATGCCTTTACCAGAAATGATATATTGTAAATCATAACCTGAATGAATTGGAAGAAAAGTGTAAGGCGAGGCTTTAGCCTTGCGTTTATTCATGTGTTTATTACAGTAAGGCAAACCTAAAGGTTTGCCCTACATGCCGCTGGCAAAAATAATTTTTGCCTAAATTGTAAAAATATTTTTCTATAGATACTAGGTAAATATCTAAAAATTATGATTATTGATACCCATGCACATCTTGATTTTCCCGATTATAAGCCAGATCTGGAATCTGTCTTATCCCGTGCAAAAGAAGCCGATGTCGGATGTATTATTAATGTTGGTACGAATCTTGCCTCAAGCAAGAAGAGTGTTGCATTAGCCAATCGGTACAGCAATATATATGCAAGTATTGGCATTCATCCCCATGACGCCTCAAAGGTTTCTGAACAAGACTGGAGGGCATTGGAATCTATTGTTAAGGAGTCTAAAGTTGTTGCAATTGGGGAAACAGGGCTTGACTATTACCGTGACCGAAGTCCTCGTGAAGATCAGCAGCATATCTTCCACAAGCATCTAACCCTGGCTAAAGCCCATGATCTGCCTGTAATTATCCATTGCCGGGATGCCGGCAGCGATTGTTTAAAAATATTGGATGAACACAAAAATGGTATGCTCAAAGGAGTTGTGCATTGTTTTAGCGGAACAGAGGAGATGGCGAAAAAGTGTGTGGAAATGGGGCTGTATATATCTTTTGCAGGAACAGTTACGTTCTCGAACGCCCAAATCCTGAGGGAAGTAGCTAAATCGGTTCCTGTTGAAAAGCTTCTTCTGGAGACAGACTCTCCCTTTTTAGCCCCACAGCCTAGGAGGGGCAAACGCAATGAACCCTCGTATCTATCCTTTATTGTTCCTGTATTAGCCAGTATCTATGGATTATCAGAAAAAGACATCGAACGGATAACTACTTTTAATGCCTGTCAATTATTCGGCATTGGCGAGCCAGAGCAAGAGGGGAAGGTTGCTTATGCCATACGGAATTCACTATATATAAATCTTACAAACCGGTGTTCTAATGTATGTGCTTTTTGCATGAGAGAAACATACCCTATCGTTAAGGGACATTACCTTGAATTGAAAAGCGAGCCTGCTGCCGAGGAAGTGATACGTGCCGTTGGAGATCCTTCTGGTTATGATGAAGTCGTTTTTTGTGGTTATGGTGAACCGACGGAACGGTTGGATGTTTTGATAACTGTTGCTAAGTTTTTAAAATCCAAAGGGAAACGCATTCGACTGGATACCAATGGTCACGGAGATTTAATACATGGAAGGCCTATTGCTCTGGATTTTAAGGGGCTAATAGATACTATTTGTATCAGCTTGAATGCTGATACGGCAGAGAAATACGAGGATATATGTAGACCTGTATTTGGAAAAAAGGCATATCCTGCCCTCATCCAGTTTATTAAGGATGCGAAACAGGTAATACCCAATGTGCAGGTTTCTATCGTAGATATACCCGGTGTTGATGTAGAAAAATGTAAAAATATAGCCAAAGAATTAGGGGTTGATTTCAGGGTAAGAAAATACAATGTGCTTGGTTAGTTTAAAAAGAAATTACTGATACATGTTACGAAAAGCAACAATAGAAGACGTAGAGAAGATCTATAAGGTTATTAATGATTTTGCGGCAAAAAATGTGATGCTGCCGCGGTCTTTAAGTGAACTTTACGAGAACATAAGGGATTTTTTTGTATTTATTGAAGACGGTACCGTAGTCGGATGTGCTGCCCTCCATATTTTCTGGAAAGATTTGGCAGAGATAAAATCGGTTGCTGTGCTGGAGTCACATCAGCATAAAGGGATTGGTAAAAAACTTGTGACCGTTTGTAAACGCGAGGCACGCAAGTTGTGCATAGCAAAAATGTTCGTTCTCACTTATGCTCCTGAGTTTTTTGAGAAATGCGGATTTCGCAAGGTAGAGAAAGAGTCCCTTCCACACAAGATATGGTCTGAATGCGTAAAATGCCACAAGTTTCCAAACTGTGGAGAAGTTCCTTTGATCTTTGAGCTGGATAAACAATGATTATCATAAATAAATAATATTTCTTGACTTCCTAAACCTGAATTGATATTTTTACAAAAATTTTATGTCCATATAAACCTTTAAATTTATTCCCTTCCCTCACCCCCTCTCACAGGCTGTGGAAAAGTGTCTCCATCATTTTGATAGGGGAGATGAGGCGGGGAGTACTAAATTTCAACTTACTCGATGTCTATGTTTAAGGAAAAAGATAAAAAGGGATTTCGCGGTGGTTTTAATTTTTTGGAGACCTACCCGCTCCGCTTTTGCAATATCCTGGAAACAGTTTCTACAGATAACCAACCGGAGACATTTGAATTCCATATTCCGGATCAAAAGGTGGAACATGTTATAGTAAACTTATGTCCAACTGAACCATGGGTGTTACCCAATTGGGTAATTCTGGGGCATAAAACGAATGCATTCCTCAACAAACTTCACGAGATAAGAACACGCTGTTTTCCGGAAGCGAAATATCATTTAGCCATCAATAAAAACGAAAGTGAGCAACTGGTTGAGATAATGAAATATGCAGGTAATGCTGAATGGATGGAAGTCGCTGCATTAAACCCGAAATATCCGCAGGACGACCCGGTCTTATTAATGAAGGTCATTTTAGGTATTGATATTGGTTTTGGTCAGGATACCCTGACAAAAGGTGTTCTAATTTTAGATGCACAGACAGTATCAGCTCTGTATGAGAATAGCGTAATCGGGAATAGGATAAACTCGCGTTTTATTGCCATTTCAGGTACAGGTCTGAGAGAAAATGAGATCATCAAAGTACAACTGGGGACATCGGTAAAAAAGGTTCTTGAGGACAGAATTAGAGAGATAGATAAGCACCGCATATTCATCAATGGCCCTTTACGCGGCAGAGAAATATCAGATTTATCATTGAGGGTAGATTGGTCTGTTAATAATATTGTGGTCTTAAAGGAACAAGACAGTAAGGTTATGTTTCCTATGGTTAAAGCAGATAAGCTGGTATACACTACCAATATCCTCGGCGAGTTAAGGCAATGCATCTATTGTAATTTTTGTGATGGTATTTGCCCTGTAGACCTGGAGCCAGCACTCTATTATCACAGTTATATAAGAGGGCAAAAGCACAAGGCTCGTTTCTATGATTTGGAGAGATGTATCGAGTGTGGATTGTGCAGCTTTATCTGTCCTTCTAAATTAGAGCTTTTGAGGATTAACAAGGAATGTAAGGCACTGGATACATAGTATAGGCGCTTAACGCCTCAACATCAACAGGATTTTGTAGATTTGTCGAAGCATTTAAATTCTAAATCCGAATATCGAAATCCGAAACAAATCCAAAATCTTAATTTTCAAATATTTGAAACGAGGTTTTTGTCATTGAGATTTTGTATTTTCGAATTTGTTTCGTATTTCATGCTTAGTATTTCGGATTTCCTTTTTGCAGCACTGTCTGCGAAAAGGCATAGATTATTATAAACCAGAAATATGGAAAAATCACGTAAACCATTAGAACCTATTGAAAGAATCGTTGAAGCAAGCCTTGATAAAGTAGAGTCATTTATTCATACACACCCTAATGTTGATTTTCTTTTTGGTTCCCTTTTTACCGCTTTTGACAGTCTAATACGTAGTTCAGGGGATACAGCCCGGGCACAACCATTTATCCGGAATAATTACGATGTAAAAAGATTTATGGGAGCTGTGCTTATAGCATTAACCTTTGGATGGGTTTTCCCGGCTATTTACTTCTATGGCTGGCAATGTGTTATACCAAAGCTTATAGTATCATTTGTCATCGGTGTATTCGTTGTTGATGTGATCTGGGCAATTATTGCGAGAGAAAAGCATATCAGCGAGGGTGGATTTGTATCGTGCCTGTTCATCCCCGCAATTCTGCCTCCACAGTCACCGCTTTGGTTAGTAGGTTTAGGGGCGGCATTAGCGATTTTATTCAGGAATATATTGGGAGGGGTTGGTAATAATATTGTAAACCCTGCCCTTTTTAGTCGTCTGTTTTTGACAATTTGCTTTCCAGCACTTCTTGTTACCGGTTATCAAGAACCGTTTGTGGGTATGCCAAACATCCATTCTCTTCGCTACGGACTTGATGCAATTACTCATGCCACACCATTGACTGCATTTAAAGTCCACGGAGAACTTACATCCTATATTTCTCTGTTATTGGGTACAGCCAGCGGTTCTTTGGGTGAAACATGCCGGCTTGCTCTAATAATTTCCGCATTATGGTTAATTAAGATAAAAGTCGCCAATTGGAGAATACCTGTTTCATATTTAGGGAGCGTGTTTGTTTTTTCTGTATTCTTTTCGTTGATTCTGGGAAAGGCGGCAGCTTCACCTTTATTTCAGCTTCTTAGTGGAGGATTGATTCTGGGTGCGTTTTTTATGGCCACTGACCCCATAACGGCGACATATAATCAGACTGCAAAGTGGGTTTTTGGTGCAGGATGCGGTCTTGTGACGGTATTGATTAGAAATTTTACCACATTGCCAGAAGGTGTAATGTATGCAATCTTACTTATGAATCTCTTAGCAATACCAATACAATCTCTGGCAGTAAAGATGAGATATCGTATGTGAGGATTTGAGATGTAATATTTTGTGGATTCAAAAGTAAAAGAAGTGCTTTGCAGCGCGCTTTTAAGAACAAGTATTTACTAAGAAAGTAAAAAATTTCCAAAGACCTTATAAAAAAGGTAAATAAAACCAATGAGTGATACAGAAGGTTTAAAATTGGAAGATGATAGTCGTTTATACACCTCCATCCAGGAGGAGAGCGAGTCCTTAAAAGAGCGGCTTTTTGAACTCTACGTACTTTATACCCTGAACAAAAATCTGAATCTTTCTCTCCAGTTAGAGGAACTTTTTAATAAAACAGGAAATTTCCTTATAAATTCCCTTAAATTAGAAGACTTTTGTTTCATGCTTTTGGATGAACAGTGCAATGAGCTTAAATTGTGGAAAGCAAATGATTCTACGTATGAGGATGTAAAAACCATAACATTTAAAGTAGGGGAAGGGATCTCAGGTACTGTTGCTCAGACTGGCAAGCCTATACTGGTACAAGATGTAGGTAAAGACGATAGATTCCTTTATTATAAGGGAAAGGTAGCCAATATAGGTTCTTTCTTGTCTATACCATTAAAGTTAAAAAATAACAAAGTAATAGGTGTTTTCAACATCCACAAGAAAGAAGTTAATGCCTTCAAGGAAAGAGATATGTTTCTTTTTACGATCATTGCGCAGAATATAGCGCAAGCCATAGAAAGAACGATGCTCTACGAGAAGGCCCAAAAAGATTCTATGTTTGATGAACTGACAAAACTCTATACAAGAAGATACTTTCGTGAGAGTTGTTGTCAGGAATTCAGCAAGGCAAAACGGTATGGAACGAATTTTTCGATAATAATGATTGATATTGACCATTTTAAATGTTTCAACGATACATATGGACATTTAACAGGTGATGAGGTGTTAAGAGAGTTGGCTTCTATCTTGAGATCAAGTGTCAGGAAAGGGGATATTATTAGCCGATATGGGGGAGAAGAATTTATAATACTCTTGCCTGAAACGGATAAGGAGGAGGCTACATTAGTTGCTGAAAAGCTGAGGAGTTTGGTAGAAAAAGGGCTTACCCTGGAATGTGGAGGTAAAAATATAGAAAAGGTAACCATAACAATAGGAGTAGCTTCTTATCCAGATGATGGTAAAGCGATAGACGAGGTAATTGATGCAGCGGATGGATTTCTCTACCAGGGTAAGAAATGCGGTCGCAACAGGGTAGTTAATACAAGGGCTGACAATATCATAAGTAAGACAATAGATGAAAAAAGATCGTGCGGTAGGTATAAAACTGCATTGAAGGTTATAAGAGATATAAACCAGCTTCAGTATATTGAGGTAAAGGTTAACGCTGATAATTGGAAAATATGCACTATAAAAGACATAAGCAAAAAAGGGTTCAGGGGAGAATTGGAATCTGAAATTGAATCTGATACTATTTATCTCTGTAAAGCAGTTATGGATTCATATATTTCTGATGTATTTTCTATAAGGACTGCTTATTTAAAGAAAATGTATAATAAATATCAGATCGGGGCAGAAATAATCGATGGATACACAGTCTGGAGAAGGCTTTTTGCGCTGTTGTCTCGTTAAATGGGTCACGTTTTGCCAGATATTTCAGTCCAGCTTATAAATTAGGCATGGATCAACTTTTTTAATGTAGAGTGAAGTGCCGCTTCGCTTCTTCGGCGACTCTTGTTTTTACCGGTTCAGGGGTGTAAAAATACACTCTAGTATGTCCGGGTTGAATTTTTACGATAATAATAGGCGAAACTAAACTGTATGGAAGAGTTAAAAAAGATTTTTTCCCGTATCGTTGCAATTCTTGCAATTACTTTTTTACCCTGTGCGGGTCTTCTTATGGTGTATTTTTTTACAGCTCCTAAAATTGCAGAATATGCTGATATAAAGGAAAAGCGTGCTGTACTCGATGTGTTTAATATTCCATATCGTATTGAGGAAAAGAGGCTGTTTGGTTTTACTTTCAGGGTTCATGATAAAAAAGACATCCAGGAGGTTTTTAGTAAAAATATATCTGTTGAGGAATCTGCGGAACCTCCCTTGGATATTCACCGTACAGATTTAAAGCCTGATGAAAAATTGAAGGGTAAGAGTGGGAAAAAAATATTCAAATATATAAAAGATGAAAATCTTCAGGGAATTGGATTTGTGGAAACCAAGCTGGGATACGGTTATAATAAATCAAGTACGATGTCTCTATTTATTTGCCTTGAACCGGATTTGGAAACATTAAAAGGCATTGAAGTACTTGATCACAGCGAGACTCCGGGTTTGGGTGGCAGAATTACCGAGGAGCAGTTTAAAAATCAATTCGCCGGCAAGAAGGTAAAGCCGAAGATAATAGCGGTTAAGGGAAGGAATGCCGAAGGATCCAATGAATTTGATGCAATTACCGGTGCAACGAATACGAGTAGAGGAATCGAATCGTTTATCAACGATGCTGTGAAAGAGTTTTGGGAAGGGCAAGGGGAAATTAAATGGTAGGGCTAAAACGAAATATAAGAAAGATTTCTAAATTCTTCATGAGAGATAATCTCATTTTGACAGCGAGCGCCGGCCTTGGGTTTTGCTCCTCACTGGCAGTAACAAATAAACTTGAGAACTCCTTAACCATGGGACTCGGTGTAACGTTTGTAACTGCCGGCAGTTTCTGTTTGGTCTATCCTTTTAAAAAACTTATATCCAAAGCAGGTATGCATCACAAGATTTCCCTGCTCATGATTATTGTATCTGTCTTTGTGGCAATATTCGGTTTTTTTGCACAGTCATTTGTTCCTGAGATTGCAGCCAACATAAAGGCATATATTGACCTTATAACTACGAACTGCATTGTACTTGCGATAATCTCAGAAGGGTTAACTGTAGATTTCTGGGAGGCCCAGAAGAAGATATTTAAAGCCTGTCTTGGATTTTCCTTGGCCCTGGTTTTGCTTGCATTTTTACGGGAACCGCTTGGCTTTGGAACTATTATGGGTATTTCTGTACTTCCTGATACTTTTCCACGGGTTGTCCTTATGATTACACCTGTAGGCGGATTCTTTGCGTTAGCAGCATTTAGGCTTTTGCTACGTCCGGTTCTTACAAAAGCAGGGATCATTTATCCGGAACCTCCTGCTTCTACTTCTGAATCTATACCTGCTACGGATGGGGGATCTCCTGTACCAACAATACGAAAAAAACGTGAAATTTCTAAAACGTCTTTAATCGCAATAGGACTGGGAGTTTGTCTGTTCATTAGTCTTATTATACACGTTCAAACAGTCCCGGCCCTTCATCATAACTTCGCAATTCTTCTTCCTGTACTGCTCAATGCCGTTTTCTTTGATGGGATTGTGTTAAGCAAACTTTTAGGTATATGTCCTTTGGTAAACAAATCGCGTCAAATCGATGCTGCATGGAAAATGGGGGTAGCGGTAATTATTGTGGTAACGTTGTCTACAGCACTGAATTGGCTCGTATACCATAATATCCTGGTTAGATGCAGTGATTTTCTGGCTAAATATTCATCTCTGCCAATACGTCTTGAAAATATTTTTTATCTTACAGTGTTTATTGTCACCATCGCTATTTTTGTACAGGTGTTAGGCGTGCTTCTCAGGAAGTTTGCAAGGCATGTTTACGAACAGATGGGGCAATTTCTGGAACTTATTACTGTTAACTGTGTTGTCCTTGCAAGTTCTACGTTTACTATACCTGCAGGGACAAAGTTTCTTGTTACAAGCACGACTGCATTCGGATACGGGCTTCACTGGATGATGGTTACCGTGTGGCTTGCTTTTTTAAGACGTCAACGTTTAGTTGTTCCAGCTACCGCATGGGATGAAGATACGATTGCGATACTTCTCTTGGGAATAATGGCCGCTATCTTTACCGGTATAGGGATGATTAAAATCTTTTAGATATTCTTCCGGGTTTTTAGTAAAAACTGCAAATGTTTAAATGCAAATTGCAGAGTTATACCATTTTGCATTCTTATTTTGTAATGGAGTAAAACGATGACTATTCCTCTCCTTTTAGGAGCTGGTATTCTTGCGTTGTTAGTATTATTATTGAGCGTATTTAGTGAAATCGCCTACCAATTATTTGGACGGGGTGAAAAGCGAAAACTTGTAGTGATAAGCGACGACGAATACAGGAAAGAATTAGACATTGAAGGAGGTGAAAAACTCCTGTCTTTACTTCAAAACAAAGGTTTCAATATTCCCGCTGCATGCGGAGGTGCGGCTAACTGCGGTCAATGCAAGGTAAAACTCTACACTGATGTAGGTCCACATACATCTGTGGAAGCGCCTCATTTCGATATGAAGACAAGGGAAGCTGCTAGAAAATTTCTGGAAAAAGGCGAAGGAGACGGGTATATACGATTGGCCTGTCAGGTAAGGGTAGAGAAGGATGTAAGCCTGTATTTAGCCAAAGATACACTAAATGTAAAAAAATATAGTGCCCGGGTTATTAAGAAAATTCCACTTACAAGTGATAAGATGGAAATATGGTTAAAGCCATCGAAACCCCTTCCGTACAAACCCGGCCAATATATCCAGATTGAGATTCCTGATGATTACGCAGAAGAGCATTATAGAAAATATGAGGCACTGATCAGAGAAGTATGTGAGAAAATAGGAAAAGAGTTTATACCTTACATACCAGGTACTACATTATATAGAGGTTATTCACTTGCTTCTACGGAGCCCGATCTCCTGAAGCTCATTGTCAGGATGGTCCCTGTAGACGCATGTATGCCCATAGACAAGGGCGGTCCTCCATGTATAGGTCCTAGTTGTGTACATAATTATATTCAAGAGCAAAACCTGTGGAATTTTTTCCGAGGTGAGAAGATACGCTTCACAGGTCCGTATGGCCATTTTACTTTAAAAGAGCAGCCCCATACTGCTGTTTTTGTAGCAGGTGGAGCAGGTTTGGCGCCAATCTTTGCACTTCTGGAGCAATGGTTCCGGGATGGCCGCAGGGATAAGGCTATTTTCTTCCTTGGAGAACGAAGGTTTCAGGATATCCCGGCTATTTATTTGCCTAAATGGCTGCGTTGGCAGCGTGAAAATTCCCTTTTTAAGTTTGTCCCGGTTCTTTCCGGGGCATATCGGGGAGATAATCCTGCTGAATTGAACGACGCAGACAAGGAACGCCTTTACAGTATTTCGGCAGAGGATAGGCAGGTTATAAAAGAACAGGGGCTTACGGATGAACAAGGAGACCAATGGAAAGGGCCGGTTGGGTTTATCGGGCCACTCCTAAGCAAGTATTTATCGCCAGATCCTAATATTGTATTTTATTTTTGCGGACCTGCCCCTATGACGGTAACTGTTATCGATACGGCTGCTAATGTGCTGCATCTGCAAAAAGAAAATGCCCTCTTCGATGATTTTACCGGTACTCTGACCCCTTCAGTTGACCTGCTGTATCAAAAACTTGAGATCAAAGAAAGGATTTATACCTTAAACATACCAGATGCCGATAAACTTATTGAAAGGATCGGTCATATCCTCATTATACAGCTTATATTAAAAGATAAGATTGATGCAAGTTACCTTTTTCTGAAGCAGGTAAGAGAAGCAATTGAGAAATCGCCACAGGAATTAGAATTGGCACTTGCTGCATATAAGATCTAGTTAATAATTCAACTCCCGTAAATACTCCGAATAGCTAATACGTTCCTAAAAAGACTAATTGGATTCACAATTGGAGTGACCATGATATTAGAGACTTTTATTATTACGGCGAAAAATAATTTTAAAAAGATTGTTATTAAAGACTCCTTAGGCACTTCCTTAAGTTTTGGGCAGACGCTTACTGCGAGTATCCTTTTATCAGAACATATCAAAAATCTCGCAGGAGAGAACATTGCCATATTATTTCCACCCTCCGCTGGAGGAGCGTTATCTTATATTGCAGCAGCAATGGCTGGCAAGGTGCCTGTAGGTATAAACTTCCTGGCAAGTAAAGACGATCAGGATTATGCTATGAAGCTTTGTGGTGTTAAAACCATATTTACTTCCAGATCTTTTATAAAAAAAGCAGGAATACCAGAAGATCCCAGAATGGTATTTATTGAAGATACAAAAAACAAGATATCTAAGTATCAGAAAATACTGACCTATTTATATTGTAAAGTAAAATCACCACACTCTATTATTAAAAAATTTAAGAAGCATGATACTCCGGATAAGACATCCGTAATCCTTTTTACATCGGGTTCGGAATCGAGGCCAAAAGGTGTTCCTTTAACAAACTTTAATATTTACTCTAGTATTCAGAATTTTAATACCGTTTTTAATTCCATGCCGGAAGATGTATTTTTAGGTTCATTACCATTTTTTCATGTTTTTGGTTTTACCGTCTGTTTATGGCTGCCGTTGATATTAGGTGTGGGAGTTTTTTTCCATCCAAATCCAACAGAATATGAAAAGCTTGGTAAGATTATTCATGAAAACAAAGTAACCATGCTTATAGGAACGAGCACTCTATTCCGGGGCTTTATGAAAAGATGGAGTAAAGAGCAGGTTAATAGTGTACGCCTGGCATTTGCCGGTGCTGAAAAATTACATGAGAATGTCAGAAAGAAATTTTATGAGAAATTCGGCATCCATATATTTGAAGGTTACGGTGTTACAGAAAGCTGTTCCTGTATAAGCGTTAATCATCCAACCCATTATTTTCACGGGAGTGTAGGTAAGATTTTCCCAAATATTACCTGCAAGATCGTAAACCCGGAAACATATAAGGAAGTACCTCCGGGAGAAGAAGGGCTGATACTTATAAAAGGTCCAAATATTATGGGAGGCTATTATAAATCATTGGAATTAACAGAACAGGTGTTCCATAATGGCTTTTACATAACGGGTGATATTGGAAGATTAGAAAATGGATTTCTCTTTATTACTGACCGTCTTAAGAGATTTGCAAAGATTGGTGGAGAAATGATCCCTCTTTTGCCAATTGAGAATAAATTATCAGAGATTTTAGATGAACACATTGAAAGTGAAAAAAGGAATTGTGCCATTGTAAGTATTCCACATGCTCAAAAGGGAGAAATGCTGGTAGCCTTCGTTATAGATAAAAATCCTGATAAAGTCTTGCTCAATACCAAACTTGCTAAACTTTGTGTTACCAAACTATCACAACCAGACCATTACATTTCTATAGAATCCATCCCAATGCTTCCGTCCGGAAAGGTCGATTATAAGAGACTAAAGCTTATTGCATTAGAACAACTTACCCAGGATATATCTACAGTATTATAAAAACAAAATGTCATTATGTTTGGCAATAAACTGCTATTAGCATTCCAGAGACAGATATAATTTTAGTATTCTTGATTATACTACGCCATACTATGCCATTAGACATCCCGAATTTAGAAAGAAATAAACCTTTGGCTCCATTTACCACATATAGGATTGGCGGCCCGGCAGATTTTTTTGTTGAGGTTCATACCATTGATGAATTGTTGCATGCGTTATCAGAGGTCCGTCTTAGTCGAATTCCTTTTTTTTTACTTGGCTGCGGAGCGAATATCCTGATTACTGACAAGGGATTTCGTGGATTAGTTATTCGTAATCTAGCAAATAAGGTTACTTTTTTGAATAATAACAGAGTATCTGCAGAGAGTGGTGCTATTATTGCCAATCTTATAGAGCAGTGCCGGGATCGCAGCTTATCTGGTTTGGAACATTTTGTTGGTATTCCAAGTACAATCGGAGGGGCCATGTGGCAAAATTTGCACTTTCTCTCTCCCACTAGAGAACGTACCGTATCAATAGGAGAAACTGTCCATAGCAGCCGGATTTTAATAGAAGAAGGGCTGGTTACCGAAGTAAAAGCCGATTATTTTCAGTTTGGTTATGATACAAGTATTTTACAAATAAGAAAGGATGTTGTCCTCGATGTTACGCTTCAGCTAAGTCCAGGGTTAAAAGAAGAGATACAGGGGATAATGGATTCTAATACTGCATGGCGTAATGCAAAGCAGCCATCTTTGGAAGAATATCCAAGCTGCGGTTCCGTATTTAAAAAGATTGAAGATATCGGGGCCGGAAGGTTGATAGAACAGGCAGGACTCAAGGGTGCACGCATTGGAGGTGCTGAAGTATCAAAGAAACATGCAAATTTTATCGTTAATACAGGTAATGCGACAGCTAATGATGTTTTCCAATTAATTAAGTACGTACAAAAGGAAGTAAAACGAAAGTTAGGATATATGCTAGAGACAGAAATTATGATAGTAGGAGAACAGTGATTATTTTGTTGAGGTAAAAAGTAGCAATTCAGGAGTCAGAAGCCAGAATTTAGGGAAAAGAATTTTAAAAATCTTCTAAATCTTTACCCTAACCCGAACGAGCCGGAAGTGTTCTACGATGGAAATTTGCAATTTCAGATTTACGAATTACGATTTTTTAAATCTCAAATCGTAATTCGTAAATCGTAAATTTTTACTATGGTTGGTTCAGTCTTGTAGATTGAACCATTCGTTTAGCATAGACCTGCACATTTTGATTTACTTCAGGCTTATGAAAACATGCTAAACGTTTCGGTTCAATCGTGGACGATTGAACCAACTCTGAAATCTGAAACTGGTCCCCCGACTCCTGAATTTAGGCAGAAAATTTATATGGTTCTTACTTTAACTAACCTTTACAGAAATCTGTTTAGGTTTGACTTCCTCCTTTTTCTGCAAGGTAATCTCAAGTACGCCGTTTTTGCATTCTGCTGATACTTTGTTTGCATCTATTGATGCAGGAAGGGCTATCGAACGTGAGAAATTTCCATAACGCCTTTCCATGCGATAGTAATTTTTTCCCTTTTCTTCCTTTTCCTCCTTCTTTTCACCCTTAATTAAAAGGGTATTGTCCTGGATTGATATGTCGATTTCTTTCGGGTCAATCCCCGGTACTTCCACCTTTACAATAACCTTATCGGCTGTTTCTGATAGGTCAACAGGCGGTAACCATGTACCACTTTCCAAACTAAATTCAGGTACTTCTCCTCTGAAGAATTGGTCCAACATCCGATTCATCTCATTCTGTAATGATGAAATATTTGGTAAAAGTGACCACTTTGTCAACTCTCTGGCCATAAAATAACCCTCCATAGAAAAATTGAAAATTGTTAATACGCATATACATTTTTATGTTTTACATCCGACGATCTGTGTCTTCACTTTGCTGTGACTACTTAACTAACCTTTACAGAAATCTGTTTAGGTTTGACTTCCTCCTTTTTCTGCAAGGTAATCTCAAGTACGCCGTTTTTGCATTCTGCTGATACTTTGTTTGCATCTATTGATGCAGGAAGGGCTATCGAACGTGAGAAATTTCCATAACGCCTTTCCATGCGATAGTAATTTTTTCCCTTTTCTTCCTTTTCCTCCTTCTTTTCACCCTTAATTAAAAGGGTATTGTCCTGGATTGATATGTCGATTTCTTTCGGGTCAATCCCCGGTACTTCCACCTTTACAATAACCTTATCGGCTGTTTCTGATAGATCAATAGGTGGAAGCCACATACCTATCTCCGTTCGGGAATCTAATATCCCCCCATCAAAAAAACGGTCAAATATTCTATTCATGTCGCTTTGTAGAGATGAGACGGTTGGTAAAAGCGACCACTTTGTCAATTCTCTGGCCATAAATATCCCTCCTTATAAATATAAATGTTAACCTAATGCTAAAATCATGTATACAATACAATAACCGTTTTATTCCTTCTCTTATTATTGATGTGTCAATTTATATACCAAATTAATAACTTTTAAAACCAGAGGCTAAAATGATTGTAATACTGGTTACTTTATGTAGTTATAAATTGTTTACAATAATGAAACCTGACGTAGTCAACGGAGCATATATAAAGAATTCTAGATAAAAATTCCATATATTTAGATTTTTAACATATACAGGATTTTAGAAAAATTCATTTAAAAGTAGTTCTTATTTAATATTTGAGAATTTCAAGGTTTATTTGTAGGGGCGAACCTTGTGTCAGCCCCTGCAGAATTTAAAACGCTTATGTTTATTTTCCATTTGGGCGAACACAAGGTTCGCCACTACACAGGCGTTATAAAAACCACCAACGGCTAATTAAAGCTGTTGCAAAGATAGTGCCACGATCAGTTTTGTTTATATGTATTTTATATGTTATTAAAACAACGATACTTATAATCAATAAATGTATTATATATATTTTGGCAGATACTGCCATATTGGCAGTTGATTGATGTATGTAATTTGCAGCCTTTTCAGGCCCGAGCTTTATGTTCACTCAAATTGGAATAAGCATAAAAGCTTTGAACGTTACAGGGCAGTGTGAATAAAGGGTTCGCTACTACGTAGATGTTATAAGAAGCGCCGAAGGTTGATGTAAATAGATTTTTGTATGTCCTTTAATTTTAAGAAGTTAGTAAATTTGCAAATATCTTCATAACTCCCTAAGGTTAATTAAATTAATAACTTAAGCTCCGAGTTCTTGTATCTTGATTCTAATATATCACCTAATAATGACTTAAAATTATTTATTTTCTTGAAAGGTTTAACAAAATTTGATTTATTTATTCTCATGGAAATAAACAGAAATACTATAATTAAGGAGCTAATTGAGGCTCATCCTGAAACACTTGCTGTATTTAAAAAATATAATCTCGTTATTGCCGGAGGTGTACGAGGACCTAATGAACCGATTGCCTTTTTTGCCAAAGCCCATGAGGTCGATTACGATATTCTTATTAAAGAGCTTAACGAAGCAATAGAAAAGGGCGGCGGCGAACATATTGAAATACCAACGCTTGAAGAAGATAAGGTTTATGAGAAATTTGCCAAGACGGCTATTATTCTTACCCTTACTGCTGGTGTTACTTTTGGTGCGGTTATCTTAAGTTACATTGCCGTTACGCAAAGTTTTGATTCTATTTATTATGCACTTATTCAGGCGCATGGTCATGCCCAGCTTTATGGGTGGGTGGGGCTTTTTATTGTTGGTTTTGCCCTGTATATAATACCAAGAGTAAAGAATACTGAGCTAAAGCACAGGAATTTAATAAATATCTGTTTTGGATTTATCCTTGCCAGTATATTATTAAGGGCAATTGTTCAGCCTATACCTTTTCATACCATAAGGTTTTTACTTCCGATATCTGCTGTCCTGGAAGTTGTATCAATTTCCCTCTTTTCCTTTATTATCCTGCAAACTGTATTTTCCAGTAAGGAAAAGATAGGGATTTTTGATAAATTTTTCAAAGCGGGAATTTTTTGGTTCATTGTTGCCGGATGTATTGATTTAGGAATGGTCTTTTATCTCTACAAACATTCTCTTTATGAAATACCCAGAACCATTTTCAGTCCATATGTCCATCTCTATTTATTTGGTTTTGTATTTATGTTTCTCTTTGCAGTAAACATAAGAACGGTATATGCCTTTCTTGATATCAAGCCTGTCAGAGAAGATGCAGTCGATTTGACATTTTGGATTTTGAATTTATCAATTCCGATTTATTTCATTTCCCATGTATTTGCAGGTAAAAGTATCGTAGCACTTTGGTCTTCGCAGTTTATTGTATTTCCAATGGCCTTCGCAATCTTTTCTTTTGTTTATGGTTTGCGGGTATTTGAAAGGTCCACAAAAGAGCTTCATGACGTGGTAATGGATAGAAGCTACGCCAAGACTATTCGCACTGCATATATTTGGCTTATCGTAAGTACTATCATTCTGCTCACAATCCCCTTTTTAGGTCATGGTACACAGATGCAAAGATTATTTCATGGTTCATTAAACCATGCCCTTACCGTGGGATTCATAACGATGATGATCATTGGTTATGCGTCCAAGATGGTTCCCACTTTTAAAGGGATTAATATGTATAGTTTAAAGTTATCAAATATTACATTTATACTTTTGAATACCGGTTGTTTTATTCGTGTGTTTTCTCAGATATTGGTAGGCATAACTGAAGGGAGTTTCCTTTTTTATGCAGCGGTTGGAACATCGGGCTGGTTTGAATTAGCCGCTCTGGGTATCTTTGGATATAATTTATGGAGGACCCTTAATACTGTTCAGGAAGTTAAACCATCTGTATCGAAACCGAAAAAATTAACCGTTATTACAAAGGATACGAAAGTCTTCGATGTGGTAGACCAATATCCGGAGACGCTTCAGATATTCCTTGATTTTGGTTTTACTCAAATGGCTAATCCGGTAATGCGGA
>CAZPUD010000059.1:0-16913 GCA_964589115.1 uncultured candidatus Brocadiaceae bacterium | reverse complement strand
CACCTCCCCGTAAACCCGCTTAGTTAAAATGAAAATTCCTATACAATCAAGTTAAAACGCTAATAAACAAAGTTTGTCAGTGCCACTCAGGGTAAAGCCCTAATTGTTTTTCAAGCTCTTCGATCATGGGGATATACTTCTCATACAATCCGGCATCGATATATTCCTGTTCCATATCCTCAAATTTTTTCAGCAATACCGCCTGCTCATCATTGGTCAATGTCTCATTTATCCAGGGGAAAAGGGTTCTTTCCTCCATGTAGATATGTTTTTCCATGTACCTGATGTATGAGCAAGCGATTTTAGCAATTTTCTTTTTTGCCTTCTTTCCCTGATAAATGGTGTTTATTGATTCAGACAGGTCCCTTATCTTGTCACGTGCAGATACATGCTCCATAAGTAAGCGGCCTAAGAAGTCCTTTTCCTTATTCCCCTGCACATCCTTAAGAAAGGGAAATAATATTTTGTCTTCTTTCTCCTGATGGCATTTATCGGAAAAATTACTGATAATTTCAATAATCTTTTGAAAGGTCTCCAGGGAAACGGGTCTTTCTGCATCAAGGTCATTTGCAGCCTTTTCCAAAATCAGTAATACCCTTCTTATTGTGTCAAACTCATGATGTAATATTTCAGTAGCAGAAGAGTGCCTGTCATCGATATGTATATGTTTGTGATTTTGGTATATCTGCCTCTTTGATGGGGCGCAGCCAAAAATACATATATAAAAGCTTATAATAATTAAAAAATATCTTCTCATAATTCCTCTTCATCAGTAAACCTATACCGTCTTTTTTTCTGTAATTTTTTATTTTATTCCTAAATTTATAATTTATATGGAGTAATGGAGTGTTGAAGTTTCTTTCATAACATTACTCCATCACTCCGGTACTCCATAAATTATCGCATAAGCAGGGCTTCGGCAATACTTATATCTTCGGGTGTGGTAATCTTTATATTTTCATCTGTGCCGGGGACAATGTAAACAGGATAACCCAGCTTCTCTGCCATTTCCGCATCGTCGGTAAATTCGGTATCCACGTTTTTCAGTTGATCGAAAACTTCTTCAATAAGCTTTCTCTTAAACCCCTGCGGTGTCTGGGCCATCCACAAATTATTTCTTGGAACGGTGCGTTGTATTAGGAAATTAGTCCCTGCTTCTTTCACAGTGGCTTTTACGGGCGCTGCAAGGATGGCAGCATGATGTTCAATTACCCCCTTTATAACTGCCTGAATTTGTTCTCTTTTCACAAGCGGCCTGACAACATCATGAATGAGCACAATTTCAGTGTCCGGTTCGGTGTGGGAGAGCCCCTGGTAAACACTATCCTGACGTCTCTTGCCACCTGGAACTATTTTTTTCACCTTACAGGCATCTAAGTCAGCTTGCCACTGTTCCCGGAGGGTCTTTATCTCGGCTTCACCGGTGACAAAGATAATTTCACTAATTTCACAGATTTGAGAAAAACGTTCAATGGTATGAAGGAATATTGGTTTGCCCCGGATACAAAGGAAAGGCTTTTTAATGGTTCCACCCATGCGTAACCCAAGGCCGGCACCGACTAAAATAGCGGATATTTTTTTCATATTGAAAATCTATACCCTTTCATAAGGATAAAACAGTAGTAATTACACGTGTTTTTTGATTTCTTTGTAAAGGCTTTCCAATGACTGCGGAATAACCTTTACATCTGAAATAACAGGCATAAAATTTGTATCTCCATTCCACCTGGGCACTATGTGTACGTGGAAATGGCCAACAAGACCTGCTCCTGCAGATTTACCGAGATTAATACCGATATTAAAACCATCGGGCTTCATTATCGTTATAAGGAGTTCCTTCATGTCCTTAGTCATTTTCATAACTTCCAGTATTTCCTGATCCGTAAGGTCGGAAATATCAGGCTTGTGTTTGTTTGGTACAACCATGAGGTGCCCGCTGTTATATGGGTATTTGTTCAGAATGCAGAAACATTCTTTTCCACGGTGGACGATAAAATGGTTCTCATCTTGAGTATCTGAAAATGCATTACAAAGAAAACATCCACTTTCTTTTGGATGATTTTGAATATAGGTAATACGCCAC
Organism: uncultured candidatus Brocadiaceae bacterium; assembly: GCA_964589115.1. Taxonomy (GTDB): domain Bacteria; phylum Planctomycetota; class Brocadiia; order Brocadiales; family Brocadiaceae; genus JBDIVL01. Next base: position 14,830 of record CAZPUD010000059.1, on the reverse strand, counting down.
GGCGCCCAGAGAATTTCCATGATCTTGCCTCACTTTAATTTAATAAATAATATTAGCTGCATCCGGCACAGCTAGATGCTGTGCAACTGCCGCAGCCACTCCCGGAGGAATCTCCGTTACCTTCCACAGACATTCCGAATACGGAGAATATCTTTTGAATGTGATCACTTTGGCATGCCGGACAAAATAACTTTTTCTTTTCAGATGAACTTCTAAAGTATTCATCAAATTTGGTATTACACTGGTTACATTGGAACTCATATATTGGCATAGCAATTACTCCTTCAACATCTTTACAATCTTATGGCAATTATATCCTTACAAATTACTGGGAACTCCGTGTTGGTTCAATCGTCCACGATTGAACCGAAACGTTTAGCATGTTTTATATACGCCTGGAATAAACCAAAACGTACAGGCAAATGCTAAACGCATGGTTCAATCTGCAAGATTGAACCAACCAGAGCCAGACCTTATTTAAATACTTTTAACAGATTTATCTTCATAATCTGTGTAATCCGTGAAATCTGTGGTTTCAAGTTCTTTTATCGGTCTGAGTTTCGCATCGCTAGTTGCTACGGCAGGTATGACATAGGATTAACGGGCTTATCTTTTATATAGACTTTAAAATTAATTTCCTGATGTTTACCTGTGTTTAACTGACTAATATTTGCTATTGGTTGTCCCTGTTCCACATAGCTGCCCTCTCCTACTATTGGATTACAGTGGCATCCATATATAGTACGAATACCGCCGTCATGTTTAATTACAAGGATATATGTACCGTTATCCGCATCAGAAACCGCCTCGACGATTCCCCTTTTAGAAGCGACAATTTTTTGACCAGGCTGGGGAAGTATGCATATACCCATATTCTTTACACCATTCCTTAGTTCTCCGAATTTCGATACAATTTGCCCTTTTACCGGCCAGATAAAACTGCTGGAAGACGCGTTTCCAGGAGTATCTCCTGTTGGTTTATAATCTGTGTATGATGCAGATGGACTGTAAGACTTTCCGGAAACGGGTATAATAAGTTTTTGACCTACCTGTAAATCCTTTACATTGCCTATGCGATTAACTCTAAGAATGGTGTCGACTGGTACTGAATGATTTTTCGAGATACGCCACAAGGTATCCCCCTTTTTTACCGTGTAGATAATTTTTTCCCCTGAAGAACGGTATTGTGAAGTCCCCGCAGATTTTGGATCTTCAATAGATTTGATTTCTTTCTCCAGGGATGCCGGTATATCCGGCTTTTTCGCCTGTGTGGTACAGCCTTCTAAGAGAAGGAAAATAAATATTATATGTATAACAACCGAATTTTTTAAAAGATATTTTATCACCTGTTTGAGTCTTTTCGAATAATAGGTTTTTGATTGGCATCCGCGAATTTTCTGTTACTGGTGGTGTTGAAATCAGTAAGCCTCTGCTCGCTTGTAGGAAAGTTATTTCCTAAATAGGATTGACGTGCAATGGGGTTGTTTAAAATTTCCTGGGTTGTGCCACTGGCAACAACAATACCTTCATTTATGATATAAGAACGTGTAGTAATGCTGAGGGCCTCACGGACATTATGATCTGTGATAAGGAGGCCAATACCCTTGCTCTTAAGTCGCAACACAATATCCTGTATTTCGCTGACGGCAATAGGATCGACCCCTGTAAATGGCTCATCGAGCAAAATCATCGTAGGGGAACTGGCAAGTGCGCGGGCAATCTCAAGGCGCCTTCTCTCTCCACCGGAAAGGATATATGCCTTACTTTTTGCCAGAGGCTTTAAGTTAAATTCAGTAAGGAGTTCAATAAGACGTTTATATTTTTCGTTAGAGTTGTATCTGTGCGTTTCCAGAATTGCAAGGATATTTTCCTCTACCGTCAGACGCTGGAAAACGGATGGCTCCTGGCATAAATAACCCATGCCCTTTCGTGCACGCAAATAAATAGGAAGGTTGGTAATATCTTCGTTTTGGAAAATTACCTGGCCGCTGTCCGGCCTAACAACTCCAATAATCATATTGAAAGAGGTACTCTTGCCTGCTCCGTTTTGGCCAAGCAGCCCTACAATTTCCCCGTCGTTAACTTCAAAACTGACGTGATTAACGACGGTGCGTTTGCCGTATGATTTTGTTAATCCTTCTGCCCTTAGTAAATTCATATTAAATAAAAAATGTCTATTTTATAAATTGTATATTGTTTAAAGGCCAAAATACAAAAAACGCCTTGCCCACGATGTTCTTTTCCGGAACGAATTTCCATACCCGGCTGTCATTACTGTTCCTGCTGTTATCCCCGAGCATAAAATAATCCTCTTCACCCAATTGGATTGGCTGATCAGTGCCCCATGTGCCGGAAGAAAGATGGGTGTAATAAATGTCATGGAAGATCTCAATGTTCTCAAAAACTGCATTTATATCAGTACCGCCAAAACGAATACTACTTGTATCAAATGAACGGGGCTGCGGCACGGTACCATTATAATTATCGTATACAAATACCTTTTGGTTATCTATTGAGAGGGTTATTATTTGATCTACATTTGAGAACTCTATTTTATGCGTTTTTCCAGTTTCCACATGAATATCCTTTTCCATAACAACATTTTCCGCTTTTTTTAGATAACCCCTCACATTCGAGTCATTTGTTGGAATAATGGCAGTAAATACATCGCTGTTTTTTTCCAGAACAAGTTCCAGGCATTGAGAACCTTTTACGGGTGTGACATCAAAGCTAATTTTGACATCAGCCATCTCATTACTTCCACTCCTGTTGTTATAACCGTTATGGTCAAATATTTTCCGCCCAAATGTTACCATAGAGGTATCCGGGCTGCCATCAGTCAGATTATCCAGGCTAAGCGTTCTTTTATCAATCTTCCATGCATCGCCGCTTGCTGCCCATGTCGGAGTTACCTCTTCTTTTGATGGATAGTGACTATTATAGACAGGCAGCCAGAGGGCGTTTTGTATATTATCAGGTTTTCTTTGTATTTTATCGTTTATATAAATATCGCCGTTAACTATCTGCAGCTTTTCACCTGGCAAGCCGACCAGCCGTTTTATATAGTTCTTCTTCTTTTTAGAAAAGCTTGTCGAGCCGCAGCGTTGACATCGCAAGCCATCGTACCATCTGGTCTCGGGAAGGTGTAAAGAACAATTTTTGCAGGTAAGATCGTACAACGGGTAAACAAATACGACGACGTCCCACCGCTTGGGATCCTTGAATTTGTACCAGAATTTATTTACCAGAATCCTGTTTCCACCATGGATCACGCGGTTTGATAAATCTGCCCACTGAACAGTGGTCTGGCATCTCGGACAAGATCCTTTTCTCCACAGCCACGCAGGCCAATTATATCGTATTTTACTGCCGCAGACTTCACAGTATCCGGAGACGTTTATCAAAGACAGGCAGTTAGGACAGGTTGCGCTGTCACTTTGACGGTCTGCATAAAAAGCCCATCCGCAGCTCGGACAATTTATATCTTTATGTTCGCCTAATAAGGTGGGCGCCATAGAGCCAGTAGGAATCTTGAATGCCTCTATGACAAAAAAACGTATTGCAAAAGCCAGGGCAATGGCGATGGCAATAGATTCGATATTCTCGCGTAATTTACCTTTTCGCTTTTTTACTTCTTTACCCTCCTTGGGGGTTGCTTGTTTTTCTTTTGTTTTTGTCACTCTGCACCTCATTCATCCACGGATAGTACAGACAAGAACGCTTTTTGTGGGATTTCCACATTACCTATGGACTTCATCCTCTTTTTTCCTTCTTTCTGTTTCTCCAAAAGTTTTCGTTTTCTTGTAATATCCCCGCCGTAACATTTGGCCGTTACATTTTTTGCAATTGGCCGGATTGTTTCTCTAGCAATAATCCTGCTTCCGATCGCAGCCTGCAGTACCACTTCAAACAGATGCCTAGAGATCTCGTTCTTTAGCTTCTTGACTAATTTCCTTCCTTTAATCTCCGCTTCTTTTCTATGTACAATTGTTGAAAGGGCATCTACGCGCTTGCCCCCCACAAGGATATCTAATTTTACAAGGTCTGCAGGCTCGTACCCGATAAAATCATAGTCAAGCGTTCCATAACCCCTTGTTGCCGATTTCATTTTATCAAAGAAATCAAATATAATCTCCGCTAACGGCAATTCGTAAACAAGAATCGCACGCCTCTCACTGAGATATTCCGTACTTTTATATCTTCCCCTGCGCGCCTCGGCAAGCTGCATGATAGAACCTAAATATTCTGTAGACAAGACAAAGCTGGCGCGTACCATTGGCTCCCGGAATTCTTCAATTTCATTTACCGGCGGGACTTTCTCCGGATTGTCAACTTTAATTATTTCCTTATTTGTTTTCAATATTTCGTATGTTACGTTCGGGGCAGTTTGAACGATACTTATATTACTCTCGCGCTCCAGACGCTCCTGGATAATCTCCATGTGTAAAAGACCGAGAAATCCACACCTGAATCCAAATCCAAGCGCTTGTGAAGTTTCCGGCTCAAATGTGAATGATGAATCATTTAAACTCAATCGTTCCAGTGCCTCACGAAGCGGGTGGAAATTAGCATTATCCGATGGATAAATGCCGCAAAATACCATAGGGACAGGCGGCCGGTATCCAGGCAGCATTTCTGTAGTTCTCTCCCTCACATGGGTAACTGTATCCCCAATCTTAACATCATGTATGGATTTAATATTCGCAATGCAGTAACCCACTTCCCCGGCAGAGAGATGATTTTTGGCTATCATTTTTGGTTTAAAAACTCCCACCTCTTCCACTCTAAAAGAGCTGTTTGTCTTCATCATGTATATTTCATCACCTACTTTGACAGAACCATCGAAAACACGCAGGTAGATAATGACACCGCGATATTCGTCGTACATTGAATCAAAGATCAGTGATTTTAACGGTGCATCTGGATTACCCTTTGGTGGTGGAATATGCTTAATAATAGCGTCAAAAATTTCATCAATGCCCTCCCCGGTCTTCGCGCTTACCATAAGTGCATCTTCTGGATTTATACCCAATGTCTTTTCCATTTCATTAAGTACATCATACGGCCGGGACTGTGGTAAATCAATCTTGCTTATAACGGGGATAATTACCAGATTATGTTCCATGGCGAGGTAGGTATTGGCGACCGTTTGTGCTTCGACACCCTGTGAAGCATCCACCAATAAAAGTGCCCCTTCGCATGCACCCAAACTTCTCGATACTTCGTAACTGAAATCTACATGGCCTGGTGTGTCTATAAGGTTCAGGTTATATTCCTTACCATCCCTTAAAAGCTTTAAGGCAACTGCACTGGCCTTAATAGTAATTCCGCGCTCGCGCTCAAGATCCATATCGTCAAGCATCTGGTTGCGGAATTCCCTTGATGTAATAGTATTTGTCCTTTCCAGCATCCGATCTGCCAGGGTAGACTTTCCATGATCAATGTGTGCTATTATACAGAAGTTTCTAATTCTTTCAGTAGACATCCTGCTGCTCCAATAATTCCCGCATCATTTCCTAATTGCGAAAATACGATTTTCGTATCTTTATATGATGCCTCAAAGGCCTTTTGTTTCACTACCTGTTGAACAGGTTCCATCAATAATTCACCGGAACCGGTCATTCCACCTGCTAATACAATCACTTCCGGGTTTAATATATGCATAATATTTACTATGGCAATGCCAAGGTATTGTCCTGTTTCTTTTATGATATCTAAAGATGCCTTATCGCCTTGCATGGCTGCATCATTAATCATCTTTGCCGTAATTTCCTGAGCATCTTTTAATGAAGACGACACTCCGCTGCTTAGTAATTCTTTAAAGCGCCGTACCATAGCGGTAGCCGAAGCATATGCCTCAATGCATCCGTTATTGCCGCACTTGCATTTTGGCCCGTCTATATCGATTACCATGTGACCGATCTCTGCAGCCACATTGTTGACACCTCGCCATAGTTTGTTTTCTATGATAATGCCTCCACCGATCCCTGTGCCAATTGTAAACATCACCATAGAGCTTGCTTCCCTTGCCGCTCCTACCCATTTTTCCCCCCATGCTGCGGCATTTGCATCATTTTCCAAAACGCAGGGGACAACGAACCGTTTTGTTATCAGGTTCTTGATGGGTATATTACGCCACTGCGGTAAGTTAGGCGAAAAGAGGATTGTTTCGCCTCTTTTATCAATAAGTCCGGGGGAGCCGAGTCCGATGCCCGTGATGCTGGATATATTTACCTGAGAAACACTTATTATATCATGAATCAGTTTAAATATTTGATCCGAGATCGCTTGTGGACTGGCATTGTAATCCGTTTTTATTGAGAGCCTGTGGTGTATTCTCCCATGCACATCAACAAGACCGGCCTTAAGGTTTGTACCACCCAGATCAACACCAATGGCATAGCTACCCATTTAATCAACCCTTTCCTTAACCAGCGTTTGTATAATACCCTGCTTGCACAAATAAAAAATTTTATCAAAAGTATTATGACAAGTCAACTTATATGCATATATAAGGCAGGCAATTTATTGCCTGTTTTAGATTAAATTATAGTATCTGTCATTGCGAGGGTATTTTTCCCCGAAGCAATCCCTTTTTAAGTATCCAGGAGATTGCTTCGGAAAAACCCTCGCAATGACATGCTATACCTCTTTTGAATATTCCCATACCGTTACAAATAATGTTGACAGTGTAGTAGATTAAGGATAAGTACATATGGGAGTACGTCCATAAAACTTTTTGGACAACCCCGGGATAAACGATGTGGATAAAGGTAAGCTAAAAAGAGGAGGTAGAGGTTTATAAACAAGGTATTGATATGAATAAAGAACATAGCAGTTTGGTCTAAGAACAATACACAATATGAGCATTTACAGCATTTGCTTTAAATTATTCATTAATCCTCTTAATCCGGTTCTGTACATAAGCATCCTGTAGTGCAATATAAGGGTCTACAGCCGGTTTTGTTATGCTTTCGTAGGTCTCGCCCTTATCTAGAGAAACCTCATTATTAAAATCAGAGGCGTTAGTAATGAAACCTTCCCACGGCCCGATGAAAAAAGAAATTAACGTTAATGGGTTAAGGGCCAAATCTCCCACAAATCCTATTGTATCCCGAAGAGTCGATGGGCCTATGAGAGGCAATTCTATATAGGGACCGGCTCCCATTTTATATTTACCAAGGGTTTGTCCGAAATCCTCATCCTGCCGTTCCAAATTAAATTTTGATTTTGCCGGATCAAAAAATCCCGCTACTCCAATGGTACTATTGATTAGAAAACGCAGCCCTTCAGTTCCGGCACCTTTGAATTTACCCTGAAAGAGACAATTAAAAAGACGTACCGGCATTTTGATATTTAAGAAAAAATTTCTGATACTTACCCTTACCTTTTCCGGAAATACCTTTTTGTATCCCTTGCTTACGGGTTTCATTACGTAATAATAGGTCTTGTCATTAAAGTTGAAAATGGTACGGTTGTACGGCTCCATCGGATCTTTGATTCGAACCGGTTCAAATTCTTCATAAACGGGTTGTAGTTCTTCATCAAATTCTTCGTTTGTTACAGTTTCGCTATTTTCTCCGCTGTTGTTTATGACCTCATGAGATTGTTCTTCTGCAACGGGTAAATCCTCTGCCAATATATGTGTTTGTGACAATGCAAAAAAGACTATTAGGCCAAAGAATGATATCAACAAAGCAGATTTACCCATTAGCATTTTTCTCCTTAATTTTCTGGACGAGTTCTTTGTATGAGGATTTAACCAGGATACTGTTAAACTGGGTACGGTAATTATTAACCAGGCTTACCCCTTCAATAACCACATCGTAGATCTTCCAGTCTCCCTGATTACTAAGCAAATAATAATCTACTAATATTTCTGTTCCTTTGTTTGTGACAAATTTTGTCTGCACATTGGCGTATTTGTCTCCCTGTTTTTCTCTTACAAGAACAATCTTTTCACCGGAATATGTGTCGGTTTTTCCAATATAGGCCTCTTTCAGGATGTTCGTGAACAATTCTATAAACTCTGTTTTCTCTTCCGGGGAAAGACCTTTCCAATGCTGTCCAAGGGCCCTCTTAGACATCTCTTCAAAATGAAAAACAGGAGAGATTTCTTCCCAGAGCTTTTGTCTGCGCTCCTGAAGTTTTTCATCGCCTTTCAGAGATGGATTCTTCAAGATAACAAGGCCCCTGTCAATAGCATCCATTATAAGCTTTCCTGGTTCTTCTGCCCATAAAGAAGAGGGTATGGACGTTAATAAGAAAATTACAAAAATACCTATTGCCGTTTTAATTTTTCTTTTGTTCATAGTCTTTAGTCCTTTACTTTCCCAAAAACAAAATTTCCTATTAACTTTTCTAAATCAAGCGGCGGCTCCGTCTGGTGAAGCGAACCACCAGGCTCTATCAATACGTCTGATCCTCCGGGAGTAATCTCCACGTACTTCTCCCCCAAAATTCCTTTCGTTCTGATTGAGACAATTGCATCTTCCTGAAGTTCAATATTATTTCTGATTAATAATCCGACAACCGCTTCATAGTCAACAAGTTTAATACTATCAACCTTGCCCACTTCTACCCCGGATATTTCCACAACGGTATCTTTCTTAAGCCCTTTAACTGTACTAAATACTGCGTTTACCGGGTAATAATGGTCGCCTATCAGGTTAATTTTCCCGAATTTTATAGAGATATAGGCCAGGCACAGGATGCCAAAGAAGACAAAGATACCAACGGCAATTTCAACATCAAATTTCTTCATAATCTATTACCTTTTAAAAAATAATAATCGTGTTGTTCAGTTTTGAGGTAAGAAACGCTGCAAATACAGCTTAATTTATAGCAATAGGGCCTTCTAATTCCCCATTAATAAACTGATGGATAACGGGATCTTTTGACTTACTTATTTCTTCAGGGGTGCACGCCGAGAGGATTTTTCCGTCATATAACATGGCGACCTGGTCTACCATTGAGAATATTGCCGGAACCTCATGGGTAACTATAACAGCAGTGAAATTCAGACTTTTCTGACACTCCCTGATTAATTTATGTATCGCCTTTCCTATTAAAGGGTCAAGACCCGTTGTCGGCTCATCAAAAAGGACTATCTCCGGGTTCATGATCAGGCACCGGGCAAGCGCAACCCTTTTTCTCATACCGCCACTTATCTCGGCCGGGTATTTATTTTCCGCACCCGAAAGCCCTACCCTGGCTAACTCCCTTAATACCGCATCCCGGATCTGTGATGACTTCATCCTGGTTTTTTCCCTGAGAGGAAACGCTATATTCTCAAATACCGTCATGGAGTCGAAGAGCGCTCCTCCCTGGAATACTATACCAAGCCGTTCCTTTAATCGTTTTAGCATTCTTCCCCGGAGCTTGCTGATATCCTGATTGTCAATCAGTATTTTGCCGCGGTCCGGTTTTACAAGGCCGATAATATGTTTGAGTAATACAGATTTACCTTTACCGCTGCCACCAATTAAGGCCATAATCTGCCCTTCGTCTACTTTTAAGTTGATACCCTTAAGTACTTCATGTCCGTTAAAGCTTTTATATAAATCAATAACTTCGATCATGTATATTCTGATTCGCTGTCATAGGTGCACTAGTACACTGTCAACATAATTTGTAACGTTATGTGAATAACCAAAAGAGGTATAGCATGTCATTGCGAGGGTTTTTTCTGAAGCAATCTCTTAGAGTTTAGAGTTTGGAGTTTTAACTCGAAACTCTAAACTGGAAACTCGAAACTCTAAATAAATGGATTGCTTCGGGGAAAAACACCCTCGCAATGACAGATACTATATAATCTATTATTAACTATTATGTTGACAGTTTACTAGCTTGAATAAACCAAGACGAAAAATATGTCCATTTTATAATATATTATGTTGATGTTCTGTCAACCTTGAAAAATTGTAACAATTTAGTTTTTGAAAAATCCCTGTAGGGGCAGGTTTAAAACCTGCCCCTACACAGCATGTGTAATACGTTGTTATTGTTGTAAATTTTTCAAAAAACTAAATTGTTACAAAAAATTTACCGGTGCTCCTATGAGACTAATATAGAGGTCATAAAGTAATCCCATATCAGTATAACAACGGACGAGAGTACCACGGCCTGAGTAGTTGCCTTGCTTACGCCTTCTGCTCCGTATCCTGTGTAGTACCCCTTATAGCAACTTATCCATGTAATTAATACACCAAAACTTAGTGACTTGTATATACCTTCAAGGATATCACTCATATTAATGAAGTCTTTGATCCCACCAAAATAAGTTCCTCTGGATATGCCCATAAGTCCTGAACCCACGGCATACCCCCCAAAAATACCTACTACGACAAAGATAGCGTTTAATAGAGGAAGCGATATGACACCCGCTTTTAAGTTAGGAATTATTAAATATTTGTATGGATTTAAGGCCATGGCGTCAAGGGCGTCAATTTGTTCTGATATCCTCATGATTCCAATTTCAGCCGTCACTGCAGAGCCTGCACATCCAGTGACCATTAAGGCTGAAATAACAGGTCCCAGTTCGCGAATCAATGATAAGGATACTACGGGACCTAAACTTGATTCAGCACCAAACTTAGCTAAAGCGTAATATGTTTGCAGTGCAAGCACCATACCGGTAAATAAACCTGTTAGGATAATTACCGGTGTGGTCTTTACGCCGATAAAGTTTATCTGTTTAACAACTCTTTTTAGTAAATAGGGAGGGAAAAACATCCAGAACAGAGATTCGGCAAAAAAACATCCCATTTTTCCCAATTCTCTGATAAATTTATGGATAAAATCCCCGATTGTTTTAAAAGGAATAAGGACCAAATACATAAATATATTTTGATATATATTGAAAACTATTTCATTTTTAAAGCTGATTTACAGAAACCGGAGGCTCCCGGACTTTACTACACAAGTCTTAAAGTCGTCTACATTTATTTTTGACAGGCGATCAGAAATCGCAAAACGCTTTTATTTATGTGAAGAATTTTGAAATAATACAGAAAATTTTAAAACTTTCAACTGTTTTCTGACTTTCAACTGTTTTCTGTATGTAAAAAAAATATTAACTGTGTATTTCTGTCTTTGTATAATGAACCGAAAAAGATAAATTGGCTTCAAATTAACATAAAAAAATAATAAGCTTATATCTGTAAGCTACTAAGCCTTTTCGGAGACTACACTGCTAAAAGGAAATCCGAAATACAAAGCACGAAATACGAAACAAATTCAAACAAAAGATAAAACCACAGATTTCACGGATGGCACAGATATAAAATAGAAAACACGAAATTAGAAATACGAAACAAATTCGAAAATACAAAATCTCAATGACAAAAACCCTGGGTGGGTTCAGGTTACAAACCTGAACCCGCGGGGAGTATCTTTTTATCTGTGAAATCTGTGTAATCTGTGGTTCCAGTATGTTTCGGTCATTCAAACATCAGAATTTAGGATTTGTTTCGAATTTCGATATTAGAATTTCGAATTTAGACACTTCGGCATATCGACAAAATTTTGTCGATATTGAGTCGCCAAGCGCCTTTATATAATTTAGTTGAACAACTATTATACCAATCAATGACTAATTATGGGCAACATTAATGTATGTACAAATATTTTAGTAACTTATGACTAAAAATTGAATTTCTCCAATCGGCATGATGCAAGCAGAGAGATTTATAATGCGTATTGCAGCGAAAAATTTGCGGAAAAACGGCTATGGCGGGAAAAATACTCGAAAAAATTTCACTTTAATATATCCATCACAGCAAGGCATAAGCCTTAGACCGATAAAAAAAGTTTGAGATTATGGATTTCACAGAGATAAAATGAGAGAACAAATATCTCCTTTATACAAAATCCTTACAATCGCTGGTTCCGATACAGGGGGCGGGGCAGGAATACAGGCGGATATGAAGACTATCACGGCTTTAGGCGGGTTTGCTGCAACGGTCATTACCGCACTGACTGCCCAAAATACATTGGGTGTTCATTCTGTCTTTGAAATACCGGCATCCTTTGTAGGCCAGCAAATAGATGCTGTCATGACAGATATCGGTGCCGATGTTGTTAAAACAGGAATGCTCGTAAACAGGGATATTGTAGAAACCGTTAGTTTGAAAATAAAGCAATACGACATTAAACACGTTGTTGTAGACCCCGTCATGCTGTCAAAAAACGGGAAAGTGTTACTATCAACTGATGCCATACACGCCCTCAAAACCCAGCTATTCCCTCAATCCTTTCTTATCACACCAAACATCCCGGAGGCGGAATATATTTCTGGAATGAGGATACAAAGTATATCCCAGGCAAAAGAAGCTGCTCGGTTTCTCCATCAATCAGGCCCCTCACATGTATTGATAAAAGGCGGCCACGCAGCGGGAATGTGGAATATGCAGACAAAAGACAGGATGATAGATATCTTATATGACGGAAAGGCCTTTGAGTATATAGAAGATGAATACATACCTACGAAAAATACCCATGGTACAGGATGCACATATGCATCAGCAATAGCTACCTGTTTAGCAAGGGATAAAGATCTAAAAAAGGCCGTTCTTAAGGCAAAGAGATTCGTCACTGCGTCGATCAAAAAGTCATTTAATCCCGGTAAAGGATATGGGACTTTAGATCAGTTCGGGACATTACAATTCCCTTGAATTATATACCCTTGATTGTTATAATTTACACTTCAGTATCGCCTTATAAATTAGCATCTCTGAAATTTTAAAAAAGTATTTTATGAAAATATTCAATTTTGCGGCTTTATAGTAATTTTTGAATGTGGCATTCCGTAACACGCACTTGTTTTGTATTGAGGATGTGATGTATGCAACAAGTTGCTGCATTAGAGTCGAGTGTATTAGTATTAAATAAGTTTTTCATGGCCCTTCATGTTATTTCTGCTAAGAGGGCATTTGCGTTATTATGCAAAGAAGCCGCTGAGGTAATTTCCGTAGATGATGGAAAGTTCAATTCATATAATTTTGAGAGCTGGAAAGACGTCTCTATTTATAAGGCCAAATCCGGTTTACCTGAAGAAGACAAATTAAACTGGATTAAAACGGTCTCTTTTGATATCGAAGTGCCGAAGATTATTCGTCTTCTGTTTTATGACAGGCTCCCGCAGTCCAATGTAAAATTCAACCGGCGAAATATCTTTGCCAGGGATGAAAATAGATGTCAATACTGCGGTCAAAAGTTTCCAACATCTGAATTAAGCCTGGATCACATAATACCAAAAGCATATAATGGAAAAACTACCTGGACAAATGTTGTATGCGCCTGTACTGAGTGTAATAAACGAAAAGGCGGGAGAACGCCGGAGGAAGCCGGAATGAAGTTAAAACGGAAGCCGATAAAACCAAAACATAGCCCGATTTTAAGCTTAAAACTTCGTTCCGATAAATATCACTCATGGAAACAGTTCTTAGACGAGGCATATTGGTCTATCCCGCTGAAATAAAACCCGTCTATGTCCTAACCGGAACTAATCGGGAAAAGCATCTAAGCGGGGTTTACAATTTGAGATTTAAAAAATCGTAAATCTAAGATTGTAATTCGTAAATTTTGCCGAAAATATTAAAAATAAGTTTTTGAAAAAAAATACGTTTCGGGAATATTATTTAAAGATCATAAGGGGGGGCTGCCAGGATATCTGTTCCGGAGTAATCCGGAAGATACTTTATCTTCTTTCAAAAGCATACGGGTTTATTGTAAAAACTCGTATTTTTTTTTATAGAAAAGGCATTCTAAAGAGTACTTATCTTTCCATACCCGTAATTAGTGTAGGGAACATTACCATGGGGGGAACGGGTAAGACACCGGTAGTAGAATATATTTCACGCTATTTACAGGATAAAGGGAAAAGGGTCGTCATACTAAGCAGAGGTTATGCTGCCACTCATATAAAACAGGAAAATGGCTCCCCGGTTATAAATACTTGCAATGACGAGAAGCTCATATTTCAGGAGAATATCCCAAATATTCCAAATTTACTCAATAAAGACCGTGTAAAGAGTGGATTGGAGGCCATTGAACATCTTCAGGCTGAATGTTTGCTGCTTGACGACGGTTTTCAGTATCTTCGCCTTGCAAGAGATTTAAATATTGCGGTCGTTGATACGTTGAATCCATTTGGATACGACCGGGTAATTCCGGGAGGGATGCTGCGGGAGCCTTTAGAAGAGCTAAAAAGGGCTGATCTGATTATGCTGACACACGTAGATCAATGCAGCATTGGCAAAATCAGTTCCATAAGAGACCGCATACATAGGATCGCAGGGCACGTCCCGTTAACAGAAACGGTTCATAAGCCTGTTTGTTTGGAGTCGGCAAAGGATTCTGCAATACTGGATGTTAATTATTTACAGGGCAAAAGTGTTTTTGCGTTTTGTGCTATTGGTAATCCTTTATCGTTCAGGAAAAGCCTTGAAGGATTAGGGGCTGCGATCCTTAGTTTACGTGTATTTCCGGATCATCATCTATATACCGTTTCTGAACTGAGGATATTGAACAAAGAGGCACTTCGTCTTGCACCGGATGCTATTGTAGTTACGCAAAAAGATGTGGTAAAAATAAGAAACAACGTCGATATATGGGATTTTCCATTATGGACACTAAAAGTTGAAATTTGTATCGTAAGAGGTTGTGAAATTTTTGAGAGTAAAATAAATACTATTTTACAACAATTAAGGAGGGAGTAAAATGGCTCACAAGATTATTGACGACTGTATAAACTGCGGGGCGTGTGAAAGCGAGTGTTCCGTAAACGCTATATCAGAATCAGGAGACAAAAGGGTGATTAGTACGGATC
>CAZPUD010000058.1:0-17164 GCA_964589115.1 uncultured candidatus Brocadiaceae bacterium | reverse complement strand
GCAAGTATTCGTTTACAGTATCGCTCTGCAAAAGTTTTTATTACTCGCTTCCTTCTCTAGGTCTTATCCACGAATGTTTCTGCAGGTTCTAAAGTTTGTTGTCGCCGAACAACCTTCCGTTCATTTTCAGTAAGAAGTTTCTTCCTTAACCTAAATGTCTTCGGTGTAATTTCTATCAATTCATCATCTTCTATATACTCAAGTGCCATTTCTAGTGAAAATTCGCGTGGAGGAGGAAGCTTAATTCCTTTTTCTGCTGTAGCACATCGGATATTTGTTGCCTTTTTGGCCCTAATAACATTAACAGTAATATCATTCTGTTCACAGTGCTCACCCACTATCATGCCCTCGTACACACGATCACCTGGTTTTATAAACATTATACCCCTGTCCTGCAGTCCATCCAATGCATAAGCAGTAACTTCACCAGTAACCATTGAAATTAGTGTGCCCTGTATACGATGTGCAATATCGCCCTTGTAAGGCTCATAATCATAAAAGTTATGATACATCACTGCCTCTCCGCGTGTAGAGCTTAAAAGGCGGCTTCTTAAACCAATTAAACCACGAGAAGGTACCTTGAACTCAAAATGAGTAATCTCTTTATCGGTATTCATACTAAGCATTTCACCTTTGCGTGAGCCTAACATTGATATTACATGACCTTCATATTCTTTAGGTACGTCGATTACAACATATTCTACTGGTTCTGATTTCTGTCCTTTAACCTCTTTAAAAATAACCTTGGGTTTAGAGACTTGCATCTCATATCCTTCCCGCCGCATATTTTCAATTAGTATAGATAAGTGCAGAAGTCCACGACCAGAAACACGAAGGGCATCCGGCGTCTCGGTATCCTCTACTTTGAGGGCTACATTTGACCGAAGCTCCCGATAAAGCCTTTCTCTCAGATTTCTGCTGGTAACAAATTTACCATCCTGACCGCTAAAAGGGGAATTATTAACCAAAAATATCATTGAAAGTGTTGGTTCATCTATGGGAATTTTCGGCATTGCCTGTGGGTTCTCAACAGAAGCAATCGTATCACTGATGTCTATATTCTCAATTCCGGTTAAGGCAACAATATCACCTGCCTTAGCTAATTTTATAGTTTGTCTTCCAAGCCCTGTAAAGGTATATAATTCAGTTACCCTATGTAACGTTTGTTTGCCATCCCTGTCTATTCGAATAACTTGCTGACCGGCATTTATATCTCCGGCAAATACTCTGCCTATTCCAATTCTGCCGACATAATCATTATAATCCAACGATGTTATCTGTATCTGCAACGGTGCATTTAGATTGCTGCGTGGTTCTGGAATATAGTGTAAAATAGCATCTAACAGCGGTGTAATGTCCTTATTTTCATCCTCTAAAGATAATTTAGCATAGCCTTCCCGCCCGCTGGCGTAAATTACAGGAAAATCCAGTTGCTCATCGGTTGCATTAAGATCAACAAAAAGATCAAAAACCTCATCCAGAACTTCCATACAACGGGCGTCCGGTCTATCAATCTTATTAATTACTACAAGAGGTTTAAGATTATAGCCTAACGCTTTACGAAGTACAAACCTCGTCTGCGGCATTGTTCCTTCAGCAGAATCTACGAGCAATAGGACTCCATCCGCCATCTTAAGAACTCGCTCCACTTCTCCTCCAAAATCTGCATGTCCGGGAGTATCGATAATATTAATCTTTACATCCTTATAGGTTATCGCCGTATTTTTGGCAAGGATTGTAATACCCCTTTCACGTTCCAGGTCATTAGAATCCATAATCCTTTCTACATTCTGAATTTGCTGGTTTGACCGGAACGTGCCGCTCTGCTTTAGTAGCTGATCTACAAGAGTGGTCTTGCCATGGTCAACATGGGCGATAATTGCTACATTACGTATATCATTTCTTACTAATTGAGTCATATCACTCCTCAGTATATTCTGTATTTATTTACATATCCATGTAAACAATACCATGAAATCACTCCATAAATAAAAAAGCCGCAACGAAAAAACAATCGTAGCGGCTTTATAAATTTAAACCGGCATATTACTTAAGCCTGAACAACTACGTTTTATAAACTCTTGTCATATTATGACAAATATAACACTTTTTGTCAATAAAAATGGAATCGTTACAGAATCTTTAATCACCCGGCATATTCCATCAAATGCGACCATGCAGAGTGTATCTTATCATTACATATGCGGTCTGAATCTTGGTGTAAATTTAAGTGTTTCAGACTGTATACTTTTACCTTGCCCTATATGTTTGTAGTAGTTAACATATAACGTATGGAAATAGCAGCAGGAATTGATATTGGTTCTACTACAACAAAAATCGCAATAATGCATGGGAATTCCATCCTGGGATCAAAAATATGCTCTACCGGGGTTAATTGTAAAAATACGGTAAAACTTTTACTAAATGAAATACTAAAAGACTATGGATTAAAAGAAAACCAGATTAAGTATACAGTTGCCACTGGATATGGTCGGAGAATGATTCCGGCAAACGAGATTATCACAGAGATAACAGCTAATGCTAAAGCAGCTAGGTGGATCATGAAAGGAAAAGGAAATGTAAGAACCCTTATTAACATTGGCGGACAAGACTGTAAAGTAATCTCTCTGGACAGTGACGGTATAATGATAGATTTCGCTATGAATGATAAGTGTGCTGCGGGAACAGGGCGATTTCTGGAAGTAATGAGCCGTATCCTTGAGGTGGAATTAGACGAATTCGGTATACTTTCAGAAAAGGCACGTGAAATACCCCACATAAATAGTCTTTGTACAGTATTCGGCGAATCTGAAGTTATCTCGCTGCTATCTCAAGGCAGGCGGGTAGAAGACATCGTTGCCGGCATTCATAAATCCATCGCTAAGCGAGTAGGATCTATGGTCAAAAAAATCGGCATCAGAGAAACGGTGTTCTTTGATGGAGGCCCAGCTTTCAATCAAGGTCTGAAAGCAGCATTGGAGCAGGAACTCGGGGTAGACTTATATGTTCCATCTGATCCACAAACTACGACAGCCATTGGTGCTGCCATTATTGCCTTTGAACGTATCCAGCCAGTAGACATAAAAAACCGATAATGGTCTATACTTAGAAAAGAGCACAAGCTTTGATATGAAAAGCATAGTTAGCTGTCACGTTTCTTTAAAAGTCTTTCCTCGTATTTTATAATGGTATCCTCTTGTTCTGCTGTTTCAATTGAACCGGGTCTTTTATTTCGCACTTCCAAAATAGCTTTCCTGGCACTATAGCCCTTATTCACGAGGTAACAGGCAAGCATAGTTCCGGTTCTGCCAATTCCAGCATCACAATGAACGACTATCCTCTTTTTCGAGGATATAAGGCTATTTACAAAAGTTGCAAACTCCTCAATTTGTTCCTGGGTTGGCGTTGAAAGGTCCACGATAGGAATGTGTTTATATTCAAATCCAAACTCTTCTATAAGCGTTTTATGAAGTGGTACTTCGGTTAGCGAAACAATTGCCTCAATCCCGTTATCTTTCAGGAACTCAAGGTCTGCCACCATTGACATAGGCCTGGCCATGCCAGCAATTTCATCTTGTATAAGCCAACTAAAATTTCTAGGAATTCTCATTTTTTACAAAATAGTTAATCATTTCTTTTACTAATTCTAAGGGCAAACCAATAGCGTTTGTGTAGCTTCCTTCTATTTTCTCAATAAACTTTCTTCCGTGCCCTTGAACGGCATACGCACCTGCCTTGTCCATTGGTTCGCCAGATTTAATATAGGCATCAATTTCTTCTTCTGTTATATGTTTCATTTTAATACATGTTCGGTCCATTCGCAACAGTTTCTTTTTTGACGGCATATCGATTATGCATACTCCGGAAATAATGTCATGTTCTGAGCCACTAAGCATCAAAAGTATTCTTTTAGCATCGTACATATCTTTTGGTTTACCCAGAATACTATTATTACAGAAGACAACAGTATCTGCACTAATAATTATGGCATTATTCACTTTTCTGGCAACATCGTCTGCCTTTATACAGGCGAGATTTTGAACCAATTCCGATGGCAATACATCATTTTGGATATATTCTTCTTCTTCAATATTATGGGGTATAATATCAAAATTGTACCCTAGTGACCTTAATAAAGCAATCCGCCTTGGTGAATTTGAAGCAAGTATAAAACGTTTCATCTTTTAGCATAAAAAAACCCTTCTACTATAAATAGTAGAAGGGTATGATATTTGAAAAATATAGAAGAACAACACAAAACCTTCCTTAAGTTACTGCAACCTCAGGTTTGATTTCATCGGCTGATTGAGCTTCGTGCGTACCCTCAACAAGTTCAAAAATTACACGGGATGCATTATCGTTAAGCCGTCTTCCCAGCAAACGTAACTTTCTATCCCTACCCTCCATTTTGTACTCGAGTTCGGGTATTTTACCTATGCTATTACCGGATAAGGCTCCTAGCCGAGTACCTGATAACTTAAGTATCCTGGTATATCCACCATTTCGGTTCATGTATTTCTGTACAATACCACCTGTCTCGCGCCATTCTCCTTCTCCGAACAGCTTTTTTGCAACATCAGCATTTCTCAGTCTTGAAATTACCTGACGGTAGCAGTGTACGTAACCAGGCTTATCAGTCTCCTTTTTCAACAATCCTTTCTTTGTAATAGTAATTATTTTTTCAGCAAAAGACTTCGTCTCTTTTGCCTTTTCAAGTGTTGTAATAATTCTGCCATATGTAAAAAGGCTGTTTGTAATATTCTGCCTCAATGCCTTCCTATGGGCAGCAGTTCTAGATAAATGTCTTCCTCGCATTCTATGTCTCATGGAACTATCCTTTCCCTTTTTCCATTTGCTTAATTGCTACGGGCATTCCAATCGTTAAATTCAACTGTGCTAACTTTTTCTTTACCTCTTTCAATGTCGTCTTGCCAAAATTTTTTATTTCGAGAAGTTGCTCTTCCGTTTTAGTAACAAGATCACCAACTGTTACAATATTTGCAGTTTCGAGACAATTAGAAGCCCTTACCGATAAATCTAATTCCGTCATTGGTATACTCAACTTTTTACTAAGCTCTTCCTCGGAAATTTCAGCAATAGACTCAAGTCCCATCCTCTTTTCAACCTGCTGTAATTCCCTCCCTATTTCAAAATATTGAATAAATGGACTCAAATGCTTCCTCATAATCTTTGCCGCTTCGACTAATGCCATTTCAGGAGTTACCACACCATTTGTCCATATCTCGATAATAAGTCTGTCATAATTTGTACGTCTGCCAACACGTGTCTCTTCGATAGCATACCGAACATTTCTTACAGGAGAAAAGATGGAATCAACTGCTATTAACCCGACTTCCTGTTCTTCTGGCTCATTTTCCTCAGCAGTTACATATCCACGGCCTTTCCTTACCTCCATATCCACATTAAAATCTACATCTTCAGATAGCGTAGCAATATGCAGATCCTCGTTAATAATTTCCACATTATCATCTGTTATTATATCTTCTGCTTTTATTTCTCCCTTCTTGCTAGCTTCTATCCTTATTATTTTAGGTTGATCTGTGTGTAATTTCACTACAATGTTTTTGATATTTAATATTATATCCGTTACATCTTCAACCACATGTGGAATGCTTGTAAACTCATGGCTTATACCATTTATTTTGACAGATACAACCGCACTGCCTTCTAACGAGGAAAGCAAGATTCTTCGTAAGCTATTCCCTATTGTATGACCAAAACCACGTTCAAAAGGTGCTATTATAAATTTGCCATATTTATCGGTCAAAGTCTCTCTTTCCACATCAACACGGACTGGAAGCTCAAGACCTCTCCACCTTATTCGCATATTTTTCCCCCTAATTCAGTTAATAAGGGATTCAGAGTAAATTAAATTTTTGGTTGTAAATAATATAAATATTATATTAAGAAAGCAAAGTCTGTGAGGTTATATTAAATCTATTTGCTGATTGTACAACTGTGGAATGAAATGAACTAATTAATATATACCTTATTTGGAACAAAGCTCTACAATTAACTGCTCCTGCGCACTAACTGAAATATCTTCCCTTGTAGGAAGTTGTGTTACTACTCCTTCGAGTGTATCAGCTTTATATTCTATCCAAGCAGGAATACTTCGGCCTTTTACCAATTCTATATTTGTTTTAATAAGATTCGTGCTTATTTCTGCATTTTTTGGCTTTATAACATCACCAATCTTTACTAAGCTTGAAGGAATATCAACTTTTCTACCATTTACTGTTACATGGCCCTGCCTGATAATCTGCCTGGCACTTTTTCTAGATGCAGCAAAAGAGAGCAGGTATAAAACATTGTCCAGTCGCCTTTCTAATATAATTAGAAAATTTTCCCCTGTATTCCCCTTTTGTTTCTCTGCTTTTTTATAACAATTTTGGAATTGTTTCTCGAGGATTCCATAGAAACGCTTTACCTTTTGCTTTTCCCGGAATTGAATACCATACTTCGATAGCTTACCTCTGCCCCATGTAAATTGACCAGGAGGATATTTCCTTTTGGAAACAGCACACTTTGCTGTATCACACCTTATCCCCTTTAAAAATAATTTTTCACCTTCTCTTCTACACAATCTACATTGCGGACCTACATATCTTGCCATATCATTCCTTTCTCGAACTCCATTTAAACCATGTCTATACTCTGCGTTTTTTTCTAGGACGGCAGCCGTTATGAGGAAGTGGCGTCACATCTTCAATTGCTTTCACACTCAATCCTGCCGCTTGAAGTGCCGTTATTGCAGACTCTCTACCGGGTCCCGGCCCCTTAACCCTAATTTCGATTTCTTGGATTCCATACTTCTGAGCCTTCTCAGCAGCGCTAGATGCCGCTTTTTGAGCAGCAAAAGGGGTGCTCTTACGTGATCCTTTAAAACCGACAGTGCCTGCACTTGCCCAACATATCGCTTCACCATTTATATCGGTAATTGTCACATATGTATTATTAAAGGTTGCTTTAATGTTCGCAACTGCCCGAGTTACGTTACGCCTTATTTTTTTCTTGCCTGCACTAGACATAATTATTTTTAATCCTTATATTATAACCATTCATTAAGTTAACACTATACTGCAACACTTTCCAAATCAAATTCAGAACTACCAAAATAATCCTTTAAAATAAATTCAGTATTGAACATTTTATCAAGCCTTCTATATTTATCCATATTATATTTCTTGCTTTGCTTTTTTCTTCGCGCTATGATCATTAAATTTTTAGGAGTAAACTTTGGAGACGTAACCTCGATAAGTTTAACGTGGTAACCCGCTCCTCTGAGGAATTGAGCTCTTAAGGCCTCGGTTAAAATATCAGCAAAACGGTACCGCAGAAGCCCGAAGTCCGTTAAATCAACAAGGGGGTGTCCTACTTTCAAACGGTTCCTTATTTGGTTTTCACAACATGGAACCACAATTATATATTTTGCTCCTAATTTAATACCCTTGGCAATTGCTTCATCCGTAGCAATATCACACGCATGTAATGCAATTACTACATCAACAGGTTTTGCAGGTTGAACATTAATAATCCTGTCACAACAAAAATGCATGTTCTTTAAGAGAAGATTATCTCTTATTTGATTACATTTTTCGATAAGTAACTGGTTTATATCTACACCATAAAAATAAGTATTTACAGTAAACAATCTAGATATTATATAATTTAGAGCAAATGATAAATACGATTTGCCGCAGGAGCAATCGAGAAATACAATCTCTTTATCTTTTGGATATATCTCAATAATCTGTCTAACTTGTTCACAAAATCCTATTAACTCATTAAATTTCTTTATTTCCCGGTCATCTCTTGATTGATCAATATTTAATGCAAGGGCCGTCAGCAGTTCTTTATTTGATCTTAATATCTCAGCAACCTCATCTTTACTTTCCATTGTAATTTATTATAAATTAGTATCTATTGGGATTAAGAGATAAACACGGTTCTTGTTAGCCTAATTCTTTAACACCCTTTTTACCCGCTACTGTCTTCTTTCTTCCCTTCCTCGTGCGTGCATTTGTTTTAGTTCTCTGTCCTCTCACTGGCAAACCCACCTTATGACGAACCCCCCGATAGCATCCAATACTTTTCATACGTGCAATATTTTGCATTTCCTGCCTTCGTAATTGACCTTCAACAGAAAAATTTCTTTCAATATACGAACCTAACATACTTAATTGATCTTCATGAAGATCTTTTGCACGGATATTTTCGTCTATATTCACATCTTTCAAAATCGTGCTGGATAAACTCTTTCCGATTCCATAAATATATGTAAGTGCAATAACAATTCTTTTGTCTCCAGGAATGTCATTCCCAGCAATTCTTGGCATTCTAAATTCCTTTCTTATTTTTTTTGTAAGTCAAATCGGTACTACCCTTGCCTTTGCTTATGCCGAGGATTTGAACAAATTACGCGGACAACATTTTTCCTTCTGACTATTTTACAATTTTCACAAATCCGCTTTACAGAAGCCCTAACTTTCATATCTATATCTCATACACGATTAGTTTAAATTAAAGTTACACCTGCCTATAAACAATCCTACCTTTATCAAGATCATAAGGTGACATTTCAATCGTTACTTTATCACCAGGTAAGATTTTAATAAAATGCATCCGCATTTTACCAGAAACATGCGCAAGTACTCTGTGGCCATTTTGGAGTTCTACCCAAAACATTGCATTGGGAAGAGCTTCCTTTACTGTTGCTTCGACTCTGATCGGTTCTTCTTTGGCCATATTCCCTTTTATTCTATTGAATATTAAATCGTCAAAATATCAGCACCACTCTCAGTAATTACTACCGTATGCTCAAAGTGTGCTGATAATTTTCTATCTTTAGTAACAACTGTCCATCTGTTGTTTAATACCTCAGTCTCATAGCTACCTATGCATATCATAGGTTCAATTGCAATTGTCACTCCAGGCATCAAAATCTCATCAGCTTCCAAAAGCGATTTACTAACAAAATTTGGTACCTGCGGATCTTCATGCATATATCTTCCAATTCCATGCCCTGTGTAATTCCTTATTACCGAATAGCCCATCTTTTCAACAAATTCTTGTATCGTTCTTGAAATAAGGGATAATTTCTCTCGCGCTTTTATAGCAGTAATTGCTAAATGCAGAGATCTCTCACAAGTATCAACAAGCCTCTTTGTATCTGCTGAAATTTCCCCTATCGGTATTGTTATTGCGGCATCTGCTACATATTTCCGATAACCAACACCTACATCAATACTAAGAATATCTCCTTCTTTTAGTTTTCTTTGGCTTGGTATACCATGCACAACTTCTTCGTTGACCGAGGCGCATATACTCTTTGGAAATCCTCTATACCCTTTAAAAATCGGTTTTCCACCATGCTTTATAATATATCGTTCCAGTTCTGTATTTAAATAATCTGTAGTTACATCTTCCTTTGAAATTTCTTTAGCAAGCTTTAGTGCTCCAGCAACAATCTTTCCAGCCTCCCTCATAATTTCAATTTCACGGGGAGATTTGCGGACTATCAAATTATGCTACCCCATACCAGACAAAGATTTTTTCTTTAAAACAGAGTCAATATTATCCAAAATACTCTTAGTAACTATGCTTATATCCGTGTCACTACTTATCTCTTTCAAAATACCATTTTCTCTATAATATTTAATCAAACTCTCTGTCTGTTCCTGGTATACTCTTAGTCTTTCTAATACAGTTTCTAGCTTATCATCTGTACGTTGATTTAGCCTTCCACCGCATTTGTCACAAATCCCATCTTTTAACGGAGGAACATATTTTATATGATAATTTGCTCCACATGTACCGCAAATTCTCCTACCAGACAGCCTAAGAACTACATTTTCTTTAGATACCGCAAAATAAAAGACAAAATCAAGCTTATTCCCAAGTTTTTCCAGCATTTCATCTAATATCTTTGCCTGGGAAAGCGTTCTAGGGAATCCATCCAATATAAATCCATTCTTGGAATCATCCCTTACTATACGTTGTTTTATAATGTCAACTACTATTTGATCCGGTACCAGCAAGCCCTTTTCGATATAATTTTGTGCTTTTAACCCAGTGTCAGTACCGCACTCAATGGATTCTCTTAACAAATTCCCTGATGATATATGAGGAATGTTTTTTTTCTTACTGATCGTCTCTGCCTGTGTACCTTTACCAGCTCCAGGAGGCCCCAGAAATACAATCCTCATCCCATTCTTCCTTTGATCCGGCTGCCGCCACTAAGGAAACCGCTGTATTGTCTCATAATCATATGTGATTCAATTCTTTGAACCATGTCAAGCGCAACACCCACAATAATAAGTAGTCCTGTCCCACCATAGAATCCAGCTATGGCCCTATTAATTTCAAATCCACCAGCCATAAGTTTTGGGAGAATAGCGATTAAGGCCAGAAAGGCAGCGCCAGCCAATGTTATTTTTCCCATAATTCCTTCCAGGTATTCTGCTGTCCTATGGCCAGGCCGAATTCCAGGGATGAAACTCCCATAATCTTTCATGTTATTTGACATTTCTTTTGGGTTAAATTGTATGGCTGTCCAAAAGTAGCAGAAAAAGGTTATAAGCAATATATAAAGCATAACATATATTACACCATCCTGCAAAGCCTCAGACAATCGAGAAGTGAACCAATAACCAAAGCTTCCTGGCTCAAACCTAACCTGAATACCCTGCATGATAGCCGCAGGAAAGATTAATAAGGATTGAGCAAAAATTATAGGCATCACGCCAGCTTGATTTACACGAAGTGGAAGAAAATGCCTTTGCCCACCATATACCCTTCTTCCACGAGTGTGTTTCGCTTGCTGCACAGGTATACGCCTCTGACCCTGGGTAATGTACACGACACCACCGACAATCGCAAGAAACATACCGATCAGAACGAGTAATTTTACAATACCAATCTCATGTTCAGCTGGAGTAACAGAGAAGGTAAAATTCTCCATAACCTGTGAAAATGCCCAAGGCAAACGGTCTATAATACCAACCATAATTACTATTGATATCCCGCTTCCGATCCCATATTCTTCAATTTGTTCTCCAATCCACATCAAGGTCATTGTACCAGTTGTAAGCAGGAGTGCCGCCATCATCTGGAAGCCAATACCTTGTATATAGACAGGAATAACAGGAATTCCATTAAATTCCACAGTATAGAGCGTACGGGTCATTATAAAAGCCTGAAATAGACAAAGTCCTACAGTTGCTAATCGTGTATATTGGTTAATTTTCTTTCTACCAGCCTCACCCTCTTTTTGCAATCTTTCCAGATATGGTACAACTCCTACCAATAGTTGAAAAATAATAGACGCACTGATATATGGCATAACTCCTAAACCAAAAATTGCACCAGAAGCTAATGCACCACCAGCAAACATATCCACTAAACCTAGCAGCTGCCCAACGCCTGTCTGAGTAAATTGCTGAAAATATGACTTCAACACCGTTGAATCAATTCCAGGGATCGGTATGTAAACGCCGACACGACACAATGCAATTAGTCCAAGAGTTATCAACACCTTCTTGCGCAACTCAGGAATCCTGAAAATATTTCCAAATTGTTCAATCATGATAGAACCTTCACTTCTCCACCAGATGCCTTAATCTTTTCCTGTGCAACCTTGCTAAATTTATGAGCTATTACAGTTATAGGATTTTTTATCTCTCCATCTCCTAGTACTTTTATCCCGTCTAAACTTTTTTTAATGAGCCCCGCTTCTTTCAATTTTTCTTCATTTACTATAGTATCCTTGTCAAAACGAGCAAGATCCTTTATATTGATTATGTTGTATTCTTTTTTAAACGGATTGTTGAATCCCCTTTTTGGTATTCGGCGGAAGAGCGGAGTCTGTCCACCTTCAAACTGTATACTAGTTTCATTACCAGACCTTGCGGTCGCACCTTTACCACCTTTACCCGATGTTTTTCCTATCCCTGATCCTCTGCCACGGCCAACTCTCTTTTTACGTTTCCTATGAAAAGGAATAGCTTTTATATCCACGAGATTCATTCTATCTTTACTCCTCTTAATTCTTCAACTTCCTCTTTTGTTTTTAAAGCTTTTAAACCCATCAGAGTCGCTTTCGCTACATTGAGCGGATTTCTCCTGCCGAAACATTTCGTCAAAATATTTTTAATTCCGACAGACTCAAGCACCGCCCTTGCTGAGGCTCCCGCTTTAATCCCAGTCCCAGGTAACGCCGGCTTCAGGAAAATACTGGCAGCCTTATATCTTCCCCAAACCATATGCGGTATAGTATCAGCATTTAAAGGAATTTTTACCATTTGCTTTTTAGCTTCCTTGACTGCTTTATTTACAGCATTTGGCACTTCCCTTGCTTTACCGAATCCAATTCCAACTTTTCCCTTTTTATCTCCAACAACTACAAGGGCGCTGAAACTCATTGATTTTCCACCTTTTGTTACAGTTGTACATCGATTAACCCGAACTACCGTTTCTTCCAAATTTATAGGTTCTTCTAAACGTGCCAAATGAACCTCCTTATAATCTGATATTAAAAACTTAAATTATGCTTTCTTGCACTTTCTGCCAGGGCCTTTATCCTACCTTGGTATTTATACCCACCTTTATCAAAGACCACCTTTGAAATACCTTTGTTCAACGCTTCTTCTGCTATCTTTTTCCCTACTATTTCAGCTGCCTTCACATTCCCGCCGTACTGAATCTGTGACCGTATATCAGCGGATTGGGTTGAAGCAGATGCTAAAGTTTTCCCTTCGATATCGTTAATAATTTGACAATAAATATGCTTTAAACTCCGATAGACGCTTAATCTGGGTCTATCACTAGTACCAACAACTTTACGTCTTGTCCTAAGATGTCTCCTAGTTCTTTTACGCAGCTTTTCTTTTATTCGATCCATCGCTAAACCTCAAAATACCTATCATCCACCTGATGTAAAAGCCTTTCCTGCTTTTCTCCTAATTATCTCATCCTGATATTTAATTCCCATCCCTTTATACGGCTCAGGTGGTTTCATTCCCCTAATAGTAGCAGAAAATTGCCCAACTAACTGCTTATCAGGACCTGAGACCGTAAATCTTACAGGATTTGTTGGATTTGTAACATCGATCTTTATTCCTTTCGGAATTTCCAGAGTTACAGGATGTGTATAGCCAAGAGATAATACAAGGTCTTTACCCTGTACCTTAGCAGTATACCCAATACCAACGATTTCTAAATTTTTTGAGTACCCTTTAGTTACCCCAGTAACCATGTTCGCTATAAGTGCCCTTGTCAGACCATGCAAAGCCTTATGTCTTTTTTCATCTGAGGGCCTTTTTATTTGTATTTGTTTATTGTTCAGATTATGCTCTATAACAATATCAGGACGAAATACATTGCTTAATTTCCCTTTGGGCCCTTCAACATTAACTGTATTATTACTTATTGAAACTTTTACATTATCCGGGATCTTAACCGGCAGTTTTCCTATTCGTGACATTGTAAATCCTCTATACAAATAAATATCTTAAAACACGATACAGAGAAGCTCACCACCTATCTTTTGTTTTCTACATTCCTTATCGCTAATTATCCCTTTTGATGTAGAGTATACTGCGGTACCAATTCCATCATAAACCTTGTCTATTTCCCCGGATTTTTTATAAACCCGCCTGCTTGATTTGCTGATTCTCTCGATTTTATTAATTATCTGCTGTTTTAAAGGACCATATTTGAGATAAACCCTTATTGTACCTTGTGCTGTATCATTCTTTATCTCTTTAAAATCTTTAATAAAACCTTCTTCTTTCAGTATCTTTAAAACTGCTAATTTTATTTTTGATAATGGAATATCTACACTTTCCCGGTAAATTATACTCGCATTTCTTATGCGAGTAAACATATCTGAAATTGGGTCTGTCATACACATCATTCATTCCTTCATATTTTTTATATAATCTAATTCTATTTTGACTTACATACTTTTGCTACCAACTTGCTTTTTTTACCCCAGGAATTTCTCCCTTCGATGCAAGATTTCTAAAACAAATCCTACAGACCTGAAATTTACGATAATAAGCCCTGCGGCGCCCGCACAATTCACACCTGTTATATTTCCTTGTTTTATACTTAGGCTCTTTTTTTGATTTTACTATAAGGCTTTTTCTTGCCATTCATGCTCCTTTTTCTGTTTTAAAAGGAATACCTAATAACTTCAACAATTCATAAGACTGTTCATCTGAATTGCCTGTAATCGTAAATGTAATGTCCATAC
The DNA here is from genome assembly GCA_964589115.1 of uncultured candidatus Brocadiaceae bacterium. GTDB lineage: Bacteria > Planctomycetota > Brocadiia > Brocadiales > Brocadiaceae > JBDIVL01. Next base: position 2,886 of record CAZPUD010000058.1, on the reverse strand, counting down.
CTTGGACAAATTCAACTTTGTCTATACTTATCTCAGGAAACGTGGCTTGCTCTGTAAGCCCAAGAGTATAATTCCCGCGACCATCAAATGCTTTTGAAGAGAGTCCTCTAAAGTCCTTTATACGGGGTAACACAATACTAATTAAGCGATCTAAGAACTCATACATTCTACGCCCACGCAACGTAACTTTACACCCAACAGGCTGCCCCTTCCTGAGTTTAAAACCAGATATAGCCTTTTTTGCAGTAGTAACTACCGGCTTTTGACCAGTAATCACAGATAAATGCTGCATTGATTCTTCAACAATTCTTTTATTTTCAACAGCCCTACCTATACCCATATTTACAACAATTTTCTGAATCCTGGGTATCGAAAATTTATTTTTGTAATGAAATTTTTCTGTTAACTGCGATACTACCTGTTGTTGATATTTTTCTAGCAATCTTGCCATATTTTTCCCTATTACTTCATTCGGCTGATATTATTTCTGATCCACAATAAGCACATACTCGAAGTTTATTACCGTTTTCAAGTATCCTCTTTTTCGTCCTTACTCCTTTTCCGCTCTTCTTACAATTTTTATTTTGGCATATAGGTAACACATTAGCCACAGATATTGAGGCCTCTTTCTCTATTCTTCCCCCCTGCGGGTTCTTCTGGCTTGGTTTCGTATGTTTATGAACTAAATTTACACCTTTAATTATAACCCGCTTCTTGTCTCTTAAGACTCTTATTATCTTTCCCGTCTTACCAACTTCATTACCAGCCATTACTGCTACTAGGTCATTTTTACAAACATGCATAACCATCTCCGTTGTATAATTTACACATTTTATTGCTTTATATGTTTATACTACTTCAGCAGCCAAAGAGATTATTTTCATGAAATTTTTCTGCCTTAATTCTCTGGCAACAGCACCAAATATGCGAGTCCCCCTTGGATTACCATCATTATCTATAATAACAATAGCATTTTTATCAAATTTCAGATACGAGCCGTCATCTCTCCGGATATTCTTTTTTGTTCTCACAACAACCCCTTTTACAACATCTCCCTTTTTAACTACTCCATCAGGAATTGCTTTTTTAACTGCAGCAACTATAATGTCACCAACAGTAGCATATTTTCTCCGTGACCCTCCGAGGACTTTTATACACGTTGCCCTCTTAGCACCACTATTATCTGCTATCTCTAATTTCGTCTGTTCCATTATCATTTTCAGTAAACTCCATGTTTATATATTTAGGAACTTGCCTTTGCAATTATACTAACAAGTCTTGTATTTTTCGTCTTGCTTAATGGTCTTGTTTCGATAATCTCAACCTTGTCACCCACCTTAGCTTCGTTATTCTCGTCATGAGCTTTATAGACAGTAAATCTCTTTATATATTTACCATATTTTGGGTGTTTTACCAGCCGCATGACTTCAACCACAATTGTTTTCTGCATCTTATTTCCAATTACCACTCCGATTATCCTCTTTCTCCTACCCCTCTTCTGTTCGATAGTCATTTTCCGGCCGACTCCTTTTGTATGAGGTGCTCATTGATACCATAATCCATCTCTTTCAGAATGGTATTTAGCCTTGCTATATTTCTCCTGATGCTTTTCCTCCGGGCTGGATTTCTGCTTTCACCAGCTTGCCATTGAAATTGGATATTTAATAATTCTCTTTTAGAAGCATCAATTTCATCTAAAATTTCTTGTTTAGATTTTAATCTAATTTCAGCCACCTTCAAACCGTCTTTCTCCTTTGTACAAACCTTACCTTAACCGGCATTTTATGAGCGATCCTGTTAAACGTTATCTTGGCCATTTCCTCGTTAATACCGCTGAGTTCGTATAGAACAGTCCCAGGCTTCACAACAGCAACCCAAAATTCTGGCTCTCCTTTACCTTTACCCATACGGGTCTCTATGGGCTTCGAAGAAACAGACTTATGGGGAAAAACTCTTATAGTCAATTTTCCTTCTCTCGGAAGGTATTGCGATGCAGATACCCTCCCGGCCTCAAGCTGCTGTGCGGTTATCCATCCCGGTTCCAACGATTGCAGACCAAATTCACCAAAAGCTACTGTGTTACACCTTGTCGCATTGCCTTTTATTTTTTGCCTTTGCGATTTTCGGAATTTAACCCTCTTTGGCATCAGGCGCATATCCGATCTCCTTCTCAGAACTAACTAAACCCTTATAAATCCATACCTTTACCCCTATCACACCGTACGTTGTTTTAGCCTCTGCAAAACCATAATCTACATCAGCCCGTAATGTGTGTAAGGGTACACTTCCATATGTCATCTTTTCTGTCCTGGCAATTTCTGCTCCACCCAATCTGCCCGCAACTTGTATCTTTACACCTTTGGCACCACCATCCAGAGATGTATCCATTGCTTTTTTCATTGTCCTTCTAAAAGCCGCGCGTTTTACCAATTGTTCTGCAATATTCTCTGCTACGAGTTGGGCATATAATTCTGGTCTTGTAATTTCTTTTATTTTTATAATAACATCACGATTTATAAGCCTTTGAATTTCATCCTTCAGCTTGTCAACCTCAGCACCTTTTCGGCCAATAATTAGACCAGGGCGTGCCGTATGTAATGTAATCTTTGCATCCTGTCTGGTTCTTTCTATTTCAATATGTGGTATTCCAGCAAAACTATAGCTCTTTTTTATTATTCTGCGTATTTTTTGGTCTTCTACTAGTAAATCACCAAAAGACTTTTTATCAGCATACCATAGCGATTTCCAACCTTGTGTAATACCTAATCTTAAACCTATCGGGCAAACCTTTTGACCCATTTTATCTCCTTCTTAATACTTATTTCTTCTCTTTTCCGGCTAATACAATGGAAATATGGCTTGTACGTTTCAAGATGCGTGCCGACA
>CAZPUD010000057.1:0-17187 GCA_964589115.1 uncultured candidatus Brocadiaceae bacterium | reverse complement strand
TCCATATTGTCTACTGTAATTCAAATTCGTTAAATGGTATTGTTGGAGGTGTATTCTTGATTACTTCATGAATTATCTCTATATCAATTTGTTTATCAGGGTAGGCACTCAAAAGAAAAGCGGGTAATACTTTTTGTGTGAGATCAGAGTAAGTATATCCATAATTCAGAGTATCATAAGGAACACACATATCGGCCAATTGTGTAATTTGTTGTCCGGTTAATTTTAATTCATCCAAATAAGTTTTGAGCAAAGTTACACACTGCTCTTTAGTAGGACGGTTAAATTCAAACGTAACAGCACTTCGACGTCGAACAGCAGGATCAAGAGCTGCCTGCCTATTAGTACACATGACGATCATTGCAGGTGTCGGAAGATCCCTAAGTGAATCAATTCCACGTATAAGAGCATTGACACCAGCTTTATCTTCATGGTGCATTTGTGTAGCTTCTCTTGATTGTGCCAGCGCATCGGCTTCGTCAATGAAAAGCACAAGTGCCGTTTTAGTATTTGCTTGAGAATATGCAGCTTTTCTGATTTCTTCAAAAGATTCACTAATTAATTTAGTCATTTCTCCCACAATTCCTGATCCTCGTGCATTAAGGCTTAACTTATATAATGTAATTGAAACATCTTCTTTTCTTGCAATTTGGTCAGCAAATGATTCGGCGAGAGCAGTTTTACCTGTCCCAACGTCGCCGGAAAATATAAATAAAGGTGGTCTACTTTTAAAAAGGCTCACTAGCTTGATTTCTTTACTGTAAAATTTTTTACTCCAGTTTTCGATACTGGAAGGATTCAATATTATTGAGGATTCACGTTCAAGTCTGTTTTTAATATGATCTATACCAAAAAGAGATAAATACTTTTCTTGTGCAATAGGGTCAGGAAATGATTGGATAAATTCAAATGTATCGTTATTCATATTAATAGTAACTTTTAAATTGACTACGTGATATACCAATGCCATTGCGAGAGTATGAGTCATCAACATTCCACGAACCATTTGCTGAACTTGGTTCTGTGCCCGATGTGCGTTGAATTGGTAAAAGCTCTTCTATTTCCTGAAGATCGGAAAGACTAAGCTCTGGATTGGTACGTCTATTTAAAAATGAATGCCATTTTGCACCATCAAGATTATCAGGAAGATCAATAATACTTGGTGTGTCATTAATACCTTCTATTTGGCCTAATTGATTCACTGAATAACTGATACCATAAATCCAGTTACCGTCCTTCTCATAACCATATTTTACTGATTCAAGAAGGTTGAACCTTAATAATATTGCTGCTTCTACTGCTAAATCTTGAACTTTTTCTGGAGTTAATTGACCACAATATATCCTGAGAAAAGTCAATCCATGAGATATTCTTGAAGCAAGATACTTTGCATCAGCAATAGTAAAAGTTTCAGCTCGGGTTGTCGTATTGGTTCTACTGTATGTCATACTATTAACCTCTAAAAGTTGAGCCCAGTACAATTTGCCAATTTTCAACTGCTTCTTTTTTGGTTGTGGCTGTAGAAGCAGTGATTATAGCGTTTAAAGCATTTTGGGCTTCAGTAACTATTAATTCACGCTGACTATCTAAATATGTACTTGCAATATTATTTTTAGGATTAACTGGATCGTAAATTTTTATTATTGAGGAATCAGAAAAATCGATTTTATCTTTACTATAATAATCGGTGAACCATATAGGCTCTTTAAGACCTGTTCTGACAATATATCCAAAAAACTGTTGTAATCCTTCAGTATAATTGCTGGCATTCATACCATAATCGGCTAAGTGTGCACAAATAAGTTCAATCATAAGTGACTTAAAACGGAAATGATCCCCTCTTGACTTGTACAAATCCTTCAAATGCTTTGCCCAATACTTTGCGAAGCGAACAAGCTGCGCATAGTGATTCGGCTGACTAGATTTTCGTTTTTGTATAAATTCAATATGTTGTGTAATGCTTGTAAGAACTCTTTCTCCATTTTTGGTAACTAAATATCCTTTGTTATCCGGATCATCTTCGTACAGAACAGGCACAACATCTACGTCCATAAGACCTGGAGTTTTATAATGTACCGTTACGCAGTGGTCATGAGGCTCAAGTTGGTCGTAGCCAAAATTTGGGTAAACCTCATTGAGTCTGTCTCTCAACCATGAAATTATCCCTTTGTTATCAGTATCTTCTACCGCAGCGGCTTTCACATAGATTGCTGTATCAATGTCATTAATCAAACGCAAAGCTGTTCCTTTAGCAAGGCTTCCAGAATGTAACATTTTTACCAAGTTATAATCTGGATGCTCATTGATATAGTCTTTAAGACGATCTCGCAGACTTTTAACTTGTTCACGATATTTTTTAGTTAAATCCGAGGGTAAGTTTACATGAGTTGCAGCATATGCAAGGAGCTCTGCATTAGTAATTGGTTGTTCAGTAGTAAAGTCGTCAAATGTAAAACTGTTCATAGTATATTTATTACAATGTCAAAATTAAACTATAGAATAAATAATCGTTTGATTTAAAACCGATTATTAACATCACTTGACATCACTGTAAAAATATCATAAATTTATCATAGTATGTCCACGAAAGTCAAGCCCATTACTGGAAGACAAAAAGAAGCGTTAGATTTTATCAATCTTTTCATTAACACAAAAGGGTATTCCCCTTCACTAAAAGAGCTCGCTAGGTTTTTGGAAACTGATAATCTCAGTACAGCACAATATTTTATTAAAGAATTGGAAAAAAAAGGTCATCTCAAAAGAGACTACTATAAAAGTAGAGGGATTACTCCCGTTATTCAAAAAAGAACTGTGCCTTTGCTTGGTTATATAGCAGCTGGTGAACCGATAGAACCAATCGAGGAATCAGAGCCGATCCAAGTACCTACAACTATTGTATTAAGCCATAACAAATCATATTACGCTTTAAGAGTAAAAGGAGATAGTATGATTGATATGGGAATACTTGATGAAGATGTGGTTTTAATAGAACATCGGTTAACGGCTCAAAATAATGAAGTTGTAGTTGCAATAACAGAAAATGGGGCTACTTTGAAAGTTTATAAAGAAATAAAGGGTGAGGTTATTTTAGAACCTAGAAATAAAATTTACGATGTAATTCGGCCGAAAGAGTTGGAAATCAGAGGTAAATTTATAGGGCTAATCAGAAAGTAGCTTCGAGCATAGTATTAATTGTAAATTTTTTAACTAAAACATTTATGTACTTTTTTTAATAATTTTAGTATTCTTAATGTATAAGTTTGTATAAGATAAATTATGCTAAATGAACTAGGTGACCTATTAACAATACAAAAGACAGCTGAGATACTAAACGTTCACCCAGAAACACTTAGGCGGTGGGATCGTAGCGGAAAATTGGTCGCACTAAAAATTAATGAACGAGGTGATAGACGTTATAAAAAACAAGAAGTGTGGAATTTAGTTAAAAAACAAAGGAGAGGTAAAAAATTAAAAGTTATTTCTTTATTTAGTGGGTGTGGAGGTTTAGATTTAGGATTCAGAGGTGACTTTAAATTCTTAAACAACTATTATCCACCTCTTGATTATGAGATCGTATATGCGAATGACTTTAATGAAAAGGCTTGTGAAACATATAGATTAAATTTTAAAACAGATCATATTGTTTGCGGAGATTTTACAGAAATTGTCAAAAATCCTGATTCAATTCCTGATGGAGATATAATATTAGGAGGGTTCCCCTGTCAAGATTTTAGTGTAGCTGGTAAACGACGTGGGTTAGATGCACAAAGGGGGCAACTATATCTATCAATGGTCAAAATAGTAAATGAAAAACAACCTATGGCATTTATAGCTGAAAATGTTAAAGGTCTGCTGAATATTGGAAAGGGAGAAGTCATTAAAATCATAGAACAAGATTTTGCTAAAGTAGGATACGATGTCTCCGTAAATTTATTCAATACTGCTAACTTTGGAGTACCACAATCAAGAGAAAGAGTTATTATTTGTGGAATAAGAAAGGATCTAGGTGTTAAGTTTATCCTTCCTAAACAAACTCATTTCAATAAAAATACTCTGTCATATACAAATGAAGCTGAAATTTTAAGAGATTGGGTAACCGTCAAAGAAGCTCTTCAAGATTTAGAAAATGTGGAAGAAGGTGCTTTTCCTAATCATTATTGGTCAAAAGCAAAACTCACACCTGGAACACAAGGAAATAACAAAATTTCCGCTAATAAACCTGGACCAACAATGAGAGCGGAACATCATGGCAACATTGAGTTTCATTATAGTCTTCCTCGTCGGTTATCTGCACGAGAAGCCGCAAGAATACAGTCTTTCCCAGATGATTTTGAGTTTTTTCGTTCTACTACAGACGCATATAGACAGATTGGTAATGCAGTTGCACCAGTTTTTGGGTGGCATATAGCTAGCGCATTATATAAAACTTTAGCTCCAGCAATCACAGCGGCAAAATTTGACGTAACTCCAAAAATTGAATCAGCTCACATTTCCTATCAAGATGTTTTTTCTGAGGATGTTCAATCCTCCTATGCATCACGGCGTTAACATGGAAAGTATATCTAAGCTCTGGAGGTATTATGTCTTCCAATTCCTTATGAAGCTTGCCCTTTTCATTTCGCATATATACTTCACTAACAAGACCTATTTCACGAGAGAATTCATACGTGTGTATATCAACGGGAAGAACTTTTCTTTTGAGTGAATACAGTAGTACACATTTTGCTGTTTTATAACCGACACCATAAAGAGATAGCAGATATCTTTCTGCCTCCTGATCGTTCCGTGTGGAAAGAAAAGATAGATTTAAATTGTCTGAATTTTTCTCTTTTATATCCCTTAAAAGTTGAATTATTCTTTTCGTTTTTAGTTTAGCCAGTCCAGCTGGTTTTATTATATCTTGAATCTTTAATAAATCAGTTTCTAACAACATTTCCCAATGTGGATATTTCTTCTTTAAGTTATTATAAACTTGAATATAGCTCGCTTCAGTTGTCTTTGAACTAAGAATTATAAAAATTAACTCATCTAAAGGATCTTCTTTATTAAATAGGTCTGGAGAACCATACTGATCATCGAGTTCTGCACATATTTGCTCTAACTTATTAATTATCCTATTCATACTTACAAAGTATTATAATATAGACATATATGATTCTTATTCAGAACAATTCAGATGCTTCTATATCTTTTGAAGACTTGTTAGATAGAACTAAAGTATATATTTTAAAAAACTATTCTAGTAGTAAGCTTCAAAGTTTAAACGGAGTAAAATTTGAAGATCTAGTTTTTCAATCCTTATTGGATACAAGCAAAGGAACAAAATATCAAGGAAAGATTGAACAAACAGGAGCGCAGACATTTCCTGACATTGTTGTACCTGAGGATAAATTGGGTATAGAAGTTAAATTTACAACCGCTGACAAATGGACTTCTGTAGGGAATAGTATTTTGGAGACAACAAGACGAAAAGATATTAATAGAATATATATGTTTTTCGGAAAAGTCGGTGGTATCCCGGATATTAGATTCGATTTATATCAGAACTGTTTGTGCGATATTTTAGTTACGCATTCTCCAAGATACAAAATTGATATGAATACCTCTTCGAGTGAATCAATTTTTTACAAAATGAAAGTTTCTTATGATGATTTCCGATTGAACGATCCAATTAGTCATGCTAGAAGCTTTTATAAATCTCAACTAAGAGAAGGTGAAGACATTTGGTGGATTTCAAGTGATGAATCTGAAGATGCGCAACCGGTAATAATCAAAACCTATAACACTCTTGACCCAGAAGTGCAAGAAAAATTTAGAGCCGAATGTATGATTTTATTTCCAGAGTTATTTGGCAATACCATTGATAAATATTCAAGACCCACAGCCTATTTAATAAAAGAGTATAACTCTGTCTGTCCAAATATCAGAGACTTATTTTCAGCTGGTGGACAAATGGAGGTTAAAATCCCAACAGGGAATCTTAAAGTTTCTAGAATAGCTTATGAAATGTATCTTTTAGCAAAAAGGATTAAAAATGAACTAGTTTTAATTGACACAGAAAAAATAGCCCATTATTGGGATGAAAGAATAGAGGGTAAACAACCTGTCGAAGCTTTGTGGTTAAGTAAAATTAACAAGTATTCTTCTATAGATTTAAAACAGATATATAAGGCAGGTTTACAAATTCGTTAATCTTTAATCAAAATGGTAAAAATAAACAAAGAAGTAAGTTCTTATAAAACTCCTTATAAAATTGTTCTTCTGGATGCCATGGATACCTATTATTATGCAGATGTAATGGACAATATGGAAGTATTTGACACTTTAGATAGTTTAGAAGTTGCAAAGGCATTGGCTGATTCGTTGTTTGTCATTAAGAATTATAAATGGAAGAGCCTCCAAGAAATGAATAATGTTGATGGTGGGTGGGATGTACGTATCTATGATGAAAACTCTACTTGTATTTATGCAGCTCATCAGCGATTTACAAAATCCTGGATTGGTAGTGAAAAGATATAGTTTGTTAGTTGAATTAGTTTATATTTCTAACTAAAACCTCTTACATCTGATTCTTATTAAAATCTCTATTTAAGTAAAGGGGTCTTACCCCTCATTTTGCAAGGGTTTCCGCTTCGCTTCAATAAACTGCACTACGTTTGCCCTATGCAAAATTTCACCCTGCTTGTTTATATCCCTAGTATGGGAAGCAGGCGGGCTGCTTCCCAACTAAAAATTATTTAATTACAAGCAGTCGCCGGAGAATATATGAAACTCTCGACGAAAGCTCAAGCGAGCATAAATAAAGTAATAGAAAAATTTCAAACTGGTGATATATCGTCAATTACAAAAGTAGCAAGAATTCAGCTGGACCCATCTGCACCGGCAAGATATTGGAGTTTATCCAACAAAGTAATAAGTTTTATTCAATCTGGTGAGTTAGATTGCAGAGGATTCAAACAATGGGAAAAAGTTGGCCGAAGGATCAAGAAAGGTAGTCAGGCTGTATATATTTTACGTCCTTTAACAATTAAAAATACAAATGAAGACAAAGGAAACGAAGAAGAATATATCTGTATTGGGTTTTCCAGTGTTCCTGTATTTGCTGCTTCTTCAACAGAAGGTGATAAACCTTTAGAGAATTATCAACCTCAACACTACCCGGATCTTATGGCTATAGCTAAAAAGTTTAATATAAACCTCGATTACGTTCCTGTCTTACCGGATAGATTAGGCGATTGTTCAACTGATGGAAAGACAATCAGGCTTGGAAGTCATAACCCTTCTGTATTCTTCCATGAGTTAGCTCATGCTATACATGCCAAAATTGACGGAGAACTAAAGGGAGCGCAAATAGTAGAACAAGAAGTAGTTGCAGAATTTACTGCCACTGTACTAATGGATATATATGGTTATTCAGACCATACAGGCAATGCATGGCACTATATAAACCATTATGCGAAAGATCCCCTAGTTGCTATCAGTAAAGCAATGGGAACAGTTGAAAAAGTATTACAAATATTACTTGAAAGTTAAGACAGTATAATTTGAAAGGAGGTGAACTTATGATAAATCCATTAATAACAAACGAATTTGAAAATGAAATTCTAGAATTAATCGATAATCAGGATGACTATACTAGGAGTGACTTACAAGGCATAGTTACAGTACTAGTAAATAAAATAATGAAAAAGGGTTACGAGGTGTTAAAGGAAGCGGAATAAATTTTGTTTATTATTCTATTTCTACTTTTTCCCAGATTTCACCTTCAACTGAACTTGTTTCTATTTGATCTCTTGTGGTGACGAAAATTTCTATATCATCTGATTCATCTGCTAATAGGTTTCTTGTTTCTCTGTAAATTGATTTTTTTAATTTTGAATCAGGGCAAATTAAAAGAATTTTTGGCTGCTGTTCTTGATTTAGCCATTGGATATTTGTTGCAAACTGAATGTACTTTTCAATCTTAGGAATATAGCCTTTTTTAGGTGTTCCCTGTCTAAATATTTCAGCCAGAAAATAGGGCTCTTTCCCATGTTTCCTAAAAACAAAAAGAGGAAAAACTTCCTTAATAAGCCCGTTCAAAGAATATTCTGATTGAGTATAAAAGGCAAAACCTTTATTTGACTTGTACTTTTCAAGTAGGTACAGATAAATATCTGCAATAAATAAACTCTGATCAATAAATGCTTTAGATCTCTTATGTTCACGATACAGTTTTGTTAGATATGTTGGTTCACATTCAGGGAGATCTTTTAATAAGCGTATAGCTTTCTTAGAAAGATAATATTTTGTAGGAATAACATTTATTTTTGATTCTGTATCAAGAATCCTCTTAACATAGTCTTTCTCTGTTAAATCTTTGAGCCATGTGTTAACTCTATTGAATGTTTTGTGGTTGAGAAGGGTTTGAATTTGTTTCCTATCGAGGAATCTAAATCTATAAAGAAGTAGTAATATTTGTTTTTGTTTCTGTGTTATTTTAGGTAATTCCATATAGTGGTACCCTCACGATCTCCCCTATGGGAGAAGTATTTTTTTCTCCTCCTTATTTATAAGGATTAGAATACAAGGAGTATAACAATAAATTCTATTGTATCAATATAATTTTAGAAAATATTGTGTTAGCTGCTGACACAATTTATATGGTTACCAATTTCTTTTCTTCCTCAGAAGGTTTTGCTGTAGATCTGTTGAGGCGTTGCTTATTAGCTATGTTTTCTGCTTTTGTAATACCTTCAGGCTTAACTCCAAACTTATTTCGTGAATTTTCTATAACTTCTTGCTTAAGTTCTTCATTACTTTTGAATTCAAAGTTATCTGTTGATCCGGTAAACGCATCCTGGGGATTCAAGGCATTTATTTTTATATAGAAATTATATGAAGGCAAATTTGCTATTTCATTTTTGTTTACCTGTGGAGTAAAGAGTGGCAGTATTGTTTTTTCATCACTTGGGTTACTTGTCCTAAAAGAAATAACCGTTCCAACATTAGCTAAGATTACTTGCAGAAGCTCTTTATCTTCAATCTGGGAGATTGTTTGATGCGCAAGAATAGTATTTAAGCGGTATTTTCTCGCTTCTGAAAGAATTTGAGCAAATGTCATTGTGGCAAAGTTCTGGAATTCATCAATATACAGAAAGAAATCTGTTCGCTTCTCCTGCGGTACATGTACCCTATTTAGTGCTGCAAGTTGTAGTTTAGCTATAACTAAACTTCCCAAAAAGGATGATGTGTCTTCTCCTATCTTCCCTTTTGAGAGATCACATATCAGAATCTTTTTGTTATTCATAATATCTTCAAAATCCAGTTTGCTTTTTGTCTGATTCAAAATATTTCTGGTAATGGTGGTAGTGAGAAACCTTCCAAGCTTATTGGTAATTGGAGATATGAGTTCTGCCTGCTGATAGCTTCCCATTTTCCCGAATTCTTGTTTCCAGAAGTCTTTAAGAATTTGATCCTTCAGATTTGCTGTTACCTGTTTTCGATAACTTTTATTGGTAAGCAGTTTGTAGACCGTAAACAAGGTAGGATTCTCTAGCTCTAATGCAGTAAGAACAGTATTTCTAAGTACATGTTCCATACGAGGGCCTGAATACCTGGCGGGATATAGTTTATGGAAGATTGACACAATACTTGAAACTACTAAGTCTTTTTCCCGCTGTAGATCGGATTCGGAAAGACCTTCTTTCATCTCCATTACATTTAAACCAATCGGATACTCAACATCATACGGGTTGAAATACACAACATCATCTATTCTGTCTTTGGGAATTACTCCTAATATATGATCAACCAGATCACCGTGTGGATCTAGAACTGCAACACCCTTACCATTGGCTATATCCTTATGAATCATTTGTAGCAGTAATGTTGTCTTTCCTGTTCCCGTTGCCCCAATCATATACATATGCCTGCGTCTTTCCTCTAGTGTTAAGCCTATTGGTACTGAAGTTTCACCGTATGTGTTATGTGCAATAACAATATCAAGATCATTACTAACTTTCTTCAGTGAAAGAGGTGGAGGTAATTTGGAACTTTTTACTTGAAGTAAATCTTCAGCTTTAGCTTTATCACCATAAGGAAAGTGATAAATTGATGATAACTCTGCAATTGAAAGTATGGAATTACTCCACAGAGACATAAGGCGGTTTTTAACCATGAAAAAAGCAATTTTATTTATAGAAGTAAGAACTGTCTTTTGTACTTTCATCTTTTGGAATGATGTTGAGAAAGTATCAAATGAAGCACTTAAGCCTTTTAGTCTTTTTTGAATATCTGATTCGTTGTCAGAAATAACTGTAAAGCGTATTGATGTTTCAAATAAAGGTTGCGAAATTTTATCTTCAATAGTTTTATATAAGTTTTGGCTGTATGTACCTACCTCGCTTATGCGTTTATACTTGGAAAGTCCAAATAAGTTTAGAATTTGAGAAATAATTGAGCTAAATAGTCCATCATGTAATACGCTATGAATATCTTCGTTTGAAAGAAATAATTTCTGCAAATTTTTAACACGCATAGTGATTGAAAAATGTGTGTTGTCGAGTACGGGAGTGCTGACAATCTGAAGTACTACCATCTGATCCTTCTCAAGTTTTGTCATATTAGCAGTAATATATGAAATGGGATCGTATTCTTTCAGTAATGACTGTTTCTGAAGTGGATAAAGATATGATTTTTTGAGTCTGACCTCTTTAATGGATATATGTTGACCTGGAGAAACTATTTTGTAGCTTGCAGATAAGTAATCTGTAACTTCTTTTATTTGTATACCTGGCAAATAAGCAAGTAAGCTTTTTTTAACTACTGAGGCATCTTCTGATGGAACAGAAAGTATATAGCGGATTCCATCTTCTTTAGTAGAAACAAGCTCACAACTAACTGTTTGCTTTATCGTAAATAAACCTGCAAAAAGAGATGTCGGCTTTTCTAAAGAATGTAGAATGGTAAATAATTGCTCTGTTGAAAATGGACTTTGAGTTGAATACGAAGTTGGTATTACTTCTAAAAATGTCCTCTTTTCTTTTAGTTTGCTTCTTATTTTTAAAAATTGAATACAAAGATAGAAAAAAACTATTACAAACAGGCTCGAAGTTACTATAGGAATCCAATACGCATAATTGAAAGTTAACAATGGTGTTAGATAAGATGGAAGGATATTATTTAAATTAATCTCACTATTCATAGAGGTTGATATGTAAATCTATTCAGCAGCAAAGTATATCAAAAAATATAACTAAATGAAACCAAAATATTATTTTATTTTTTCAATAACTCACTTGACAACTATCTATATTTCGATATATACTATCTATATAACGATAGTTAATAACATCATGGAATTTCCACTTTTTGATACAAGAGAATTACCAATAGAAAAAGAAATAACTTCTGACATTCCTCCATTAAACCAGACTCAACCACCTTTGACTTCCATCGAAAATGTAATAGAAAAAATAATTCCAAAACAAAGTGAAGAAAATAAGTTTTCAAAAATACGGCAAGCCTTAGGTGAAACAGCTAAATCATTATCTACTGAACAAATAGAGACTATCGCGAGTGAGTTCCAGTTTTTAATTGATACATGGCTTGATGAATATGAACAAGATCTTTTCAAAGGATTGACTTTAAAAGAAGTATTAAGTGAAAAAAAACTATGAAACTAGCACCACAAACCAACGAAATAAAACAAGCTGTTATTTACCTGCGAGTATCTACTGAAGAACAGGTAGATAATTTCTCTCTAAATACTCAAGAAGATATCTGCAAAAAAGAAGCACTTCGTCGTGGTATTGAAATTGTCAAAATATTTCGAGAAGAAGGAAGATCTGCAAAAACCATTGCTGGTAGACCAATGTTAATCGAGATGCTTGAGTTTTGTAGGAGAAATAAGAAAACACTTGATGCTGTTATCGCCTATCGGTTGGATCGTATCTCAAGACAAACTGCCGACTATCTTGCAATCCGTAAAAAGCTTGCAGAGTCCAGTATAACTTTAATCTCTGTTACAGAACCAACTGGTAATAGCCCAACTGAAAAACTTGTGGAGACAATCTTGGCAGGATTTGCTCAACTTGATAACGACGTTCGAGGAGAACGAGCACGTAACGGTTTGAGAGCACGCTTCTTAGCAGGGCTCCCAAGTGGCACACCACCCGTTGGCTATTTAAATGAAAACGGTTATGCAATTAAAGATCCTAAAATGTGGGACAAACTCAAAGAATCGTGGGAACTTATGGCAACTGGTACCAAAACGTTATCTGAAATGGCAGAGATTATGAACGAGTGGGGTTTACGGCAACTTTTTAAAAAGAAAGCGTATCTTTTACGTCCTCAAAACTTGAGCAGAATATTTAAAAACAAATTTTATATGGGAATACTAACTTCAAATAGATATCCCGAAGAAGTAAAAGGTCAACATGTTCCTATGGTTTCAGAAACATTATTTTATAGAGTACAAGCAGTACTTGATGGTAGAAATACCAATATAAATGTACCATTAGTTAGAAAAAATAGAGACAATCCAGAATTTCCTTTGAGGAGAATTGTAAAATGTGTCAATTGTGGAACACCATTAACCGGTGGATGGAGCAAAGGGAAAAGAGCTCGGTATGCCTATTACTTCTGTCGTAAACGATGTGGAATGAAATCCATTCCTGTTGATAGTTTAAATAATTCCTTAGTAAATTATTTATCTACTATTACTCCGACAAAAGATTGTTTGAACGCTTTTATTGCTCTATTAAGAGGTGTTTATTACAAAAGAGTAAAACAACTACAGAAGCGAAAAGATGAGTCTGACGTTGAGCTAAAAAGATTACAAACCTTACGACAATCATTGATTCAAAAAAATTTAAATGGTGTATATTCTGATGAAATATTTAGAGAACAAAATAAGCTCATTGAAGAACAGATTACTGCCGTGCGTATCGCTCAAGATGATGTTCTTTTGTCAAAATACAACCTTGAATCTATAGTGAAATTTATGCAGAAAAAGTTTGAAAATTTAGGAATAACCTATCAAATGTCTAACCTAAGCCAGATCAGAGTCCTCTTGTGTTCGATATTTCCCTCTGGAATGCTTTGGAGCTATCCAGGCTTTTCGAACACCAAGATAAGCCCAATGTATCAATCTATTCACCGTTTTGAGATTGATAGCATCCCACCTGGCGGAGAGGGTGGGATTCGAACCCACGGAGGCTATTCACCTCATCGGTTTTCAAGACCGACGCACTAGGCCACTATGCGACCTCTCCTGTATTAGCTGTTAGCGATTAGTCGTTAGCTATTAGATTTTACTTTGTTAATTAAACCGTTCAATAATTTGCCAACTTCGTTTATTTGATCTTCAATTTTACTATTCTCCTTTTTAAATAGAAAGCCTACTATCTTTAAACAACCTAATGTTTCGAACAATGATTTTCTCGCAATATACAAATATCTCTTAAACTCTTTATCATTCTGAGACCCGGAGGGGAATCGAACCCCTGCATGGGAGTTTTGCAGACTCCAGTGTTTCCACTTCACCACCGGGTCGATGGTGACTTATATTGTACCCTTACGTATTGTACAATACAACTATGTCAAAAGTCACTGTAAAAGCCCCTGCAAACATTGCCTTTATCAAGTACTGGGGAAACACCGAAGATAACCTTCCCCTGAATTCCAGCATCTCCATGACACTTGACGCCTGTCAGACCACAACCACAGTCGAACTTGTGGATGAATCATACGACATGATTGAAATAGCCTCGGAAAAAGGGGAATTCCAGGAACTGAAACGGACATCCATAAAGGGAGTCAAAGCATACGAACAAATTGCACGAATAAGAGAATTAGCAGGAAAAACGGATCATGTTCATGTCAAATCAATAAATTCCTTTCCGTCTAGTGCAGGGATCGCATCATCTGCATCCGGGTTTTGTGCTCTCACATCAGCACTTCTTCTGCAGTACGGACTGCATGATAAGTTCGAGGATAAAAAAGAACTGTCTAAGCTTGTGCGTTTGAGCGGATCAGGATCTGCTGCAAGATCAGTATACGGAGGATTTGTCGAGCTCATCGGAGGTGATGCACATCACGCATCTTATGCCGTACAGATAGCAGATGAAAAACACTGGGATCTTGCTGATGTGATCGCAATTATTGACTCAGGAATGAAAAAAACTCCATCATCTGAAGGTCATAGGACCGCAAACACCAGTCCGTATTTTGAAACGCGTTTGACTGAGATGCAGGATCGTATCAAATACGCAAGAAAAGCGCTCTTGGAAAAGAAACTCAAAAAACTCGGTAAAGCAATCGAACAGGATACGATTTCCATGCATGCCGTGATGATGACATCCGAGCCGCCGCTCTATTACTGGACACCGGGAACAGTCGAAGTGATGAACAATGTGATGAAATGGCGCGAAGAAGACAATATTCATGCCTATTTTTCCATAGATGCCGGCGCAAATGTGCATGTCATCTGTGAGCAAAAAGACGCGGAGGAGATCAATAAGAAACTGAAAGAACTACATCTTGTGCAATCAACAATCATCAACCACCCCGCGCAAGGTGTACACCAAATTGAAGAACATTTATTCTAATGATGAACATCACATTACTCAAACTCGGAGGATCACTCATTACTGATAAAGCAAAAGCTTATACCACATTCCCCGACCGAATCGAACGGATTTCAAGGGAAATTGCAAAAGCCTGTGGAGAGTTGAAACATAATAATCTCATTCTCGGAAATGGGGCAGGCTCTTTTGCCCACCAGTCGGCAGCAAAATATGATACTATTCATGGTTTTGTGGATGAACACAGCTTGTACGGAGCATGTGTTGTGCATTCAGATGCTATGGAACTAAACCGTATCATGATCCAATCTTTTCTGGGGAAAAAACTTCCTGTTTTTTCCCTCCAGCCTTCTGCTTTGTACCTTGCGAAAGAAAAACAGATCATGACGAATCATATGAGTATTGTCGAATCGATGCTCGATAAAGGATTTATTCCCTTTGTATACGGAGATGTCATCATAGATCAGAAACAAGGATCTACGATTTTCTCAACAGATACGATTTTCAAATATCTTGGATCGTTTCTTGCAGAAAAAGGTCATCATGTAAAGATTATCCATGCCGGTAGCTATCCCGGAGTATTGGATCAGGATCAACGCGTCATTCCAAAGATTACTCCTGATATGCAACCTGATTTGGATGATATTTTGTATCAGCCGAAAGATATTGATGTCACGGGCGGTATGAGGCTTAAAGTTGAAGAAATGATCATGCTGGCAAAGCTTGGTATTGAAACTGTGATTGTCGACGGACGCGATGAAGATTCAATATATCGGATCCTTAAGGGAGATCGTTCCGGAACAACAATTTCTGCTTCCTAGCCTCATAAATCTCACTTGACATATGCTATCGATTTTTCGTATTCTGTACTTATATTACCATTTACATCATTACCATGGCGAAAGCGACAAAGAAAAAAAATCTGCATCCGCAAGATAGTCCAGTCATACAGGCAGGAATCATATTTGTTATTGTTTCTGCAATAGCAATTACTGCATACGTCTTTGCAAACTACTACACCGTCGGTGCCGGTTATTAATGCTCATTAAACACAACTGGTGATAACAGAAACTTCAGCAGGGGGTATTGTATATAAAAAAAATGACGATAAAGTACTATGGCTTATCGTTCAACACAAAAAAGCACTCCACTGGGGTTTCCCAAAAGGTCATATCGGAGATCACGTCGAAAATGAACTGATAGAAGAAGCTGCTCTTCGCGAAGTCAGTGAAGAAGGCGGTGTACAGGCAAAAATAATCAGCAATACTCCCATAAATACGACATACTTCTTTAAGAAAGGGGCTGATCTTCATAAAAAAACCGTTCATTATTTTCTTATGGAGTATATTTCAGGTGACACGAAGAATCATGATGACGAAGTGGCAGAGGCAAAATTCGTCGAGACAGACGAAGCCTGGGATACCTTGACTTACAACACCGACAAAGAAGCATTTTCAAAAATCCTTAAAGATATGAATACATAATCATATTGCATTTTTTATATCAATCCTGTTTAATTTCATCACATGTCAAAACTTCATTTCAAATACGGAGCAATGAACAGCGGTAAGAGTGACACTCTCATAAAGACCGCTTATAATTATAAGGAGCAAGGTCTGAAAATTATTGTTGTAAAGCCAAAAGTTGATACCAAAAGTGAAGATACCGTTGTCGCACGAGGCGGACATTCCTGCAAAGTCGATATTCTTGCCGATGTCAACACGAATCTTCTGGCTGAAATCAGGAAATTAAAAAATATCGCTTGTGTCCTGGTCGATGAAGCACAGTTTCTGACTGAAAAACAGATAAGTCAGCTCTATCAGTGTGCCAAAAAAGACAATATTTCTGTCATTTGCTTTGGACTCCGTGCTGACTTCCGAGCAGAAATGTTTCCGGGAAGCAAGCGCTTGTTTGAAATTGCGGACAATATTGAGAAACTCCCTACCATGTGCTTTTGCGGTTCTCAGGCAGAGTTTAATACAAGAAAAGTAAACGGAGAATATACGTTTAAGGGAGATCAGGTTGCTATTGATGGTGATGCAAAAGTCACCTACGACTCACTCTGCGGTACCTGCTATATGCGTGAAGGTGGAGAAATCTGATCATCTTCCTTTTTTCTCGCGATGAGGACAACCCGGCCAGCAGCACGGTCTCCGTTTCCCTTTCAGCATATCTTCACGAACTCGTCTTATGTGGTCTTCCCGCGTTTCTGCTTTCTTGACTGATGTGACCCAGCAGATCCATTCATTGCGGGCAAGAGGAGTGAGATCATTCCAGGCATCGATAATTGCTTCTGAAGAGAGAAGCGCTTTTCGCAAGTCTTGCGGGATGTCGTGGACTACTCCGGTTGAAAGAGTATTTCTCATAGTAAAAAGAGATAATGTTAATGAAGATTTTGTGAGCGGTGGAAGGGACTCGAACCCTCGACCTTCTCCTTGGCAAGGAGACGTTCTACCAACTGAACTACCACCGCAGCGTAATAAATTGTTCCAATTTCAACGCTGCTTCGCAATATATTGCTCTACTGTTCCAGCAACGTTCAATTTGCGAACGCAGATTGTTACGTTGTGCTGAGAGTCAGAGTCGAACTGACATCTGAGGTTTTTCAGACCCCCGCCGT
>CAZPUD010000056.1:0-17216 GCA_964589115.1 uncultured candidatus Brocadiaceae bacterium | reverse complement strand
TTCTCCCTTACCCATATTAACCTTACTCACCGGAACTGGACTGCAGTGGGTATACCTGATTTTTCTGAAATACCAATTGTTGATCCACATGGGCTGGTTACTCCATTTTATGATGGATGGTCGTTAGACAGTTGGATGATTACAGAAGATGGCCAGATTATTTTGCCCTCACGTCTGCGATCGTTATCACAACATCTCGCCTTTGAGCCAAATTTTGCAGTAATAACAAAATCTAATCTTGAGAAAATCACTCTTGAATCAAAGGCTGAGGTAGTTCTGGAAGAGAATATACCGGTATGCAGGATTCATCTTACCGGATATGCAAATTTCAGGGGTTGGATTATTATTTCTGTGCGGCCATATAACCCTGAGGGGATAAGTTTTATACACGATATCATTATGCTTCCTGACAAAAAGAGATGGAGGATTAACCATGAGCATAATATCATTTTTGGTACCCCTCCTGACCGATGGGTATTTTCCCGCTACCGTACCGGAGATGTTTATCATAATCTCTTAACTGACGATGAGAGGAATGAAGTCAAGTGCGACGTTGGTATGGCTACAGGGGCAGCGCTTTTTCATACCGAACCGGGCAATAAAAGAGAGGTTACTATTGATGTACCTCTAAAAGCAGAGAAGAAGCATTTTTTTGTATCTGAAAAATTACCATCTTTTACCAACTGGGAGCAAGGCTTGCGAGGAGTATGTGAATTGCGTATTCCTGATGAACGCTTTCAGTTTCTTTATGAATCGGCTCTCAGGACACTCATTCTTCATTCACCTGATACTGTTTATGCCGGACCTTATACGTATAAACGCTTTTGGTTCAGGGATGCTGCTTTTATCCTGCATGCGCTTACCTGTGCAGGACTGAGTGAGCGGGCAGAGAAGATTATCAATTTATTTCCTGCTCATCAGACGACGTTGGGATATTTTCGTTCTCAGGAAGGGGAATGGGATTCCAACGGCCAGGTCTTATGGATTCTGCACAGGTTTCATGAATTAACTAATAAAAAACCTGAAACTCATTGGCAGAATGTAGTTCGGCATGGAGGCAGATGGATTCAAAGAAAACGCTTCCCGGAATCGCTTGATGTTCCTCACGCAGGTTTGCTCCCACCGGGTTTTAGCGCAGAGCATTTAGGCCCTAGTGATTATTATTACTGGGATGATTTTTGGAGTATTGCTGGACTTAGGGCCGCTGCTTGTCTTATGGATTTGTTTGATGAACAGGATACTGCTGATGAATTCCGCATTGGAGCTGATTCTTTATTCAGTTCTGTTGATCGCAGCTTGCGGATCGCATCCAAACGTATAATGCGTCCTGCTATGCCGGCATCTCCTTACAGGAGAATGGACAGCGGGGCAATTGGCTCTTTGGCTGCCGGATATCCATTGCAGCTATGGGAACCACATGATCCACGTCTGCTGGATACAGTAGAATACCTTATTAAGGAATGTCTTGTAGACGGTGGCTTTTTTCATGATATGATCCATTCAGGTGTCAATCCCTATCTTACATTACATATTGCTCAGGTATTACTGCGAGCCTCTGATTGTCGTTTTTTTGATTTGATGAGCACTATAGCGTCCCTGGCAACAAGTACAGGTCAATGGCCTGAAGCGATTCACCCCCGCACGCATGGCGGATGTATGGGAGATGGCCAACACGTATGGGCTGCTGCTGAATGGATTCTCATGATGAGAAATTGTTTCGTGCGCGAGGAAGGGAAAAAGCATTTGGTTTTGTGTGCCGGCATTCCACAGCAATGGTGCAGTGAAGGTGCGACACTCTTTTTTGGCCCTGCACCGACCACTTTTGGTAAAATTTCAATATCGGTCAATTCCAGCCAGGAAAGGGTTATCGTTGAATGGGATGGTGCCTGGCACAAGGAAGAACCCCATATCGAAGTCCGGCTAGCCGGATGTAAGCCAAAAATTTCTGAATTTGGACAAAAATCTATAGAGCTAATACCTAACCAGAACGAGCCGGAAGAAAAATGCAGGGTGAGGCTTTAGCCTTGCATTTGTTGCAGGAAAGCAAACCTAAAGGTTTGCCCTACATGTTACCGATAAAAATATCCTTCTAAAGATAATATGAGGTGACGTTATGAATATCCTTATGATGACAAATACCTACAAGCCATTTGTAGGTGGTGTGGAACGGTCTGTAGAGATATTTTCAGATGAGTATCGGAAACGCGGACATAGGGTAGTGATCGTTGCACCCAGGTATAAAAATATGCCCAAAAAAGAGAAAGATGTAATTCGTGTGCCGGCTATCCACAATTTTCATGAGAGTGGTTTTTCAGTACAACTTCCAATTCCCGGAATACTCTCAGAGCATTTGAAGCAATTCCGACCGGATATCGTACACTCGCACCATCCTTATCTAATTGGTGATTCAGCCCTACGTGTAGCCGCCAAATATGAGGTGCCTTTGATATTTACATTCCACACACTGTACGAGCGATATACACATTACATACCCGGCGATTCTTCGGCTCTAAAACGATTTGTAATTGCCTTATCTACCGGTTATGCAAATCTCTGTGACCAAGTCTTTGCCCCAAGTAAAAGTATTGCAGATTTGCTGCGCAGACGCGGCGTTAAAACGCCTATTGATGTAATCCCTACAGGTATCTATGTTGGGCAATTTGCTGCGGGAGACAGAACAAGATTTCGGGTATCGGCGGGAATTCCCCGGAACGCATTTGTTGCAGGGTTTGTCAGCAGAATTGCACCTGAAAAAAATATTATATTCTTAAACAATGTAGTAGCTTTATTTCTTAAGGAGGAGAAGTGTGCCAGTTTTCTCATTATTGGTAAGGGGCCTTCAGAAAATCATGTCAAAGAATTCTTTAAACAAAAAAAACTGGAGAATCGTATACATTGTTTTGGTATCCTTCAAAATAAGGAACTGATAGATGCATACCATGCAATGGATGTTTTTCTTTTTGCGTCTAAGACGGAAACACAAGGATTGGTATTAACTGAGGCCATGGCGGCAGGTGTACCTGTTGTGGCAATCGATGCCCCCGGGGTCCGTGAGGTTGTGAGAGATTATATGAATGGGCGTTTACTATATTCGGAAAATGAAGAAGAGTTTGTATCGGCCCTGCGATGGATTGCCAGACTGCCTGCCGGTAAGCGTGAGGATTTAAAAAAAGCGGCCAGAGAAACTGCAAATCAATTTTCAGTAGACCGGTGTGTTGAACATGCTTTATATGTATATAAGAATATTATTAATAAAGCTCATATTATTCGTGACGAAGAAAGCAGTTCCCTGGCAGGCGTTATTCGCATGATAAAGGCAGAAACCGACTTAATCATGACAAAGGCGAAGTCTGTAGGTGCGATGTTGAAAAAATAACATCTTTATCCCCCTTCAAGAATTAAATATCTTCCTTTTCAAACCACTCTCTGCTGCTTCACATGTAAATCCCTGGATATTCCGGAATTTTGTAGTTACTTAAGGTGTAAAGCCAGGGGAAAGGTATGGTAGTTGAATTGGCAGATTTATTGTTTATAATCGACACATGACCTGGATAAATGACAGCGGCGAGATTTTTCCTAAGATTTTTGAGAAAAGGAGAGACTAATGAATTATGAATTATCTATTAATGATTTGAGAAAAACAATTGATCCTGCAAGTCTTGGAATTAAAGATACATCAAGTCTCGAACATTTAAAAGGCATCATTGGACAGAAACGGGCTGTGGATGCGCTGCAATTTGGCATTAAAGTCCAGGGTGTTGGATATAATGTTTTTGTGGCAGGTCCTCCTGGTATTGGCAAGATGTCTTCGGTAAAGTCTTTTCTGGAAGGAGTTGCCAGGGAAAAAGAGACTCCTCCGGACTGGTGTTATGTAAATAATTTTGATAATCCTTACAGTCCAAACACAATCCAGCTGCCAACCGGACAGGGGAATGAATTTAAAAAAGATATGGATGCCCTTTTTGACCATATTCAGAGGGATTTACCAAGGGTATTTGAGAGCGATGAATATATTGCCCATCGAGATGAAATAGTAAATGAACTAGCGAAACAAAAGGAAAAAATTTCTCAAGAGGTTAGCCGGATGGCATCTGAGGAAGGATTTGCGATACAACCTACCCCTATGGGGATTATTATTATCCCGGTAAAAGGAGGAAGACTGGTGAGTGACGAAGAATTTCAGTCGCTCCCTGAGTATGAACGACAGGAGATACAGGAAAAGCGGGACAAACTGCAAATAGAGGTGAAAGAGGCGATGAAGAATGTTCGTAAACTTGAACGCCAGGCAAGAGAAAGGGTGAAAGAACTTGATCAGCAAGTCGCTTTACAGATTGTCGGGGAAACGGTTGATGATCTGATTAAAAAATATAATCAATTTCCAAAGGTTGTAAAGTTCCTGCAAGAGGCACAGGAAGATATCCTGAAAAATATCGACTCATTTAAAGTCCTCCAGCAGCAAAAAGGCGCCGCACCCTTACCATTTGCCGATCTTCAGCTCCAGATGATGCAAGATGCGGTATTAAAAAAATATCGGGTAAATGTACTCATAGATAATAGTAAACAGAAGGGTGCGCCGGTCATTCTGGAACTCAATCCTACTTATAATAATCTTATTGGCCGGATAGAGAAGGAAATAATCATGGGTGCCCTGACTACTGATTTTACTATGATTAAACCGGGCTCCCTGCTGCGGGCCAATGGTGGTTTTTTAATTGTCCCTGTCGAAGATGTTTTACGCAACATCTACAGTTGGGATGCATTAAAACGTGCACTCTGCAGTTGTGAAATACAAATAGAGGAACTCAGTGAACGATTAGGGTTTATGACTACAAAAAGTTTACGCCCTCAGGCTATTCCTGTTGACGTGAAAGTAGTGCTGGTGGGGAAACCCCTTTTCTACCATTTGCTGTATATCTATGATCATGATTTTGCCGAGCTTTTCAAGGTGAAAGCAGACTATGACGTACGTATGGATATGACCAAGGAAAATGTAGATAACTTTATGTCGTTTATATCAACGTTTTGTAATAAAGAAAAAATAAAACATTTCGATAACGAGGGAACCTGCCGTATTATAGAATACTCCTGCCGGCTTGCTGAAAATAAGGAAAAACTCTCAACGAGATTTGGCCATTTGACAGATATTATACGGGAAGCAAATTTTTGGGCAACACAGGATGGAAAGCCTCTCGTTGGCTCAAGACACGTTAAGAGGGCATTGGATGAAAAGATTTACCGGTCAAATCTCGTTGAAGAACGAATTCGGGAATTGATAGATCATGGGATTATTTTAATTGATACATTTGGTAAAAAGGTCGGGCAGGTTAATGGTTTGTCTGTAATTAGTCTGGGGGATTATCAGTTTGGTAAACCGAGCAGGATTACTGTAACTGTTGGTCCCGGACAGAGTGGTATTATTGATATTGAGCGGGAGGTTAAACTTGCAGGTCCCATACACAGCAAAGGAGTTTTGATTGTGAGCGGTTATTTGGCAAATAAATACATGCAGGGAAAGCCTTCGACGTTGACGGCAAGGCTTGTTTTTGAACAGAGCTACGAAGGTATTGAAGGTGACAGCGCCTCTGCAGCAGAACTTTATTCTCTGATATCCGCACTATCAAATATCCCGATTAAGCAAGGAATTGCCGTTACCGGTTCCGTTAATCAACTGGGCCAGGTTCAGGCTATCGGTGGGATTAACCAGAAGGTTGAGGGATATTATGATGTATGCAGAGTGAAAGGATTAACGGGAGAACAGGGTGTCATCGTCCCAAGGAGCAATGTGCAGAATTTGATGCTGCGTGAAGATGTAGTAGAGGCTGTCGCAGCTAAGAAATTTAATATATGGGCAGTTAATACGATTGATGAGGGTATCGAGTTATTGACTGGAGTGACAGCAGGAGAAATACGTGATGACGGCACATTTCCTCCTGATACTATAAACGGGAGGGTCAGTAAACAACTGGCTAATTTTGAAGAAACATTGAGAAAATCAGAGATTTTTTTCACCGATGCGTTAAGGCATAAAAGCGCATTTTAAAGGTAACAAATTATATGAAATTTCTTGCCGTTCATCCAAGTGCGCTCATGTATTCAAAGATTTTTCTTTAGAATTTGCCCGTTCCATAGGAATTATTGTTGCGGTTAACTTGATCGCCGATCCAGACTGGGACCGGCAGCGATTTGAGGTTGTTCGAAAGTGGTGTATGGGGATTCCGGAGATCGTCAACATCAGTGTCAATACTCCATACCCCGGTACTGAAACCTGGCAGACAGAGTTACGCAAAATTCAAACCCGCGATTACCGGCTTTTTGATATTCAACATGCTGTACTACCTACCAGATTACCGCTCCTTGAGTTTTATATGGAATTGGTTAAGACACAGGAGGTTTTGAATAAAAAACACCTGGGTTTGGCAGGAATCTATTCTGCCGGAAGGATTGCCCTTAGTCACCTGCTTCATGGACAAACAAACTTTGTCAAAATGCTTTGGAAATTTGATAGTGTTTACAATCCTTTTTTACGTCTTGCTGACCATCAGCAGCCGGTTAAATATGAGATAACATTACCACAAGGAACCAATGATAAATTGAATTCCAGAAAACTATACATACACGAGCCAAAAGGGAGGTCATCCCGTGCTATTGATAATTCAACCGAGGATTTCATAGAGGAAACCCGTGTGGGGAAGAGTTCTTAGCCGGGTAATTTCCCAACAATGTGTTTGCAAAACACACATTTCAGTCTAAAAGATTAAACCAAACATGGATTGTGGGGGCGAAGCATTTGCTGTCCAGAATATAAGATTATATTTAAGCTGACATCAGCAAATGCTTCGCCCCTACTGTGATCACGAACAAAGTCGCCGAAGGCTCGATTTAATGTTTAAAAAAGCTTTTTTCAGAATGAATTTGAAAAGGGAAAAAATTTTGTTATAATTTTATTGTGAAGGGCCCATAGCTCAGCCGGTTAGAGCAGCGGACTCATAATCCGCGTGTCCAAGGTTCGAATCCTTGTGGGCCCACTTTTCTCATAAAATGGGAAAATATCCTCGTCGGTTCTATTGCCCACTATTAAGCTGGATATTTTACATGCCTCATATATCTGTATGCAGGTCTCAACCCTGAGTCAGCGTTAAACGCGTAAGGATTTGCTTAATATCGTCTTTTTGTGCCTGCGATGGATCTATCTTGAGTAATTCCTTTAAGTAATATTGAGCCATCTCTGTATCCTTCCTGTTCTCCATATATAGAAAAATAAGTTTTTTGTAAATGTTCACATTTTTGGGATAGAGTACAGCAATTTTTTGAAACTCGTCTACTGCCTTATCAAACAGGCCTAAACTCTCATATAGTATGCCAAGTGCATAATGAGCATTGAAGTTTTGGGAGTCGATTTTAATTACAGTATTGTATTCACTGACGGCATCGGTTATTTTTCCT
Organism: uncultured candidatus Brocadiaceae bacterium; assembly: GCA_964589115.1. Lineage (GTDB taxonomy): Bacteria > Planctomycetota > Brocadiia > Brocadiales > Brocadiaceae > JBDIVL01. The sequence continues at coordinate 9,773 of CAZPUD010000056.1, read as the reverse complement.
AATCTCTCATACGCAAGCCCGAGGTTGTAATGGGCTTGGGCTTGACCAGCGTCCAGTTCGACAGCCCTTTTAAATTCGTTGACGGCTTCATTTAACTGGCCTCTTTTGGCATAGTTTATCCCAAGATTATTTATAGCATGGATATAATAATTGTCGTATAAAAGGGACTTTTTGAATTCTTCCATGGCTTTATCAAGTTCTCCCAGCGCATCATAAACGCTTCCAAGTCCATTATGTGCATGTGAATAATCAGGCTTTATCCTTAAAGCCTCCCCGTACTCCAGTTTTGCCTTGTCAATTTGACCTTGGTTGAAGTAAATATTGCCAAGATTATTATGTGGCTGCGCGTAATTTTTGTCTAATTTAATGGCCTCCTTATATTCTGCAAATGCCTTGTCGGGCAAACCCTTTTTGCTGTAAACAGTCCCAAGGTTACTATGAACACTGGCATTTTGGGGATTTATGTCCAGAGCGGTTTGATATTCTTTCTGTGCCTTTTCAATAAGGCCGCCTTCCATATATACATTTCCCAAATTACAATGGGCACGGTGACTGCTGGGCGAGCGTTGAATGGTTTTCGTCCATAGTGTCAGTTCATCCCGCCAGATTCCATTTCTCTGGACAATAAAAACTCCGTAACCACCTATTGTAAATAGTACTAAAAACATCTGGACAATCCTTCTTAGCCGCATGGCATGGGTTGATAAGGTGGTATCTGTAATCCGATATATAAGAACCCCTTTTACTACGCAAAATCCCATTACCGGAATGTAAAGATACCTTTCGGCCATGATATTTCCTATCGGAATGATATTCATGACAGGTAGTAGAGTGATGAAGAACCAGGATATCCAGCAGGCAAGTATATTCCTTAATCTGCACAAGATTACAAATACCACAAATATGGAGACTAGAAATGTAATAGATAGGACAGATGACCACTCCTGTGGGGTATTTACTAATGGTACCACGTAGTCTGCATTCAAGTTATATGGAAAGAACGATAATTTGATATAAGACACCAGTACCTTTATCATGGTAAATACATTGAGCCAGAAACCGCCTTGCTGGTAATCAACCGTTAATACTGTATTTTTTATTACAGTAAACCGAATTATGAGATAAAACATGGATACGGCAATGTACCCTATGTATACTCCCTTCAGCCTTTTAGCAATGCCCGGCCATGGTTTTTGCCTTGAAAAGATCACAAACAAAGGTAAAAGCGCAGGAAGTGTTATAGCCATCTCTTTTGAAAAGAGACTGAACACATAAGCAACGAGTGAGATGGTATAATAAAGGATAAATTGGTACTTTTTACTATTTTCTCTAGATAAGGAATCATCCGACTTAATGAAGTAAATAAGAGACACAAGCATAAATGCTGCGGATAAAAGGTCTTCCCGGTACCCAATAGCATTTACGGTTTCTACAAGGAGGATATGTGTAACAAAAAATAGGGATGAAAGTAGAATTATCTTTTTATTCTTTAGAATTATGCTGAGAAAAAGGTAAAAAAGGACCACATTTGCTGTATGTAGAATAATGTTGGTGAAGTGGAATCCAAAAGGATTCAAATGCCAGATAGTGTAGTCAATGAAGTATGAAATCGTAACAAGGGGGCGATAGCTCATCTCACCTGAGATAAAAAAATAATCATTTGTAAATATCTTAGGGAAATACTTCCATTCCTTTATAAAAGAATTTTCCACTATAATCTTAAAATCATCGTATACAAATTTTCCATGTATTGTGTTTAAATAAAGTAAAACAGAAAAAGATGATAGTAAGACTATTGTAAATAAGGAAAAGGACTTATCTGCCTTTATTGCTTTATCTCTCATTAGTATAATGCGTTGTGTAAAATGTTTTTGCTGCTTGGTTTTTTTCTTTGAGATTTATCTGTTCTAAAGTTGGTTTTCAGGTTTTTAATTGAACAATTTTATATTTATCTTGTAAGATTGTAAAATAAAAATCCCCCTACATCTTCACTTTACGAAGGAGACATAGGGGGATTAAGTTTTTTGCTTATTAAAAATTAAACCTTAATTAATCTGGTAAATGAGGATATACTGTTAGAACAGATAAGCGAAATCAATTGCCGTTGTGAGCTGATTGTCCTGCCCGGCGAATATTTCCTGATCTGCCTTATCATATCGTACTTCTGGTCTGACAAGGAGGTTTTCCCGTATTTTAATGTTAGCAGTAAGGGTAACTTCCCAAATTTGAAGATCATCAATACCTATTCTGGCTCCATCGTCATCATCAAAATACTCACCTCTAAGCGCTAGCCCAAAGGAGTCTGTTATATCCTGGCTGAGAATACCAGAAATTCCCCACCATTTGCCATTTCCACCCGGCCCAGCAAGAAATCCGCTTGCTATACCTTTTGCGCCTTCTTCTGTACCAAAATCGAAATTTATGTTAACATTTGTTCTATCAAGTGGTTTGAATGCTAAAATAAGATCCCAGAAATGACGCCAGTTTCCATCAGCTCCAGCAACCAGATCATCATCCTGTTCAGGACCGTGGCTACCATTCACAATAAAGCTGGTATTTTCTGATACACCCCAGTTAAACTGGTATCCAAGTGTTTTCCCGTCGTTATTGTCTGCAAAGGTATCCCAGCCATTTACAAGATAAAATGTGGCTGATAGATTATCCAGGAGGGGATAGCCTATTGCAAGACCTGTATTGGTAAATGGGATTGCATTTTGATAAAGGAGTGAGCGTGAAAAGTTAGGGTTGTCTACGCTTTCCCATAGCTCGGCCCCGATCCAGGTAGCAAATTTACCGAACTTAAAATCAATACCCTTACCCACAGGGGCCTTGTATGTTACAAAACCCTGGCTTATAGTGAAATCATCGTTATCAACCCTGCTTCCTGTGGTCATCTCGGCAGGTATAAAAGTTAACCTTCGTGCAATTTCACCGTAGTTTGTTGTGAACCCGAAACCAATCGGGTCTTGTTCTGTAGATGGTTTAAAAACAGAAATTTCTACGTTATCCAGGGTAAAAGAATTATGTTCCCTGTCAAATGCCCTTACTTCTACCAGGTCAGGACGTGCAAAGTCGCCACCAGAACCCAAATTGTCTTTTGGATTCGAGAAGTTATAACTGTAATATGTATCAATAAAACCGGTTACTTCTACACCTTTGAAGAAGCTAGCTATCGCTCCTTCTTCCACAGGTGCAACTGCAGGTGCCTCTGGCACGTATACCTGTGCTTCCTGTGCAAAACTCGGCATAATAAAACCTCCTACTGCACCAGATACAAGGCAAGCCGCCCCCCAATTAAAAAACTTCTTCATAAAAATTTCCTCCTTTTTGTAAATTTATTAAATTCAAAGATAGAAGGACCGAACAAATAAACTAATTTACCTCCATGCGTTATTTAATGTTATACCTCCTTTCCTCTCTTAATAAATTTAAGAAAGTTCATTTCTGGTTTTGCATAAATGGCGTTTCTACAAGCAGGCTGCCTTCAGAAGCGATTTTTCAGTTTATATACATGGCGATGTATCGGTTAAACATAACTCTCAGGGTTGATGTTTTGGTGAAAGGACACACCGAAACATCACACTGTTTTGAAATTTTATACGTTAAATCAAACAAACTGTACAAATTTCGAGTGCTGCAAAAAATACACCTTTGTTCACTTATTTATTAGAATATTGTATGAATAAAAAATTCATTATTGTTAAACTTCAATTAAAGACAAAACCATTTGTAGTTTTAAGTGTTGTGTTGTCATAGCGTTACAGCATATTGTAAGCCATTGGATAAAGAGAAAATCGATGGAACTGAAGTCTGAGTGAGAAAAAAAGAACCCATAATATTCTCCTTGTGGTATTCTAAATGAACCATAAGGTGGATGATATGATGCAGTTGATAAGTAAGTACACAGTACTAAACTTTATTAAGTGCCGCATTCTATTTTCCGTGAAGGTTTTTGTCAATAAAAATTTTAAAAATAATGTAATATTTTTGTTGGTCTTTGTCATTTTCCTTGACCTTTATAGTTTTGTAAGTATAATTGTCCAATTCAATAATCCTTAGGTGAGAAGAGTACATATTGATATGGTATTATTTTATGGTAATCGATAATATTTCCATACAAGATATCTTTGGTTTAATCTTAGAAATATCATAGTTAGGGAGGATAAATATATGGTGTTGGATCCCACCAAACATGCAGATTGGGAAATAGCAGAGGATGCTGAAACAAGGATGAAAACGGTTTATAAGCTGGCTGAAGAGTTGGGCTTGGAGAAAGAGGAACTGCTTCCTCACGGACATTATGTAGCAAAGGTAGATTTTAATAAAGTTTTGAAACGTGTTGAAAAAAAGCCTGATGGGAAGTTTATTGATGTAACGGCCATAACACCAACACCACTTGGCGAGGGAAAGTCGACTACTACAATGGGGCTTGTGCAGGGGTTGGGAAAAAGGGGAAAAAATGTTATTGGTGCCATTCGCCAGCCATCGGGGGGACCAACCATGAATATCAAGGGATCTGCCGCAGGTGGCGGGCTTTCCCAGTGTATTCCCCTTACACCCTTCTCACTTGGGTTGACAGGAGATATAAATGCCATTATAAATGCTCATAACCTGGCTATGGTAGCTCTTACATCCAGGTTACAACATGAGTTTAATTACGATGATGAAAGACTTGCAAAGAGTAATTTAAAACGTCTCGATATCGATACAGATAGAATTGAACTTAAGTGGATTATTGACTTCTGCGCCCAAGCACTGAGAAAAATCATTATCGGTATTGGCAGCAGGATGGATGGTTTTATGATGGAGTCTGGATTTGCCATAGCAGTCTCTTCAGAGCTTATGGCAATTCTCTCGGTGGCTACAGATTTAAAAGATATGAGGGAACGGATAGGCAAGATTGTAGTTGCTTACGATAAAAAGGGTAATCCGGTGACTACTTCCGATCTTGAAGTGGCTGGTGCTATGACTGCATGGATGGTGGATGCTATTAATCCAAACCTGATGCAAACGATTGAAGGACAGCCGGTATTCGTTCATGCGGGCCCTTTTGCCAATATTGCTATTGGACAGTCCTCCATTATCGCTGACAGGCTCGGCTTAAAATTAGGTGATTATCATGTGACCGAGTCAGGTTTCGGGGCGGATATTGGATTCGAAAAATTCTGGAATTTAAAATGCCGTTATTCCGGACAGCATCCGAACGCAGCAGTGATTGTTGCAACTATCCGTGCACTTAAATGTCATGGAGGTGCCCCTATTCCAATACCGGGGCGTCCGCTAGATCCGAGCTATAAAGAAGAAAATGTCGGATGGGTGGAGAAGGGAACAGAAAATCTTATCCATCATATTAATACGGTAAAGAAGGCCGGAATTAACCCCGTGGTATGTATAAATCACTTCTATACAGATACAGATGCTGAAGTTAAGACAGTCCGCAAGTTAGCAGAACAAGCAGGCGCCCGTGTTGCCCTTTCTCAACACTGGTTAAAGGGGGGAGAAGGTGCCTTAGAATTAGCTGACGCCGTAATTGATGCATGCAATCAGCCGAACAATTTTAAATTTCTCTACGAATTAAGTACTCCTCTAAAGAACCGTATTGAACTGATTGCAAAAGAGGTTTACGGCGCAGATGGAGTTGACTTCACACCGGAGGCATTAACAAAAATTAAGGCACTGGATAATGATCCTGATATCACAAAAATGGGAACCTGCATGGTTAAAACCCATCTTTCCATTACTGATAATCCACAGTTAAAGGGTGCTCCAAGGAATTGGAGACTCCGCGTTCGTGATATACTGACCTTCAAAGGTGCAGGATTCGTAGTACCATTGGCCGGGGATATTAAACTTATGCCGGGAACGGGTTCTGATCCTGCATTCCGGCGTGTAGATGTCGATGTAAATACAGGAAAGGTAAAAGGGCTTTTCTAATCCTTTATAATTTAAAGCTTCATTTTAAAAGGCTGTTGAGCAAAACCTTCAACAGCCTTTTTCTTTCATCTGCTTCCAAACATTACCTTGACTATATATTTTCATTTGCTTAAAATATTAATAATACGCTAATTTCATTTATATTTTATATAAAATTTCTCAATATCAAATTATGAGTATATTAACCAAAGTATTTGGAACATCAAACGATAGGGTGTTAAAGAAGATAAAACCCATCGTTGATCATATTAATTCGCTTGAACCGAAAATGATGTCTTTAACGGATGCAGATGTCCGTCAAAAGACAGATGAATTTAAAGAAAGGTTATCCAGGGGAGAGACATTGGATGACATCCTGCCAGAGGCATTTGCCACCGTTAGAGAGGCAAGCAGAAGGATCCTCCTTGCCCCTAATCCGGACAGCCCTAACCGTACCATGAGACACTTTGATGTTCAGCTTATTGGCGGTATTGTCTTACATCAAGGTAAGATTGCCGAAATGACAACCGGTGAAGGAAAAACCCTGGTTGCTACACTACCTGCCTACCTGAATGCTTTATCGGGTAAAGGCGTCCATATTGTTACTGTTAATGACTATTTGGCAAAGCGCGACAGGGACTGGATGTCGCCTTTATTCGAGTTTTTAGGATTAAAATCCGGCGCTATCCAGTCAAATCAGGATTATGAAGAGAAAAAGGCGGCTTATTTGTGTGATATTACTTACGGAACAAATAACGAGTTCGGATTCGATTATCTTCGTGATAATATGAGGGTAAGACCCGAAGACCAGGTTCAAATTAGCCGGGGCCTTAATTATGCTATTGTCGATGAAGTTGATAGTATATTAATTGATGAAGCCCGCACTCCCTTGATTATTTCCGGTCCTGCAGAAGAATCAACAGAGAAATACTATACAGCAGATAAAATTGCCAGACGCTTAAAGATGGGAAAGCACTTTGAGATAAAGGAGAAAGAGCGGACGGTACATCTCAATGAGGAGGGTATTGAAGAGGTAGAAAGACATCTGAATGTGGATAGTATTTATACAGGTACAAATATGGAATGGCCGCATTATATTGAACAGGCACTTCGGGCCCATTACCTGTTTAAGAATGACAAAGACTATATTGTTAAAAACGGTGATGTCATTATTGTCGATGAGTTTACCGGGCGTCTGATGGAAGGACGCGTATGGAGTGATGGATTACACCAGGCTGTACAGGCGAAGGAACGTCAACGCATAAAAGAGGAAAATCAGACTTTAGCTACCATTACCCTTCAGAATTTCTTCCGGTTATATAAGAAGCTTGCCGGGATGACAGGAACAGCAATGACCGAGGCAGCAGAATTTGACAAGATATATAAACTTGAAGTCGTTGTTATTCCTACTAACAAACCCTTACGTCGTACAAACTTTCCTGACAGGGTATACCGAACCGAGAAAGAAAAGTTCGATGCCATTATTAAAGAAATTGTAGAGGTACATAATACGGGTAGACCAACTCTCGTTGGAACAGTTTCTATTGAAAAATCAGAGCTATTAAGTGAACGTCTTGGAAGAGAAGGTATCGAGCACGAAGTACTAAACGCCAAGCATCACGAAAGAGAGGCACACATCATCGCAAAGGCCGGACAGCGCGGGAATGTTACTATAGCGACTAATATGGCCGGGCGTGGTACGGATATTGTCTTAGGTGAGGGAATTTCTGAGCTTGGAGGCCTTCACATTATTGGTACGGAAAGACACGAGGCCAGGCGTATTGATAATCAGCTTCGTGGACGTGCCGGTCGTCAGGGCGATCCTGGTTCCTCCCGTTTCTATGTATCACTCCAGGACGATTTGATGCGTATCTTTGCCTCCGAGCGTGTAAGTTCACTCTTGAAAACCTTCGGAATGGAAGAAGGCATGGCTATCGAACATTCTATGGTCTCAAAATCTATTGAGAGGGCGCAAAAGAAGGTAGAAGAACACAACTTCGAAATAAGGAAACACTTGCTCGAATATGACGAAGTCATGGATGAGCAGAGAAAAACAATTTATGGTTTGAGGCAGAATGTACTCGAAGGTAAGAATCTCCGTAATTATATTTTCCAGATGATAGAAAGTAGTATCAGAGAAATGGTGGATTTTGCTTACAGCACAAAAGGCGGTGGTGATGAAGAAGATCCGGTTGACCTTTCAGTCTGGTTTAAACAAAAATTTGGTTTTACCATTGATTTAAACGAAGTTGAGGAGAAAACACCTCAAAATGTAGAAGAATATTTGATAAATAAGGCAATAGAGGCCTATGAAACGAAGGAGAGTGCCGTTGGCAAAGAAGATATGGAAAAGATTGCCCAGATTCTTCTACTGGAAAAGATTGACACCAAATGGAAAGATCATCTCTATGCCATGGACCATTTAAGGTCAGGGATTGGCCTTCGTGGATATGCACAGGTGGACCCTAGAATCGAGTACAAGAGAGAAGCATTGGGTATGTTTGAAAGTATGAACCTCTCAATTAGAGATGAGGTTACCGATCTCATATTCAGACTGCAATTGAGTAAGGAAGAGGAAAAGAGAGACATATGGCACCCTGACCGCTATGTTCATCAGGAAGTTTCCGGATTAAATACGGAACAGTCGTCTCCGTTTCCCGATGGTACAACCCAGGGTACGCATGCAAGCACAGAGGAGCAGGTTGAGCAAAAAATAGAACCTATCAAAGTCGGAATTAAGATAGGCCGGAATCAGCCTTGTCCTTGTGGTAGTGGTAAGAAATTTAAACAGTGCTGCGGCAGATCAAGATAAGTTACGGGCAGTATGTCCTGAATATTGGTTTTGGCGTAGTTGAAACTAAAACAGACTTAACTGCAAAGACACAAAGGGCATAAAAGTTTATGTTCTCTGTGTCTTTGTAGTATTACTGTAAAATTTCTTTTTTGTAGGTTTTTCATCACGCCCTCCGTGTGCTTTGTAGTTAAAATCTTTTGGTTACGGCTATGCTGCATTATGCTATAATACAACAAGACGATAATATTTTAAGAATACACTCCATTTCTCCATGTCTATAATCTTCAATGCTGCTTACGTAACTGCACTCGTCCTTAGTTCACCATATTTTTTCTCAAAGTTTATCATAAGCGAACGATACCGCTCAGGTTTGGCGCAGCGCTTTGGCCTGATTGACGCAAGAAAAGGAAGAAACCCCTGCATATGGATTCATTGTGCTTCCGTAGGAGAAGTTTTAACAGTAAAAAGTCTTGTAAAATGTATCGAAAAAGAGTTTAATAGTCTGGATATACTGATATCTACGAATACCAATACGGGGGCATTGGCTGCGAGAAAGTATTTTGGTGATAAGAGCATTTTTTATTTCCCTCTTGATTTGAGTTGGATTGTTAATAGGGTTTTAAATGCCATACATCCGAGTTGTATAATACTGATCGAATTAGAAATATGGCCTAATTTTTTAATAGCAGCGGCAAAAAAACACACCCCTGTAATGTTGATGAACGCCAGAATATCTGAGAAATCACTGAAATGGTATCGCATATTAAGTACAATTTCAAAAGGATTCTTTGAGAGTTTGTCGAGAAAAGACAATGTCTTTTGTGCCAGGACAGAGAATGATGCAAAGCGCCTTGTGAATTTGGGTATACCCGAAGGACAAATTTTTCTTACCGGCAATATGAAGTTTGATAATATAGTAACGGATATCTCAGAGGATACAAAAAAACGACTCTTAGACCTGCTTGAGATTGATAAAGACGATAAAGTAGTTGTCTGCGGCAGTACCCATGAGGGTGAAGAAGCAGCCATTCTCAGCGTCTTTAAACAATTAAAAGCAAGGTTTCAT
>CAZPUD010000055.1:0-17278 GCA_964589115.1 uncultured candidatus Brocadiaceae bacterium | reverse complement strand
TCTTTTACTTTATGTCTATAGATTTGAGCCAGGATTTGATATTTCTTCATACGGCTTAAAACATGTTCAACTATAACACGAATTCTAGAATGCTTCTTATTAAATCTCTTCTGAGCAAGACCGGGGATACGAAGGCTTATTTGCCTCTTTATAGGCATACTTATATTACAGTCAGAATAATCCCTAGAGATACTATCATAGCCTCTATCTACGTAATGCATACTTCCTGGAGGAACCTTCTTAGCTGTATTCTCTCTTTTAAAGATTTTATAATCATGAACATGTCCTGGATAACTCTTACTGACAAGGAGAAACTTTCCTTGGGTGTTTACCGTTATTTGTTTTTTAATCGTATGGCACTTCTTCTTGCCAGAGTAGTATCTCTTCTGTACTTTCTTTTGAGGTCTTCGCCTCTGCTGTTCAGTAGCATCGGTAATAACTTCAGCAAATTCTGGGTATATCTCAAGCAGTTCTTCCAAACTGGAGATCTTTTTTGCTCTAGAAGGAATCTTCCGTTTCCGCAGAGAAGGATCTGCTCCTTTTTCCAAAAGAGGTTCCATTTTCTCTCTTATACGGCAGGCGTTACTTTTATCAAGCCCAAAGAGATACCACAGAAGTTCATCAGTCAAATAAAACCGATAGAAGACCAAAGTAAGCAAGAGTTTATCCTCTATAGAGGAGAGTTTATATTTTCTTCCCTGGCCTATAACATGTTTACGGTTCCTTCGGGACAGGCGATTCTTTTCTGCTTGCTCCCAAAGGGGCTTAAGTTTTTCAAAAAGAGTAATAAATTGTTTGAGAGTTAACCCTGTAAATCGATATAAGACTTGTGGTCTTTGAAATAGTTTTATAAATCTTAGCATACTTTTTACCTCCTGAATCTTAAGTATGCTAAATTTTTAACAATTACGCAATAAATCTGTTGTATCTCAAAACCCTTCTCGATACTATTTCACTTATATGATTCAATACATCTATTGTTTTCTTGTGCCTGTATAGTTCGCTAGAAGAGGCATAACCAGAGACATCACAAAAAGAACTGATACCGTCACAAAAACTTATTGCCCATCTTCATGTGATGATACACTTTCTTATTTTTTAATCTCTACAGTTATCGCCTTACTCAAACTATCTGCCGTGAATTTTACCCTTGCTTTTCCAGCATTCTTTGCAGTTATGATGAACGTGGCTTTGCCATCGGTATCGGTATCTACGCTTAACGGTGAAATCGTTATGCGTTTACTACCAACCCTTTTCGTTGTTGCCTTAACCGTTACTCCCTCAGCGGGACATCCATCTTCGTCAGTAACGGTTATCTCTACATCACTACTATCATTTGTCATGAGTGCCAAGTTGGCTGGTGATACTGATATTGACTCGGGTACACACATGGTCTCCGTTGTAGAAGAATCTTCTATTACACTCACCGTATTAGCATTAGCACTTATCAAATTGCTTGTTACATAAATACGGTTTATCAGGGGATTGACTCCCACATCCCAAGAATAGCTAACCCCAGCCGGAATGATATCTGACATTGTATTGGTAGTAACGTCTATTACACTTATCGTACCGCTTTCATTATTTGCTACATAAATACGGTTTGTAAAAGGATTGACTCCTACGCCTCGAAGATAGCTCTTAACAACAATGGTAGCTATCACTGTATTGGTAGAACCGTCTATTACGCTTACCGTATCGCCATACTGATTCGCTATATAAATACGGTTTGTCAAGGAATTGACTCCTACATCCTCAGGGTGCCATCCAACCGGAATGGTAGCTATCACTGTATTGGTAGTACCATTTATTACACTCACCGTATTGTCAGTAGTATTTGCCACATAAACACGGTTTGTCGAGGGATCGACCCACACACCCCGAGGATTGAGCCCAACCGGAATAGTAGCTATCACTGTTGCCGCATTGCCAATGCCGCTTAGTGCAATAAGTAACAACAATACCGAGAATACAAAACCCATACTCCGTTTACCACAAGTAAGGCTAAACAAAATGTATCTCATATTCCTCCTTATTCCTTTATAACAAAGTAAATAGATTTACCTTTAAAACGACAAAAATCTACTTTTTATCTTTTTAACAATTCTAGAAAGATTCTTATCTTTTTAGACGTTCTCGTAATCGTTTACTTAGATAAAGTATTTGTCAATAATAAGATGGTGCATTTTAGTTTGCTTGACTTGGTATCAAAGATGCGGTGAAAAATATTATCAGAAAAAGAAATGCTAATGCCGTAAAAATAACAAAATTTCCTCGTATCATCGCAACCTCCGGAGTTGTTTATTCAGATTATTTTTAGGGAAGTGATGCGGAGTATAAAAGATTCGAAAATATAATTCAATATTATTTTAGTTCAAATAATAATATCCTTAGTGACGATTTTTTTATTCTGCTTAGTTTAAGGTTAGAAAAAGACTGTTACACTTTTCTAGTGGCCTTTTCTTAGGGAAAAATACATAGTGATCCAGAAGGAAATAACAACGTACAAATACAATGTGCCCAAAATGGGCAAATTGTTTTTAAACGTACAAACAAACCATAGAAAAATTATTTAAAGCCAGAAATGCCACATTAAATGTGCAACAAAATTAGCTGAAGCGGTGAGCATCATTACCAATTGCCAATAATGTAATAACCAACAAGATAAATTGGTATGCAAATAGCAATAAATTAAATACTGACACATCCAAAAACTGTTTATCAACACAGTAAGTTCATTTTTATATGAAATTGCCATAAAAAGTGAAGCTACTACTTAAATTGTGTTGTATCAATAAAATATATGGGAATACGGTAAGTATGGATGTTTATGATAAATATAAAATTAAGGAGAAAAGAAAGGAGGAATAATCTAAGTTTGTTTTCCAAAAACGTTCAAATAATAACAAAAATGTACATTAAGGAGAAAGCAAGTTCAATGACATAACCTTTAGTTATGTCATCTCAGTCTTAAAATACTATTCTAGAGAGTGGGTCATGAGAATAGTAACATATAATGTGAATAATTTATTCGAATAGAAAATTAGAAAAGGGAGTGTAAAAAATCGACACCCATTGATAAAGGTTATAAAAAGCAATAGCTTCTGAATCATACGCTTTAATCATGAGAAACAAGAAGAGAAAAACAATTTCGTAGATGGATTACAACGAGGGATATTTCTTTTACTCGCTTAACGATGCGTCTATAGTAGTTTAACTTGTTCTTCGACCTCATATGCCCGGACACAAGACTTCCATTCCCGTGCATTGTAACATGCACGGTATACACGTGATGATCATCAGCCGCGAAGCAACGGTCTTGTACAAGCGAGCGTTGGGCATATCTATGGGCTGTTGTCAGGAACTAGGCAGTAGACCTTGGCCTCCCAGGCAAAAATGGCTTCTCTGTCAGGTCTACCGTTGCTAATGCGACGGCTTTGCATCACTTCGAACCAATGATGTCCAGCTGGAGTAGGCGGCCAGTTTGGCACGAAGTACTCGGTATTGGGTCCTGGTGCAAAGGGCGTTGTGAACTCTGAGAAATTGGCCACCACAACGACAGGGTTAGCATCGCTGCCGCGCTTCCAGACTACGACGCGCTTGCCTTCACTGAAATCATGATGAATGAAAGAGGTGTCGTTCACAGAGAGCGCCGGATGGGACGTGCGCAGTTTGACGAGTTGAGCAACATAATCAAACAATTCTTGGCGATCCTGCTCATCAACCCGGCTAAAATTCACAGGATCGACCTGCTTTCCGCCTTCATGAGTGACATTACCACTGGAATCGAAAAGATCGTGCTGATCACCGAACTCTTCGCCGGCCAGGATCATCGGGATGCCGACCGCCGTAAGCAGACAGACAAAGCCAAGCTTGATACGCCTCAGCCGCGCATTGTGCAATATAATCTGATTAGTCCGTCGCCGTAATTCTTCCACGGCTTCTCCGTTAAATGGATCACGGCCTTGGCTTTGCATGTCTTCTCGCACCTCATCCTCAATTTTGCTCCGGTTGAACAGCATCTCACTGTTTTCAAGAGTGATGACCTTCCGTATCAAATTGTAGAGCCGCTCTTTTCTCCAACCTTGGACATCATGACTCGTCAGGTAATTGATCGCTTTAGCACCGTCACTAAACCTCGGATTAATGGTGCCGTCTAGGTTGCGCGTGCAATTAATAGCACGCCGCACTGTCTCCTCAAAATTCAATCCTTGAGCACTCTCTCCTAAGAGGGCAGCACGTATCAAGCCTTGGAATTCTTCGTTCCAAAGTCCATCCAAATGATTTTGCGTTATCAACTCGGAGGGCATTGTTAACTCTTCGCCGACTACCAGGAACTTGGCGTCGGCACTATCGCCCTCCGATGGGTAACGCTGCTTGAACTGAGTGCGGGCATCATTCTTAAAATCGCGAATAAAGTCCCAGTTGGCGACGTTTTCCACGCTGTCTATACGGATGCCGTCTATCTGAAAAACTTGCATCCACCATGTGAGAAATGTAAGCATGTGCTGTCGCGCCGGAGAGATTTTCTTGACCTCACCCGAAATCGGGTCGTAAGTGGTCTTAGCCCTCACATAGCGAGGACACGAACCCCCATACGGGTTGCGGAATTCCTTACCGCCTCCGTTGCGAGAATTGTAGGCATCAGGATCGCCTGGATGCTTCTCCGGGTTTTCCAGATAAAAGTCGTCGAAATCAATGTGCCTGTAAGGCTCATCTTTCATGAATCCCATGACGACATCTAGGAAGATACGAATACCACGTTCATGACAGGAGTTAATGAGCGACGTTAAATCCTGGTTGGACGTCGGCGAGAGATGACCTTCCGGGTAACCCAACTCATAATCGGGAGCGAAATAATGCGAGGTGCCGTAGCCCCATTGGCGCACGTAAATGCTATCTGCTGGAGGCAGTATTTCCAAAGCATTAACGCCTAGTTTGACGAGATATTGGCTATCCTTATCCGTCACGCTCAAATCAGGGAAGTTTGCACCCTCAACCCCCTTCTCAACTAGCGCGCGAATGTCACGAAAGGTGCCGACGGCACGTTCGAATTCGTCGCTCCCAGTGGTGCGCACCCAGGCCGTTGGTAACTCGTAGATGACCATTTGATTGTTTGATGCCAATTTATCGAATGGTGCCACACTAGGTTTGCCCTTTTCACCATTTGGGTCACAGGCGACCAACTTGCCGCCAGACCAACCAATAACGGATGCTGGATGCTCAATCGTAGGGTTGGCGGGAGCATATAGCCGATAATCAACCGCGTAGCCAAAGGATCAGTAATTTGAATCCGTTTGCCTAACTGCAAGCTATCATCCACCTCAAACCAGTAATGATATGTATAACCATCCGTCAGCCCAACAGCAGCAGCCTCTAACTCCCACAGTGCTTGAATGCCATTGACAAGTTGAAACTTTAATGGAGAAGGATGGTTCAGCGGTTGGAATGTTGGTGGATTGCCGTTAATGATTTGGCCAATAATCAACACTGGTGGATTCACGGGGACCTGCGGACACCATAGAACAAAATGCGTTTGATGACGCGTGAGAATATCACTCATTATTTGCCTCCTATGTGCGCCCAATCGGGATAGGGAGGAGCCCTCTCTACACTACTGGATATACGGATCACGTATCACGGCGGTTCAGTCTGTTCGAGTTATATCATGTCCATAACGAATGTTCTATAGTTCTTCTCAAATCGCCAGTTCCAGATTATACAGACTGTATAATCCATCGACCGAGCTTTGGACATCATGTCCTCCTTTGCTTAAGACACGGGTGTAGATCATCGTCGTGTTGACGTCTTTGGCAAAGATAATCAGAGATTATCATTTACTTTTTTGCAATGACAAATTTCTTTTAAATGGAGAGATAGGAATTGCTTTTTCATTAAAAGGGATGATAATACAAAAATGAAGAAGAAATGCAAGCTTTTTTCAGTATACGGTAATTAATAACAATTATAGTAAATTTAATTTAATAAGAAAAGAAGAGGAGAGTAACTTAAGTTTGCTTTCCAAAAACGTTCAAATAATGACAAAAATGTACAGTTTAAAGTACCATCCTAAAGGACAAAGAGGCTACCGGCGCGTAGCCGGCGGGCCGTCTCGCATGTCAGCTGCAATGCCACGTTATGTGGCAGAGTTCCGGTTAAGCGCTTGATCTTAAGCCTCGTCGATTAACACAGAGATTGGGAAATGATCACTGTAGCCGTTGGGATTTACTCCGCTGCCACGCCCATAGCGGACAGGTACTGGATATACTCCTGGAGCAATCATGCCAGGGAATCGGTCGATCGTCATCGAATTGGTCTGGATTGCCAGCCCAGATGCACCTGAGAGAAGGCCCGGTGATGCAAGGAACTGATCAAGCACTCCAGCAGTGTTATTATGGTAGTGAGTGCCGACACCTGAACCTACCAGCGGCCAAGCTAGGTTGAGGAACCGGGCCGACGTTCCACGTAGGGTCTTCTCAGGCTGACGGTCACATTGCGCGTACTTAACGAGAGCACGATCGAACGGTTCATCGTTGAAATCACCCATGGCCAGAATCGGTACTGAGGGTCCATGGATCTCACGGATACGCTCATGGAAGTAGGCGAGGGTCTCCCCAGCTAGCAGACGGTATGGTTCAGATTCATATTGACTGCCTAATCGAGATGGCCAATGGTTGCCGATAAGAACAAACAGTCGACCGGAGGTTGTGCGAAAGTTTACCTGCACGATATCCCGCGTGGCAACCCGTTTTATGATATAATGGGAAAAGATGTCCTCGGGAGTAAACAGATCCTTATCGTAGATGAACGCCACGTCGATACCACGGTTATCTGAAGTATCCGCGTGCACAATATCGTAGCGTCTGCCTAACGGCTGAATAACCTCGCAGAGCAATTCCAGAACATAGCGATTTTCGATTTCACACACTCCCAAGATATCGGGCCCTTGTCCAGCGTTCATTTGCGAGATCACCCGCCCAAGCTGCTGTAGCTTCCGGTCGAGAACCGGTTGGGTCCATCCCTCCAACTCTCGATTCAGTACGCGTGCGAGCTTGTCCGAGCGCCGGGGAGACCCGATGATATCGAAGAGATTCTCTACATTCCAAAAGCTAATGTTGTATCTTGGCATTGTTAGCCTCCCAAAGAATGTGATAGGTAAGTTTCCGCAAGTGTTCGTCCCCGCGGACTATATCTCGGAACTACTGCTTTGCAACAGCAAAATCCGATTCCGCCTTGGAATAACCGTCTAACGGTTCAGCCGTCACCGGCTGACGGAACGCATAGCTTGGAGTCAATCCGAGTGCAGGGCATAGTTAGAACAAGTTTATATCCGGCCCATTTTCTTTAGCCTTTTAGCAAAATCAGTAACAACGCCGCATTCCTTGTAATCACCTTTTAAAATACACAAAGTATTGTCCTCCATAGGAAAGAGCGGCTTTATCTTACTGGGGGGCAAGTGTCCTGATACTAGAAATACCCACATAAATCCACCAAAAATAAACCGATAACCGACATGTCCGTACAACCTTGTTCGAGTTGGTTGCACTATTAAGTCGGATTGGATTGTGCTATCGTCAATTAACGCAAAAGGAATTACTCCGTACTTATCTGAAGGACCCGGATCATTAGAAAGAATCATTTCTCTGATTTTGTTCTCGTGTAGACCTAGGCTAACTTGACTGAAAAAGTCCAAACTACTTACGCTTGCTCGCCACAGTATCGAAAGCAAAAACAACTTAAATTTATTATAATCTACATCTTTTACTATTATCACACCATCAAGAGGCATTTCAGTTTCTCTGCCGTCGAAAGCTGTGCGGGCATATCTTTCATATTTGGAGAGCTGTATTTCACAATTTCTGCAAAGTAGCTTCTCTCTTATTCCTTTTTGCTCGTATGGTCTTGGTGTTTTTTTATGTAATGAAAGGACGTGCATCCTATGTATCTCATCATAAAGCGGCCTATATAAAAATTCTGGAATTATGTGTGAGTTTTGGAGTGGTGAATTTTTCTGGCATAATTTACATTTCATAAGATTTTGTGCTCTAACATTAATTAGATTGATCCGTATAATATGTAGAGTACAGATTTATTATACATATAGCATGCCTTTGATATGGCAAGTACTATATTGATATAACTTCAGACACCATCACTTATGTCTCTTTGCACTTTTTATCATGCCGTTTATACGGATTAGCACAAAATCCTTTTGTTCCATTTCAAAGCATATCTAATAGTCCATAAGTTTCGTCTTCCGGTCCGTTTCCGACGTGTCTGATGGATGTTTGACGGTCATTGTTCGAACTTGTTGTTACATAACGAGCTTACTGCATGATCTCCCCCTCGACAAAGACAATCAGAGATTGTTATTTACCGTTTTGCAGTGACAAACTTCTCTTAGATGGAGATACAGGAATTGCCTTTTTCTTTAAAAGTGATGATAATACAGAAATGAAAAAGAAATGCAAACTTTTTTCGTTTTTTCTGGAGAAGAATGGGACGAATCTTTCTAAGTTATCAAAGAATAGGTATATTAACAAATTCTTGTATTATAATTGAATTAAATCAAAAAAGTTGTTATTATGCCTCTGCTTATGATACCAATCCGGAAACACTTATAAACCTTACTATGATTAGATTAATAATTAGTATAAGAGATATAAGTTCAATCTGCCCTACATCCTTTCATAACTTAACATTCAATAACTTCCAATGCAGAAAATTCTTGATCAGGCTTTAAGAGAAGCCCTGAAAAACTACCCCAAAAAAGTATTAGCACGAAAACTTAATTGGGAGACTCAAAGGATATCTGCTTATTTTATTAAATAGATTTAAATTTAATGAAGCATTTGTTGTGAGAGAATAAATAACAAATATAATAAAAAACTATTATCGCAAAATATGTATAACAACAATTTCAACGCAAGGACTGATAAACCAGAACTCTTTGGACCTCCTTTAACTCAACAAAAAGATGATTATTTAGAGATACGGCTGCCTAAGTATTTGAGAGACCAAGGCTGGGCGAATGGGATTGGGTTTGTTCAGAATGAAATTGATCGACGTGCAGCAGCAGATTCAAATATTTCACGAGAAGTTGCATTCGATTTTATGTCTTGTCGTTGGATCGATCCACTCCCACTAATGTCAATACTCCTTGAAGTCATCACCGCACGGAACCTGGGTATGAAAGTTATAATCTGTCTTCCGGAATCTGACGCGGGTCCAAATTCAGATGAAAAAGGACCTTATCAAGAATCTCCCAACCGCTTACTCCTTTTTCTGGCGCAAGGGGGCTTTCTTGATTGTCTGGATAATTTAAAAGATGCAGGTATCTGCTATTCCTCAAAGCCGGATGGAGGTTGGGATGTTTACCGGAATCTGCAAGTTCCGCTCTCATACGAGGACGCACAATGTATACCTATGCTCCTGTTTTTAGTACCTACAGAGGGAAAGGATAGGGAGTTTCCCAAGAAGTCTATGGAAGATATTTTGGTAGGTATTGACTCAAAGCTTGAATCCAAAGTAGCACCTCAAGTTCGAGAACGCCTTATTTACAAACTTCGCGTGGCAATACAGGAAATACTTCATAATGTGCAAGAACACGCATACGATACGGAAGATGCTGCTTCAAGGCCCATTGTAATCTATATGCGATATAGAACTGGAGGGCTAGGTTTAGATTCAACAGGAAGACAAATAATTCTGGAATGTATCAAGGAGGAAAATAAGCATTGTCCTCGCTTGGAGGAAGAATGGCTAACCGTAAAACTTGGTTGCCTTGAATTGTTTGTACTTGATCGTGGAATTGGTATTGTAGGAAGTTTTGAGAAGGCTGGTGTTCCGCTGCAAGGAAAGTATAAGTTTAGGGAGGTAATGCATAAGACCTTCAAGCAAGGTCATAGCACTAAGCCTGAACGCCAAACCCTTTATGGTGGGCTTCACCTATTGCATAATTTGCTCGAAGGTACAAGAGATTATATTCGTGCCTTAGAAGACGGTATCTGGTTTGGTTGTGGAGTTCCTTTTATTCGAGAAACTACTGCTACGCATACATTAACAGAATCTCAGAATCGAATGAAAGGTTTGGCTATGCATTTGCGTTTCGGATGGAAAGTAGAAACAGATGTTGGTGAAGATTGGGCAAAATTTGAGAAACCCGAACAAGATAACCTTTGGTCTGAATTAAAACTAGATGAGAACGCTTGTGCATCATCTTTCAGTTGGTTTGAAACCCAACCAATTATTGATGAACGGTTTGGTGACTTCAAGATATATGGTACACAAGGAGAAGTGATACTTTGGCTTGTCAAATCACATCGCATGAAGTGGGACATTCTTACTTTTATAGAGCGAAATGTCACACCTCTTTCCTCTGGAAATTCCGTGCTGATCATTGGTGATATTCCGAGCTACGAAGCTAAGACCTATGCGGCTGCGTTATCTGAGTTTAAAGCCCTTGGTACGTCTAACTGGCCAGCTAAATTCTCATACATCATTTTATTTACCAATAGATGGCGTTTTGCCATTGTCAAATACCAAAAGTACTACCAGCAGCACGGCTTCTCCAGTCTTCATAAGAATTTCGACAAGCTGGGAATACCCAGCCTACCTATTGAACCGAAGCCAGCCAAGTTTAGACTTGCGATTGTTCGTTGGTTGAAATGGCATGATTCACGCAGATTATGGAATGAAGTCAACCAACACAGGCAAATGTTCATTCCGGAACAAGTATCCTGGGGAAAGAATGAAACAGGCGAAACGAGAAACATCCCAGGATATCTCGACTTTCCTAAGACAATTCACAACAGCCTTTGCATGGCTATTTACAGAACCGCTCTGTCCAGGGTGTTGGGCATTTTATTTCCAGGTAATATAGAAATACATCCTTTGGACCGACTCTCAGCATCTGTGTTACGTGACGTCCATGCCATCGAGATGTATGAAACAACAAATGGTTCACCAGAGACGCGCCTTGCTTTAGGTTCTATTCTGGTTACAGGCTCAACCTTGAAAGCCTTTGCCTTATCGAATCTCGATCTGCATTTTTTTATTCATTGCAGCAGCCCATTGCGAGGCAAGAATTCATCGCTTTTATATTGGCTACCTAATGCCCATATAAGCAATACACGACCTAGATTTGCAAGAATCGGTAGAACCTCATCGATAGCTCCTGAAGGTTGGAAAAGTTTCGAAGTGCCTCGTTTTGATGCACAAGAAAAATGTGTTGGCGCCCGAAGTCCTCATGAAACCTATCAGGACTGGCAAAGCTTAAGCCCGGTAATCTTAAAGGCTGGGCATTGGTCATATGAGGGGCATCATGATTTTCTTTCCGTAAATGTTGTTAGCGCGGTTGAGGTCGCTTTTCTTGGGAAAAATGACTTGGCTCGCTTTTTAACAAGAAGCATACTATCCTTTATCGGCATAAATGAAAAGCATGTAAATGTGAACTACCAACGACTACTTACAAAAAGCCCCGATAGCACTCTTGATAAAGCCATCGATCCAACAAATTATGGTCTTCTGGTATACCGTTCCCATTCAAGTAGCGAATCAATAATTAGCACATTGTTGGATATTTTAACACCGGAAGGGCGTGAACTTGCTTTATCACGGATTTTCCCAATTCTGCCTGTTAGAACGCGTTGGAGTGGCTCGACCTTCCTTATGCCTCCACTTGTGCGGGAAGATATAAAAGCAGCACTTAATACCGGTAGTAAACCCCATCCGATCCTTTTGTTCGATGATGCTACTATTACAGGCCGAACCATACAAGACCTGAGATCGGCTCTCGGCGCACTTGGTGCTACTAAAATCAGCACGGTTGTTATTCTTAATCGCCTTCGACAACCTGCACATGGAGTCGAAAATGAATTGTTAAGTTATTATTGGCAACTCGATGTTCCTGTGATGGGTCACGAAGGAAACTGCCCCCTTTGTCATACACTAAATTTAGCAGAAGCATTTTCCAACTTGCTTGCATCAACAAATGCAAAAAATGAGATTATAAGATGGAAATGTCTGTGGGGGGAGACTTCTCCTTTAGATAATTGGAGTGCAGGTCTACGTCCCTTGCCTTTAGGAACTCCAGAAATCGGCAAGGGATACTGTTATCGTCAGAATGCGATTAATAAGGATGAAAAGCACTTAGCAAGAATTGACTTGATTCGCTCGACCGGACTCTCAATAAATGTTACAGAATTGCACGCAATGACTGGTCGGGATGATTACTGTCTAAAAAAAATCAAAGAACACAATGAACCCGAAATTAGAGTTGAACTTGCTGCAAGCCAGATACTACTCTTTGGAAATGAATTTGACTTAGATATTCGCGTAGAGCTAATTAAAATACTCATTCGAGAAGCCGCGTTCTTACAGAAAGATTCTCCGCACGCTTCTTTGGCAGGCTTAGTAATTATAAGAGAGTTTAGATTACTGGACGAGAAATCAAAAAAAGATTCTGCGGGAATAGTTAATGAGAAAGGTTGGAGGCAACAGTCTAACTATGTTATCAAGATACTGCAAGCTTATTTTGTGTCAGAGAAACTTATTAAGGAAGGTAGCGAGGCATACAAAATAGGCAAGCGTTTATTAACTACCGCTTCATTGTCGTTACCGCAACGATTTAATGCCTTGTTTCTTGAAACACTTTCCCCTCTTGGTAACGCACACTCCGAAGCAATCCCCTTTCTCGTTAACGAGTTGACCAATGGAACATTGAGTAATGACGAGTGGATTAACGATGCGATGGATAGTCTGGATTTTCTTGTAGAGATATGCAACAATCTTGACCCTAATCTTGTAAGAGATGGTGAAAAAGAATCCTACTATAATAAACTAAACGATATAAAAACATCTTACGGCAATGCCCGTCAAAAACTTGTTGAAGGAATTGAAAAAGGAAAGGACGAAACGTGGCATCAAGACACCAAAAGTATTCTTTTGGATTTTTTAGATAATATGAAAGCGCTTGCTGAGTTTTTCTTCCATCGAATTCCTTTAGCAGAGGAGTATTACAAAGACAAAACATTCGAAACTAATGTTTTGTCCCAGACTATTAATCGTATTGATTGGGAAGAGGCATGTGCTGGCAAATCAGTATGCAAAGATAAACGAATAATCAAATTTGATCTATTAGGGGAAATTGATTTTGACTGTAATGCCAAAGAGGTTTGGATACCGTGGCATCGATTTATTGCTCGTATTGTAGTAAATTTGTTGAAAAATGCAGTCTATGCTCAAAACAAAATTACTAATCCATGGAATTCCTTCGAAAATGAACTGGCAGATCTTTGGGTACATGTTGATTACAGAAATGAATTGCTCGAATTGACCTTGGCAAATGCTTCAACATGTGACCATAAAGACATTTTCTCAAAAATGAAAAAGAAACGATGGACGTATTTAATTGACCTCGGAGGAGAAATTAATACCATAGCGTTATCAGAAAATATAATTGGCATACAAGTTAAAATTCCTTATGCAGCTTATTTAGGTATGAAAATGGAGTGAACATGGCATATAAACTAATGGTGATTGACGATTCACAAGATAAAAGAGAAAAACTGTACATGGAAGTTTTATCTGTGCCTGAATTTGAAACATTATATGTCTGGTCTCGTAGTGATTTAATAAAACACAAAGATACGCCAGTTGACGGATATCTTATCGATATCTTTCTTGATAGAGGTGATTGGGCTAGTGATAATGCCGCCAATCTACTTAAGACCTTTATTCAGAATGCACCGCGCCCTGCACCAGTCTTTCTTATTAGCCAACACTGGGGAGAGGAAAGAGTGCTGGATGTCCTCAAACAAGCCGGTGAATCTTCAGCTAAAGTAGTTCAGTATTTAGCCTGGAGCGAATTCCAGCAGACTACGATGCCTGACAATGCGGCTAAGAATAGATTGGAAGCTCTTCGGAACAAAATTTCTTCAGAGCTTAATCTTTGGCATGGCCGTAGTGGATTTTGCCCAAAGCCTGACGATACTATCCGTATTCTAATTCTCTCAGATGCCCAGTTTGGGGATCCTGCGACAGATCCAAAAGCCACTTTTGCAGAGCATTGGATCGCACACACATTAAGGCAGAATAACGATTTGCCTGATCTATTAGTTATTGCAGGAGATGTCAGTCATAGTGGCAGACCTGATCAGTTTACACTTGCAGAGGAACGACTTGCTCTTGATCTTATGGGACCACTTTGGGGTAATAACAATATAGATCGTATGCGTGACCGTATCGTTTTGGTCCCCGGCAATCATGACGTAAATTTAAGATTTTCTGCCTGTGATAGCTATAAATTCGATCCGACTGTCAAAGAATTCCAAACTGAATCGGTTCTACTATTAAATAAAAACACCAATAGTCGTTACCACCGCCACCACGACTATGCGCTCGAACCATTCCGCTATTTTGCACACAGGCTTACAAAAGATCGGAATTTTGTAGATTCACCAGAATTATCATGGGTTGATAGGCGCTTCCTCCATTGCGGTTTACGCTTTTTCGTTTTGAATAGTGTTGCTGAACTGAGTTCTACAAGACCAGATCATATTACCTTTAGCGAAAATGCTATGAGATTAATAAATCGCAGTTTGGTAGGCGATAACACAAATTCGGTATTCAGCATCGCAGTGTCACATCATGGTCTTCGTCCCGATGGTGCGGAAAATACTATAAAGCAAGTGAATAACTGGGAGAGTGTAGGTCGGGATATTTTCTCAATGAACGGGATAGGGCTATGGATTTACGGTCACTATCATGAATTCTCTACTCGTTCTATCAATAATCAACCATTTGACAAAAAGCCACTCTGGTTGATACAAGCCCCAACTCTTAGAATCAATAATTCAACTCGCGGTTTTTGTGTTTTAGAACTATCCCGTCAGGGAGGAATAATCTGCGATGCCCATATTTCTCATTATGTCCTTGAAAATAGCACCTCAGTAACACGGAGTAAGAGGCGGGTTTTTGATAAAGGGTGAGAATTTGAAAGGTACTATCTTATTTATAAATTACATGAAAGGGAAACTTTGTGTAACAAAGCCATTCCATTCTGTTTTTCCTTGACAAC
The DNA here is from genome assembly GCA_964589115.1 of uncultured candidatus Brocadiaceae bacterium. Lineage (GTDB taxonomy): Bacteria > Planctomycetota > Brocadiia > Brocadiales > Brocadiaceae > JBDIVL01. The sequence continues at coordinate 2,199 of CAZPUD010000055.1, read as the reverse complement.
AAACATGGTACGCTATAGCATATCGGCACTTATGGAATAAAGATAAAAACGAATGTTATCTAAACAAGGGAAGGAATAAACACAGATGGGAAAATGTTTCGTCATCCAGCCGTTCGATCGCGGCAAGTTCGATAAGAGGTACGATGATGTCTTGGTGCCTGCGATAAAGGAGGCGGGCCTGACGCCTTACCGAGTGGACCGTGATCCAGTTGTGACGATTCCTATCGAGGAAATCGCCTCGCAAATCGCTACTTCCGATGCGTGCCTCTGCGATATAACGACGGATAATCCTAACGTCTGGTTTGAGCTTGGGTATGCGATTGCTAGCCAGCGTGAGGTGATATTGATCTGCGCTGACGAGCGGAAGACGACATTTCCCTTCGATGTACAGCACCGCACGATTATCAAATACTCTACGGAGTCTCCAAGCGACTTCACTAAACTAAAGGATCAAATTCGTAACCGATTGACTGCAATGATACAGAAGCGCACTGCATTGGAGAGTGTCGGTACGATTACATCTGTAGCAAAATTGGAGGGGCTTGAGCAGTTTGAAATCGCAGCCCTCATTGCCGTCGCTCAGCAGATGGACCACCCAGGTGACGGCGTTTCGGCGTACGTAGTAAGTCAGGACATGGAGAGTGCGGGATTCACAAAACTTGCCACTATGCTGGGTCTTCGGTCGTTGCTCGACAAGAAACTTCTCTGCATGCGTGAAATCGATGATTACAACGGCAGCTATACAGCATATCAGCCCACAAGTGAAGGCGTGCGATGGCTCTTCGCGAACAAGGATAAGCTAACATTGAAAGCCCCTCCGAAGGCACCTCTAAATGAAGGTGATATTCATTTCTGATGAGGGAGCCGGATAACACCTATAAGGTTTACGGTTATCCAAGGGAAAAAATATCCCTGATTGGGAAAATAAGTAATATTTTTTCCTTATTATTTAACGATACTAACAGATTACATAAAAGCCCTGACTTGGTTTCACCAAAACGGTCTCAGATGAAAGTCTGCACCAAACACTTATCGTAGTTCAATAGTTGGTTGACAGAAATATTCTCTGTCATCAACGATAGCATAGAAGGCATTGCCTTAGTATCCCTTGTGGCTAAGGAACAATTTTGTACTCTTGTACCATCCTACTTATAAGACATAGTTAAAGCAGAGTAGTTTCAGGATCGGATAAAGGGCAGAACCGGTATAACTGAGGATGCCTCAATTTTATCAAGAAGCTCCACCAGAAGCGCGCAACAACGGAGAGCTGGTTAGCTTTCCGTTATGTGTAAATCACCATCGAAAGGATTAGGATCGTGGCAGGTAAAACGCGTATAAGGGACATGGAAAGTAACAAAAACATTAATATCAAGATTAATGTGGCTAACAAAGTGTTTCGCATTTTAGGCATAGATCCAAAGACCCAGAATCTTATGGATGTAAAAAAGGCAATATTTAACCTTTATGGACTACAAAATCCTGATATTACTGTGTGCTCTTCACGTAAGAATTTATCTAAGCAAACACCAAATAATGCATATGGTATAAAGATTACAGATAAAGAGATGCGAATGTTTATGGATTTATTTGGGCTTACCGAGGATGATTGGTTTCAAGAGAGTATTGGAGGTCAAATCGTAAATGATATTTTGAACGCGAAGTTAACTGGAAATAAAACTCCGATAAATAGGGATAAAAAGATCAATTCTAGTCAAAGTACACTCACCGAAGACCTAAAGACTCTTATAAAGAAAAAGATTGACACTACAACAAAAGACGCACTGGTAAGCGCCCGTGTCGGTCAAGGTGTGTTCCGGACACAGGTATTGCAACTATGGGACAATCGCTGCTGCGTAACGAGTTCTACGATTCTTGACGCAATCAGGGCATCTCACATTAAACCGTGGCGACACTCAACTGACAGAGAACGCTTGGATCCCTACAATGGTCTTTCTTTGGTTGCCAGTCTGGATGCTTTGTTTGATACTGGCTTAATTTCTTTCGAATCATCAGGTACTATGATTGTATCTCCGTCTTTTCCTGAAAGAGAACGGAGTATATTTCAGGTTCAGTCACGATCGCTGATTAAGGCTCCAAACGAAGCAACAGCAGAATACTTGACATATCATCGTAAGTATGTGTTCCGAAAATGAGACATAACAAGGCGCTCAACCGAAGGCTAATCTGCTATGCTGCATA
>CAZPUD010000054.1:0-17380 GCA_964589115.1 uncultured candidatus Brocadiaceae bacterium | reverse complement strand
CTGAGTGCCATTCTCGGCAGTATCATGATGAAGGAAGCCGATTGGATTATAAAATGGTTTGTAGAAAGGAGTGATAAGGAAATCGTCCAAATGAATGAAAATGTATAGCTACCGGATCTACTGAACGCTTATATTTTCAGTAGTCAAGATATTTCATGATTTGAAATATTTTGTTGACACAAGAGTTTGAGATTATATAATTGCACTTTTATCATAAATTAACACTCAGAAACATAACATCCAATCCAATGTAAAAATGCGCCTGTCTGATCAAATTGTAGCTATGTAAAGTTTGCACACATCCCTTTTAGTGTAAACATGTAGTATTAGCACATCATTAACTAATAAACTCCCTTGAATTTCCAGAAAATATTTAACTCCCAGGAGGATAATTTGTTTAATTTTTACCTTAAAAAACATGCAAACATGAAGGACGAGATATTGTCCGGCCTGACCGTTATGCTGGCATTAGTACCCGAGGCTATTGCATTTTCATTCGTTGCTGGCGTGCAACCCATGGTGGGTTTATATGCTGCCTTTATAGTGGGATTTGTTACTTCGGCTATTGGAGGAAGGCCGGGAATGATATCCGGTGCAACAGGGGCTCTGGCAGTTATTATGATCGATCTTGTTTCGAAGCATGGCGTAGAATACCTGTTTGCTGCAGTTGTACTTATGGGTATTATTCAGATAACCGCAGGTATCTTACGTTTGGGCAAGTTTATTCGATTGATACCCCATCCAGTTATGCTTGGTTTTGTCAACGGCCTTGCAATCGTTATCTTTCTCTCTCAGTTACAGCATTTCAAAATACCGGGGGAAACAGGTGTATCGACCTGGATGAGTGGAACACCCTTATGGTTCATGGCAGGGATAGCAGGTATTACTATGGCGATTATTTATTTTTTGCCCAGACTAACACGTGCGGTACCTGCTTCTTTGATTGCTATCATTGTGGTTACGGCAGCAGTGGTAGGATGCAATATCGATACCTTAAAGGTAGGTGATATGGCTTCAGTAGCCGGAGGGTTACCGCAATTTCATATCCCCGTAATTCCCCTAAACTGGGAAACACTCAGGATTATTGCTCCATACTCTGTTATCCTTGCTGCAGTTGGCCTCCTGGAGTCCCTGATGACCGTAACCTTAATAGATGAATTGACCGAGACGCGCGGAAATAACAACAAAGAATGCCTTGGCCAGGGTATTGCAAATGTAATCTCAGGTTTCTTTGGTACAATGGGGGGGTGTGCAATGATCGGCCAGAGTATGATCAATGTGAATTCAGGCGGACGGGGGAGATTATCGGGCATTACAGCCGCAATATCTTTGCTCCTGTGTATTTTATTTGCCTCAAGGTTTATAGAAATGATCCCGCTTGCTGCTTTAGTGGGAGTTATGTTTATGGTAGTATTCAGCACATTTGAATGGACAAGCTTCCGCATTATCCATAAAATCCCCCGATCCGATGCATTTGTGTTGATTCTTGTCTCTGGTGTGACGGTGTTTACTGATCTTGCCGTTGCTGTAGCAGCCGGAGTAGTCATTTCTGCCTTAGTTTTTGCATGGAAAAGTGGCAAACACATCAAAATCTACTCATACATAAATGAACATGGTTTTGGTATCCATGATTTGCACGGCCCGTTGTTCTTTGGATCTGTACGAAAATTTCTTGATTATTTTGATCCGCATAAGGATCCGGAAGATGTAGTAATAGATTTTAAACATTCCCGGGTCTGTGATCATTCAGGTATTGAAGCTATTAGATCGCTGTCAGAGCGTTATCTCAAACTCGGCAAGCGTCTACATCTGAAACGGCTTAGTACGGAATGCCAACTCCGTCTAAAAAATATGGAGGATCTTATTATGATAAATATTATAGATGAGCCACAATACCTTATGCTGTCGAATACAGTGGAACTTCCAAGATTATCGCCGCACCTTAGTACAGAACCTACACATAGAAAATAACCTCTCTAATGAATTAAGGTGTCTTTTTCTTATTTTCGGCCATCTCTTATTGTTCCTTTTTATTAGAAAGGTTTCTTAACCATTGATTCGAGTAACCTATTATTTACATTTCCTTGACAAATATGTAAACAAAAGTATACTAGTACACTGTCAACATATTTGTAAAGGTATGTGAATAACCAAAAGAGGTATAGCATGTCATTGCGAGGGTCTTTTCCGAAGCAATCTCTTGGATACTTCAAAAGGGATTGCTTCGGGGAAAAACGCCCTCGCAATGACAGATACTATATAATCTATTATTAATAATTATGTTGACAGTGTACTAGTTGTTATTTATAGAATTTGCCAATAACTACAATACCTCCAAAAACACTCATGAAGTTAATAGATCATTCTTATACTCATGCATATTATAAAATTAAAACAAACATTTACGATATCGCTAATTTTTCTGTTTTACTTTTGTGGAATATGGTTATCCCTTGGAAAGGCTGAAACAGTCTCAATAATAAAAGATTCAGAGCAAGTTCCTGCCAATAATAAAAAAGAGACACGCTTTTTCGTTGAAACAGGTATTCCCTCCTTAGAGAAATTTCTACATACCTTAACTGAAGATGATTTGAGAGAAAACATCCCTGATGAAAAGCAAAAACCAATTATTGAAAAGAAAAGAATTTCTTTCAATGATATAGCTAAAGAAAAGATTGAATATTCGCATACATTTCTACAGATACCCTTTAATACATACAGTATTATAAATGAACAACTCAAGTCCCACAATAGAAAAGAGATACAAGTTTCTGATACAGAAGCAAAATATCATCAGACCATAGATCAAAAACCTTCTTCTGATATTGTTGAGGATAAAATTCATTCTTTTGATACTGCGGATGTGAAAAACATTCAGGAGAGTCCCTCTGTTAGTGAAGATGATCAAGTAATTACTGTGGAGAGGGATCATACTACTGCTACGTCCCCGGTATTATCCTCCAATCCTTCCCCTGATGAAGAAGTGTCCTTAGCTGAGGAAGAAAATTGTGACCATACATCGGTAGTAGATAATAAACAGCAAGAAGGTATCCCTGATGAGGAAAGTACTTCTCTCTTAGAGGAAGAAGAATTACAAATAGACCAACAGCCAATCAGCAGCGAAAAAACTATACCTCCAAATACAAAAGATGAGGACATCTCTTCTTCTGTATCGGAACTTCCCGCTGCGGTTGTTCATGAGAAGGAATCTACAGCGGAGGAAGAGACTCAAACAGCTGCAGAGGAAGATAAATATCATCAAGATATTCCTGAGAAGGAGACATTGACATCTTCTACTATAAATGAACCCTCAAATGAAACAGAGGGGGAGGCGTCAATACTGTTGAACAAAGATATTCAGGAAGCGAATGAGAAAATAGATCTGCAAAAACCAGCCGGAAATGTAACAGAAGGGGAAGAAGAGATAAAATATACATGGAAAATCTGGCATTCTGACCCGACCCATAGTGTCATCCTTGCGGTTGTTATTACCCTTGTTGCAGCCAAAATAGGAGGGTGGGCGGCAAGGATGATAAGGTTTCCAGGGGTTGTAGGAAAATTAATATTGGGGATGATATTGGGAAACTTTTATCTTATTACCGGCTCTGATTACTTTGATTTCCTCAAGACAATGCCATTTCTCAAGATGATATCCTATTTCGGAACACTGGTACTTCTTTTAACGGCAGGGCTTGCCACAGATCTTAGGGCAATATTGCGGGTGGGAGCCTCTTCTTTTCTTGTGTGTTTGGGTGGTATAGCTGCTCCTGCCGGATTAGGAATTATCGTGGGCTATTTTCTTCTCCCTGATACTACAGATGGTACGAAACTACTTTTAAGTATTCTTCTCTGTAATTCGAGTACCGGATTGTTACTTGCGATCCTGGGTGAGTTAAAGGCTATGAATACCCTGGAGGGAAGAGTAATAGCAGGTGCAACGATTCTTACCGATATCATTATAATATTGACCTTTGGTGTAGTTAGTGGAGTTGTTGCCAAAGGCGGGGTTTCCATACTTGGTATATCGGTTAGCTTTGGTGTTGCAATATGTTTCTTAGTAGCCGCTGTAATAATCATATTTAAGTATGGTGAAAAGTTTGGAAACTTTCTGACAAAAAGATCGACGGAGGGTATAAATATCCCTATCGTTGTAATTTTATCCCTTCTGCTGGCCTTTATGTTCGGATCGGTCGGACTTCATACGGTGATAGGGGCATTTATTGCCGGTTTGTTTCTGCGTAATGTAAAGTTGATGGATTCAGATGATAGAGAACATCGTAACGTTGAATCATTTATAAGACCGTTTTATGTAATCCTCGTACCAATACTTTTTGTTAGAGTAGGGGCCCAGGTGGACTTGAAAAGTTTTTTCAATATAGATGCAGCACTTCTTGGTCTTGCTATTACAGGTGCAGCTATTGTAGGAAAATTGTTTTGCAGTGTTTGTCCCATAGAAAGAGGGATAAATCGTCTTGCTATAGGTATAGGAATGGCGACGAAACTAGAGGGAACTCTGATCCTTGCTGGAATAGGGAGAGATATAGGAATACTGAATGATACGGTATTTTCTTCTGTAATTATGGTAATTGTACTTACTTCAACGATATGCCCTTTTCTTATGAGAATACTCTTACTCAGGAAAAATAATATGCGTTATGAGAGCTCTAGTATCGACGCTGAAAAAAAAGAATTAGAAGAGGTGACTTTAAACTGAATACACAGAGGTAAAAATGATTAACTTTCAGAAAATCCTTTGTCCCGTTGATTATTCAAATTGTTCAATGAATGCGCTTACATATGCGGCAAAATTAGCTATTAAGGATGCCGCCAGACTTCATCTCATGTATGTAAAGGATGAACATGTATCTGATTATGGCGGACTTAAGTTTGACGCTGAATTTAACCATGCTGCGGAAACAGTTACAGGGATAGAACAGAAATTGAGAAGCAGTATTCCTGAAGAAATAGGGGGACGTATAAATGTTGAAATATTGATCAGGACAGGTGTTCCTTTTGAAGAGATTTTAAAAGCAGCCCGAGATATGGAAGCAGACCTTATAGTTATGGGCACTCACGGCCGTACTGGCATTACCCATATGGTTATTGGTAGTGTAGCAGAGAAAGTGATAAGGAATGCCCCCTGTCCGGTTTTATGTATAAGGAATAAATAAATCCAAAAAACTAGTAAAGACTTATTTTTACCTCCCTCTCTTTCTTGCGTAATAAAATAACACACCCCCTATCCCTCCTGACTTTATTTAGGTACTGAGTCGAACGTTAGAGGAGTATCTAGGCGATTCGCGTTTCCCCACTGTCACATGGAGGTTAAGGGGTGTGTCTATACAGGAAATTTTTAGAGCCTCAGAATATTTTACGGATGTTTCGATTTTGGTTTTTAATGATAAATAAAACCTGAGTCTCACACTGCGCCATACCTGGCCAGGTTTATACCCTTTTGATTACCATGCCCTTTAAATCTTGTAAAAATCTTTCCTGGTAGCCCAGCTTTAACAAAGCATCCTTCACATCATCAAATTTTTCCAGCCTTATTATTGCTTCTATTTTTTAGTTACTACCCATTAAATACTGTCTCATTACATTACAATGAGATCTATTACATGTTTATTCTTAATCAGAGTCTTATCCACATTTAACGCTCAGGTTTTTTGAAAGCTTTATTTAGCGTACGCTCTTATTTATGTTTTTTAGATTTGTATTATGTAAACTATAGTATACTTAGCTATTGACATATACTACTCTGTAATTTATTATATGTCAAGTATATAATCGTTTACATATATAAAAGGCAAATAGTAATTGCGATATTTTTTGGCAGAAATGAAGCCGAAGCATAAAGTATTGAATTTAATAAAGATTAATAAATTCCTTAAAAGGTAATTCTCGTTTAGAAAGGACAAAATATGATAGGAATATTAAAAAAACGAATTGTCATTGTCATTATTACTTTTCTCCTATTTGGATTACTTCCTCTTATTTTGTTCAGGGTGCTTGCATTTCCTAAGGCAAGCGCAGAGTTAAAATACGGAATAAAAAGGGATCTGGAGAGTATACTCAATAAACAGAAAGATATGTTAATGCTATTGCGGTACGAAAAGGAATCGCATGCCAGGGCTATCTCAGATGCCATTCAAAGCGCGTTATTGATTCATAGTAATGATAATTTTGTAAATCTCATAAACGGAAAAAACGAGCATGAATATCTAAGGTTAAAAACACAGTTAGAGTGCACAAAGGCGGATTATGGATACAGAGGAATTTTCATTTGCGATGGCGCAGGTATTATTCACGTATCAACAGAAACTGAAAAATCTATGGTTGGTGCAAATATTTTGAAAGAAAAGGCTTTCCATAATATCCAGGAAACCTTATATGACGGAAAAACGTATTTTTCCAACATGATCCATTTTTCTCCCAGTGACATTAACCAGGAAGGAAAGGAAAATGATATACCCTCTCTGTTTTTATCTTACCCCATTAAAAGTGAAAATCGTGATGTGATTGGTGCCGTTGTTTTATGGATGGACACCTCTATGCTAAATCAAGCTATAAAAAATGTTACACTGGGAAAGACAGGAGAAGCTTATCTGGTAAATAAAGAAGGGATTATGATTACGCAGTCAAGATTTTCAGAACATATCAAAAATACCGATGATACTTGCAAAACATGTCATGTTGTCGCAGACCCTGAGAATCAAATGATTACAAAAGGGGTAAAGAGGTGCATTACCGAAAAAAGAGATGGTTATGATTTAGAAGGGTACAGGGACTACGGTGGGTTAAAAGTGGTAGGAGCATGGAGTTGGCTGAAAGATTTCAACATGGGGCTCATTGTTGAAATTGATGCCGATGAAGCCTTAGGTGCTCTTAGTAATATTAGCTCTATGATAAAGTCTCTTATGATAGCTATGGTCATTCCGGCATTTGCAATGGCAATATTGACTTACAGAAAATTAAATACAGGTTATATGCTAAAAAATCTGTCTGTACCTCATAAGGCGTTATTGGGGGTAACAACCATCATTACCATTGGATTTATAATAGCGGTCTTGGATGATTATGAGTTAAGGAAAGTGCGCGGGTATCTACGTGAGCAAAAATACAAAGTACACAACCCTTTAAATACTCTGGGGTCTATTATAACAAAGAGGGATGAGGATTTTATCAAAAGTAAGATCTCCAAATTTAAAAAAGAACTCCCGGTCCTTAAATCTGAAAATATTGTGTATCAAGATACCAAGGTGAAAGAGGTCGTTGAAAGGAATGCAAAACAATCATCGGAAGAATCAATAAATGAAGGGGAATTAAAACAATGAAAAATATTTATTGAGAAAGAATTCATATGGAGAACATATATGTATCAACAAAATGTGCATAAAAAACCATTTATTGACGTAAAGGATACGAAGGGTTGGTATGAATATGAGCCCTCTTACGATGGCGTCATTACACATATCGACGCCAATGGTGCAAGACTTTTTGGCTTTAATTCAGTCGATGATGTAATCGGAAAGAGAGTAAAAGAATTGTATGCACATCCTTTTGACCACGAAAAGACATTATCCATGCTCTTTCGGGATGGACAGGCATATGGTTATTATACTTTGATGAAGACAAAGGATGGCATCCTGTTTTACATAAAGCAAACAAGTTCTTTAATTACTGAAGGATTATATAAATGCCCTTTAAAGGTTAAAAATGAATTTAAACTTTTTCAGTATGTACACCCATGTTAACTATCGTATGAAATGTAACATTTTATTATCGTCAACAGAACGCGGTTAATTTAATCAAGATGATAAATTTTAATTAATCTGGAGATTTTTTATGAGTATATCGACAAATGAACCGATACAAACACCTAATGGCAATACAAGGGTAATGATACTTGCGACAATAGCATTTGCACTATGTTTTGCTGGTTGGACATTGTATGCTCCTCTGGCAATATATTTTCAGGATGAATTTAATCTGTCTTCCACGTCTGTAGGATTATTACTTGCAACCCCGGTATTACTTGGTTCCCTCGCAAAAATTCCCATGGGTATTGTGACAGATAAGTTTGGAGGGAGACTTGTTTTTACGATTATGCTTCTGTTTGGTTTCGTATCTCTGTTTTTTACAGGTTTTGCTCATAGTTATGGCCTTTTGTTAGTGGGTGGGTTCTTTTTCGGTTTAATAGGTTCTTCATTCGCTGTCGGAATTCCGCATGTTTCAGAATGGTATCCAAAGAAAAAACAAGGCTTTGCGTTAGGAGTTTATGGCGTGGGAAATGCCGGTACTGCCCTTGCGGCTTTTGGAGCACCATTTATCGCAGAATCTATGGGATGGAATAAGGCATTTATCTTCTATGCATTTCCATTGCTTATTATGGCATTTATATATTGGTTTTTTACCTCCAATGCACCAAAATCGACTAATGTAAAGGTTTCAACCCTTAGCGATAAACTAAAACTTTTTAAATCTTCCAGATTGGCCTGGATCTTTTGCCTTTTTTACTTCATGTTCTTTGGATTCTTTGTATGCTTTTCAGTATGGTTACCGTCATATTTATGTGACTTTTATAATATTTCACCGGTAAAGGCAGGTAGTTTAACTTCTATATTTGTGTTCCTTTCATCATTTACCCGAATCCTGGGTGGTTACCTTGGCGATAGGTTCAATGGAAGGAAAATAATGATATTTCTTACAGTAGTTGTACTTATCATAGCAGTATTCTTAAATTTGAACGTATCATTGGCAACCTCACTCGTAGTGTTCTATATTATGGGAACTTGTCTGGGTATCGGCAATGGTGTCGTATATAAATTAGTAGCAGAATTCTTCCCAAAAGATACAGGGGCTGTAGGTGGCCTGGTAGGAGCAGCAGGGGGTCTTGGTGGTTTCTTTCTTCCTATAATTTTGGGCACAATTAAAGATTATACCGATAATTATTCCTTAGGGTATATCTTCGTATCCCTTGTGTGTCTAATGTGCCTTTCATTTATGGAGGAGAAAACTCTGGCAAATGCTGATAGAAAAGTAGTAAGGGAAATTGGGATAAGCACATAGGAATTTCAAACCATTGTGGCGTTTCGGTTAGTTTAATTACCGAAACGCCATACATACTCAAAAATCGTTCAAAACTTAATACAATAAATAATCTCTACTTATATTTTTTTGTCGATAAAGTTTATAAATAATGAAAATATCAACATAGTTGAATAAGTTGATTAATATTGTATAATTTATAACCAATGAAGTTGTATGATATCCTTACAAATATAGATAAATTGAAGACTGCGTTTCTTATTATGTTGATAAAGACTGACGATCAAAGATGCCAAAAAATTTATTCAATGGCATTTAAATAAGGAGGAAATACCTATGTTCAGTATTGAAAATTGTATAGTCCGGAATAAACTGACTAAACCTGCAATAAAGGATTTAAAAATAGGTGCGCTGTTAGTATTTATTGGTGTTAATCTAAGATTCGTAATAGGAAATATAATTCACGGTCTTATTTACTTTGACTTTCTACAATCAGGAAACCATGAACACAGATATGAGGTGCATGTACCGAATTTGCCTGACATGCTTGGTGATATAGTAATGGCTATAGTTTTTGCTTTTGCATATCTTTTTATCACGTCTGACTCTGTAAAAAGAATAGTGAGTGGAATTTCTGATGGTTCTTCCGGGCTGGGCAATCATGATAAACAGGCCATAGAACAGTTAATAAAATGGACTAAAGGCCTTTTTTATATAAGTATCATCGGGTTTGGGTTGTATTTTCTCTCAAAATATTTCTTGTCTGAAGTAATTGAAGTATTTTTGGAAGAAGGCGAGGAAGTTAGTATTTCAATGCATCATATCTCTTCTGCGGCTCATACCCACCATGTAACTCCATTTATCTTAAATATTTTAAACAATTTAGTTAAATTAAGTTCGGTTTTTATATTTGTTACAGTATATTGCAGATATCTTTCCTTAAGCAGGTTTGCTTCTCTTACACTTTATTCCTTCTTTTTTATGCGATTCCTCTTTGCAACCAATGTGTTTGGAGTTATTAATGGATATGATTTGTATATAGGCGCTCCTATCCTGGACTTTCTAACACCGGTTATTATTATTTTTTCAATTATTAGTGTTGCTATTGGTGTATAACAGACATTATTCTTTTGGTAACTTGGCATATAAATTTCAATCTTTTTTGCTAAGTGTAAGTGGAAATCTAACCAGGTCCGGGAATGGCTTTTGGGATTTTATACCTAGGAAGGGCGTGCTAATTTTCTTGGCCAGCTTAAAATCAGATATTTTGTATTAAATACTATAATAAATATTCCTGCTACTACACTGACACATATGGCGATTGAACTAATAAACCATATGGATTTCTGCAACCTTAGTGCAGTTTGCACCTCGTTTTCCAATAGTTTTGCCATGTTAATTTCTATTTGGTCTACAGAATTCTGCATTGTAGTCATCAAAGGTGATAGTTCTTCTCTGAGATATTTTAGGTCTGGCTTATAATCGTTTTCACTTCTTATTTCGAGTAATTGATTTGCCAATGCATAAAGCTTATTGAGATATTTTTCTATTTCTTCCAATAAGTCCCTGTTTCTTGGGATAATCCAGTTTTTTGATAGTCCTTTGAGTTTTTCGTAACTCTCCTTTATCTCCATTTTTGCATTCTCATAGTCCTGGAGATACTTCTCATCCCCAAATGCAATAAAACCTTTAATCCCTCCAATGGCAAGTCCATAATAGCGCAGAAGCCGCTCGGCTTCAATCATAGATGGTGTATGGATACTCAATACCGTTCGGTTTGCCGCAGTGAGATTTATGAGCCAATATAAGATTAATCCGCCTGTGACTGATGATACAAGAGCTAATATCATAAAACTACCATTAATCTTCTTTCCAACTGTCAATTTCATGTATTTTCTCCAGTTCTCATAAGATCTTTATCAGTAGTGAAACCCCTTACTTTTTGCCTCTGTACCTGGTTTGTTATATATTATATGGTAATATTATACATGGTATAATAGCAATCAACACCTTAAAAATTAAGTTTTATTTTCAATCTTGTATATTTTTATTTATAATATTCTTCATTTTTACATATAACAATAGAATAAATTATATAGTCCTGTTGTAATCATATATAGAAGGGGGTACCGTGTGCAAGTAAGAAAATCTACGAAGATCAGGAGACAGCAAATTGTAGACATTATTCGGACTATTATCTCTTCTAAAGGGATTGAGCATGTTACCATAAGCGAAATAGCCGAGGAAATAGGAACCACCAAAGGGGCTATTTACCGGCATTTTAAAAGTAAAAGGGATATCCTGAGCTTATTGATAGATAATGTGGAAGAGACCCTTATGGAAACTATTGACAATGCAATGACGGAGGAAAATCCCATTCAAAATTTAAAGAATATTTTGCTTGCACAACTCACTTTAGCGAAGAATCGCCGGAAGACTTCCTTTATTGTTATTATGGGGGCCATGCAGTTTAGCGACCCAATAATACGCAAAAAGATTTTGCAGCTTATCCAGAAGTACTTAAGGAAAATAGAGAAACTACTTTTAAGCGGCGTAAAATTAGGATTGATAAAAAAAGATATCAATCCCAGGACATCTGCTATGATTTTTATGGGGCTTATCCAGTCCACCGTAACCGTGTGGTCATATAAAGACTTTAACTTCGTGCCCAAAAAAATGCATAAACAATTATGGGATATTTACCAACATGGAATAGGATTTTGATACAACACGTTAAAGATTAAATTGATCAAGTATTTATTAATATTTTCTTTAAATGTTCCGATAATACATATAGAAATGTTTTTATTCGGGGATGTTCATAACTGCCAAATAGGCAGGTATGCTGATAGAGAGCCCTTCTGCATATGGTATTCATATGTTGAACTCAATAAGAATAGGTACATTACTTATATTTACCGGTATTAATTTGAGGTTTATAACTGAAAACATCCTGAGTGCACTTATTTTTTTAAACATCCTGCAAACTGAAAATCCTGGTTTAAGATATGATATTCACGCCCCAAGTATACCAGATATATGCGGTGATGTAGTCATGATTATCATTTTTACTGCTGCATATCTGTTCATCACATCTCTCTCTGTAAAAAGAATAATGAATGATGTACCATCTCATTTTCCAAAAGATTTCGAGAATAAATATCTTGAGGTCATTAAGCAGCTCAAGGATTATATGAGGACAGCGGGGGCTGTATCTATACTTCACCGGGTACATTTGGAATCTTTAAAAGAGATTAAGAATTATATTCGATGGACAAAAGGTATCTTTTCCATATGTATTGTAAGCCTCAGTTTATATCTCTTCTCAAAATATGTATTATCGATAGGACTTGAAATATTCCCCTTTGAAAACACCTGTATTTCCTTTATTTTAAATTTTTTAAATGATGTATTAAGATTATGTTCTTGCTTTGTTTTTGTTTATATCTATTGCAGCTATTTATCTACGAGTAAGATTATCAATGGCATTTTCTATGTATTTTTCTTTGTAAGAAATCTTTTTGCAATGAATATTATGAGATTCATCGGAAATTATGACCTGCATGTAGTTGCTCCCTTTCTGGACATTTTAACACCGCTTATACTTGTTTATTCTGTAATTTTCGTTATTAATAATTATAAAACAATACTATTGTACAGAATAGTCGGAATCCATACCAAGACATCCCCGTAGAGCATTGTCTTAAGCAGGAAAACTTTTTTCATTCCAGGTTGCTCATCCCATATATTGTGTTATTTTATAACATAGGTTTTACAATTTATTTGCCTTCATTACTACTGTTTTGTACCATGCTGTTCGCAAAAAGAAAAATACTCTAGAATTTCCTAAAATTTGCTGCTAAACTTACGCACTTGAACACTTTCCTCAATTTTGTTTTCTTTCTAAATGCATTTTCTTTATTGGATTAAACTATTATAAAAGGAATAATGCAACCCCTGTACGGAGAAGTAAGATGTTTATGAAACATGCGGTAGGTAAGAAAAGAGATTTTTTCCTGTTATTACGATATTTGGGTATTTGCTTCCTTTGGATGGGAATATGTTTTAATGTGCAGGCTCAAACCCTTGAGAAAAAAGCCGAAGAAGTAAAATTAACTGAGAAGGGTACTTTAATAAAACCTGAAGATGTAGGAAATGCAAGGATAAAGGCAGAAGAGGTAAAGACCAACTCAGAGAAACTTATTCATGAGATAGAGTCCTTCATACAGACTCTGGAAAGAGATGCAGAAACAACGGCTATTTATCTTGAGAAATTACAACAGGAGAAAAAAAATTATCAGGATCGAGGGGCCAATCCAAAATTTTTAGAATTATTGGATAAGGAACTCAGTATTACCAGGGAGAAAATCAATGTAGACCGTGAACAGATTGAAACATATAAGGACCGGATTGCCGCCGTCCAGAACCGATCAAAGGTCTATAACGATAGTGTTGCTTTATTAGAATCTGCGATGAAGTTGAATGAGACACTTGATTCGGTACCTTTGGATCAGGTCTCTCACATAAGAAAAGAAGCAGACGTTGCGAAGGGTTATATCACAACGGCTCAGGCCAGTCTTAAAGAGAAGGAAACACTCGTCTCCTTTTTTACTCAGGAACTGGAAGATGTTAAAGTGAGAACGTCAGGTAAGGAGCAAGATCTTATAAAATATTTGGAATCGCTAAAGGCTGAAATCAAAGAAGCCGGACTCATTACAGATGTACAGGAAAGAATTAACAGCGTTATACTATGGAGAAAGGCAGTAAATGCCCAATGGGTCACCATATTTCAGACAAGATTGGAAACGGCAAAGACCCGTCACGACCTTGCGCTGCAGACATTAAAGAATGCAGAATTTAATGTTATGCTCTTGACAGAAAAAGCAAGCCGGCTGGAAGAGAGATTAAAAAATGAAGAATTGAAAAAGAAGCAGGCCGAGTTAGAAGTTGCAAAAAAAGTCGAAGAGGTGGATCAAAAGATTGCAGAATTGAAAAGAGCAGAGGCTGAAAAGGCGTTACAGGAAGCAACAAGGAAGGCTGATGAAGTTGCACAAAAGCAAATGATGACAACCTCTCCAGAGAAGAAAAGGTTGTTGGAATTAGAGGCAGAACTTCACAAACAGACCGGACTTGTTGCGATAAAAAAAGACGAACTTTTAACCGTGGGTTCACAAAGGTATAAAGATTCTACCGAATATAAGAAGTTAGAGACGGATATCGGATTTTTTTTAAGTAAAAGATCGATAACAAGTGAGATAGACGAGTTCTTAAAGAAAATAGATTCAGAAATAAAACGATATTCTGATGCTATAACGGCGATAGAAAGTCTTATTGCATCAGTAAAGCAGGAAGAAAAGCTATTTTCTGATAATCTTAAGAATGCAAGGGAGGAAATATCAAGGATTGAAAAAGAGTTTGCTGCCTTTGAAAATAAAGAATTATTACGTGTGGCCAAAGAGTATGCGCATCAAAAAACAGGGGTTCATGAAGAACAACTAAGACTTATATCAGCAAGATTGGATAGGCTTAATGAAAGATTAGAAATTAAAAATAATGCACTTGCCCTGTTGAAAAATACGAAGGAAAAATTACTCACGATAAGGGCTGCAAATATTTGGAGCAGGAGTGAAAGTGATATTTCTACAGAAACGTTAAAAACGGTATATAAAGATTTGATAAATTGTTACGATCAAACTGACCAGTTTCATAATATGGTCCAGGATACTGCTAAAAGTCTTATTACATACCTATATGCACAGAAAAATGCTGTCAGTTTTTGGATAAAATTATGTGGGGTATTAGCACTTTTTACGGGATTTTATTTTTCAAGAAGATTTATACATACGTGGTGTACTCTTGAAATCGAAGAATACTATGTAGCTGCTGATCTTAAGGATGGAAGTGATATTATTAGTACCGGAGAAGATGTTATCCCGAAAACCAGGAAATCATGCGAAGCTACAGATGAGTCATATTATAAATCAAGACTTCTTCCCAGTCTCTTCATTGTAATGAAAAAAAGTTTTAAAGCCTTCTGGATTGCCATTCTTTCTTTTTCACTGACCTCTATTTTTGATATCAAGGTTCCCTGGGTGACGGCAGCAACATATGTATTAATCTTTTTTGCAGTATATAAAATCCTGAAGAGTTTTTTGGTTGAATCCTTTGGTCCAGAAAAAGGGAATAAAAAACTCGTTACCTCTCTGGCATATGTTTCTCCCAGGCACCTTTATAGTTCATTAAATGTTATCCTGCTGTTTTCATTGATTTCTTTATCAATAATTACTGTGTTAACGTCTTTTGGGTACAAAAGTGATGTAATCAAATTGCTTTGGTTTACTTACCGGGTGGGCATATTGATACTTCTCGTATGGCTTGCAACGCAGAAAACCTCTATTCTAAAGTTACTGCCGAGCGGAGAAAGTACATTAGGGAAGCTTATTCATCGTATTATAAGGATATTATATCCTGCTTTTGTTGTTTTTATTGTTTCTATGTTTGCGATAAGAAACCTTGGGTATTCAGTGTTAGCCTATGCGTTTTTAAAAACATGCATAAAGAGCTTTGTTATTGCATTTGTTGCCTTTTGGATATGGAAGTACCTGTATCATCGTTTGAATTATGTAAGAGAAAAAGCACTTAAAAGAAAGAATTTTAAAAGCGGTACACCTGAAGTGAAGAAATTTCAAGCTCTCACGATGATATATGCTGTCTCATTTAACTATGCAGTTTCTATTATTACCGCAATTGTAATTATTCGGGTATGGATAAGGGCATTTTATGATGCAATAAGCTCTCCGGCATCTCCGTATCTGGTTCAGAAAATATTCAGTCAAATGAGTACAGTACTGGGGGCCATTAGCAGCGGCTTAAGATATCGTTTTGTCTTTGACGATGGTAGATACACTACACCGGTAAAAATAATTATTTCATTAATAGTACTCCTCATATCCTTTTTTATTTCACAATATATAAAAAAGTTGCTTGAGGAGAGGGTTTTTTATAAATTTCGCATGGAACGTGGTGCAAGACATACATTATCCTCCATCGCACGCTATATTATTATCGGTATTGCCGCACTTATTGGTCTTAATCTGGCAGGCATTCCATTAAAAAGTTTAACGATTTTTGCCGGGGCTTTTGGTATTGGTATCGGCTTCGGGATGCAGAATCTCATCAGTAATTTTGTCAGTGGAATCATCCTATTAATTGAGCGTCCCATGCGCGTGGGAGATGTTGTTACGTTAGAGGACGGGACATTGGGAACCATAGAGAGGATCAATTCGAGGAGTACGACGATGATCACTCCGGATGAAATTATGATAACGGTACCTAACTCGAAGTTTATTGAGAGCAGGATAACGAACTGGACACTTCCAACCTCACGGATGAGAGGCTGCGTCAAGGTGGGCGTGGCGTATGGTTCTGATACTGTCCTTGTGAAGAATTGCCTGTTGGATATTGCAAAAAAGAACCCTAACGTAAGGGGTTATCCCGAGCCTTATGTCAGATTTGCCGAGTTTGGTGATAGTGCACTTAAATTCGAATTGTATTTTTGGGCTGACGATCCCGGGAAACGATGGTTTACCATGAGTGAACTAAATTATGCTATTGATGAGGTATTTAGAAAGAATAATATTGAAATTGCCTTCCCTCAGCGTGATATCCATATCCGCTCCGTTGTACCTTTTCCTGTTCAAAACACCCAGGAATACGTTAAACAGGAATATAGTAAACAAGAAGGTAGTTGAGGAGTCCTTTATTAAGAAAGAAGATGTATAAAATAATATGTTTTATCCTTTTAGTACTTTTGATGTCTCTTGGAGATAAGGCATTTCCTGAGGTAATAAAGACAATTGATGACGATATTATAGAAGGTGAAGTGCTGAATGCCGATGAGGAGTATCTATCCATCAGGCAAGGGCAGGACAATATAACCTTCATTCAATGGCGTATTGTCAAGCTTATCTCAAGGGGACGTGAGATTATTATAGTAAGCCATGATGGGGGTGAGACTAAGTTTACGATCATTACCACATCAACGGATAATTTATCTGCCAGAAATATTACCATTACAACAACGGATAAAATATCATCAGTTTATCCCAGGGAAGTATTAACACAGCACCCGTCTTTTATGGATGAAGGGAAGCAGTTCGTACCAGCAGATACAGACGATAAGATAAGTACCGATACTGCATCGCAGCAAAATATTGCCGGAAAAAATAAGTTATGGAACGGGAATGTTGATGCTGGTCTTACATTCCAGACAGGAAATCAGGAGGCAGTAACAGCAAGTTTAAAAACGGGTTTTTCATGGGAAAGAAAGAAA
>CAZPUD010000053.1:0-17548 GCA_964589115.1 uncultured candidatus Brocadiaceae bacterium | reverse complement strand
CATGCGAAACGTTTCGGTTCAATCGTGGACGATTGAACCAACTCTGAAACTTTGACATTCCTATACGTTTTGATCAGGCATTAAGCCGTAACTTTTCAATGTGTTAATTAATTTGTTCTCATTTTCTTTCGTCATTTCACACAACGGCAGGCGCATTTCACCATTTAACCTCCCCAATAGCCTTAAGGCGGTTTTTACCGGTATGGGATTGGTTTCGATAAACATGCTTTTGGAAAGAGGGAAGAGTTTATGATGGTACTTCCTGGCCGCCTCAAAATTTCCTTCCAGCCAGTAGCGGGTTAATGCGGCTGTATCTGCGGGAACTATATTTGCCACCACAGATATTACTCCCTTTCCTCCCACCGACATAATAGGCAGGGTAAGGGAGTCATCCCCCGAAAGAACTGTAATATCGCACAGTTGTAATATCTGGGTTGTCTGATCTATGTTTCCGCTCGCCTCCTTTATTCCGATGATATTTTTTATCTCAGCCAGCTTAGCTACCGTTTCCGGTGAAATGGATATGCCCGTCCTGGAAGGTACATTATATATTACAATAGGGATGTCTACCTCTTCAGCAATTAATTTGTAATGCCTGTAAAGCCCTTCCGGAGTAGGTTTGTTATAATATGGCGTTATAAGTAATGCCCCGCTTGCACCGGCCTTTTTCGCATGTTTTGTGAGACGCAGGGCCTCTGCGGTATTATTTGAACCCGTTCCGGCAAGAACGGGTATCCTGCCTGCCACCATGGCGACAACTTCACCAACTATCTGTTCGTGTTCTTCGAACGAAAGGGTAGCGGATTCACCGGTTGTACCGCAGGGAACAATTCCACTTGTCCCGTTTTTAATATGGAATTCGATAAGTTCCTTCAGTTTTTGACAATCGACGGATCCGTTTTTAAATGGGGTTACCAGTGCAACAAGGGAACCTTCAAACATGTTCTATCTCTCCTCTATTAATTGAATGTATTGGGGATTCAGAGTTTTTTATTATGCCTTTAACACACCCCTGGCCCCCCTCGAGAGGGGAATCAAAAGTATCCTTTTTGGAAGTGACTCACAACTTAGTCCCCTTCCAGACTTAGTTCTCTTCAAGGAGGGGAATATTATAAGCCCCCTCTTGGGAGGGAACCCACCCCATAGTCCCCTCCCGGGAGGGGATTATTTAGAAGTCCCCTCTTGGGAGGGGTAGGGGTGGGTAAAAGAGAAACCTTTGTGTCTTGCCTTTTAAAGCCCAACCTGTTTTATTATTATTCATTAACGGTTTAGTTTTTTTATAATCCTCACAGGAGTGAAATATAAATAGCAACAACGACAAATTCTATTTTTGATAAAATTATAAAATGAATACCTGTAATACTATAACAAAAAAGCTCATTTAATCAAGTACTGTCCTTGGAGATCGTTTGAAAGCAGGACGGTCATTTTGGATGATTCGAATAATTAGGCCTTGGCAACTTTATCTCTGACTGCAGTAGGGGCGAACCTTGTGTCCGCCCCTGCCTTGCACAATTAAAAACACTTATGTTTATTACCCGTTTGGCTGAATACAAGGCTCGCCCCTACTTTCTCAAAAAACCAGTACACTGTCAACATTATTTGTAACGGTATGTGAATAACCAAAAGAGGTATAGCATGTCATTGCGAGGGTCTTTTCCGAAGCAATCTCTTAGAGTTTAGAGTTTAGAGTTTGAACTCTAAACTTGAAACTAGAAACTCTAAATAAAGGGATTGCTTCGGGGAAAAAAACCCTCGCAATGACAGTGTACTAGCTTGCTGTGAAATTTATAAGAATCAAATTATTGCTTTTAATTATGCAATATGATAATATGTGCCACGCTTTAGCATTCACTGTACATTTTTAAATACATTGGATGGTACAAAAACATGTCACTACATGATATCTTTTACCAATTACATACACCTCGTGTATATACACATTTCATACCTTTTGGGATTACATTTGTCGATTCGCCATTTTTGTTGATGTACAATAACTTGATAGTATAGGAATTTTCATTTTATTTAAACGGCTATCAGTGTGGCACATACAAACTCTGTCCCTGTATGTCTTAAACAGGGATGTTTGTCCGTGCTGCTGTGTTCTACTCGTGTAATTAATTTGGAATGTTTCATACGATTCCCGTAATAGTATTTTTTAAGAATGGAGGAAGGAGACAATATGGACCAGTTTATTAGCAGGGTGGAGAACATAAAAGACGGCAGCGTTATTGTGGAAGAGGGTACATGGGCTTACTACGCTTATATTTTAAAATCCGGTAAGGCCAAGGTATGGAAAAACATTAATGACAAACAGGTGCTCATTGGTTCTTTAAAAGAAGGCGATATTTTCGGAGAGATGAGTTTCTTTGGCATGGCAAAAAGAATGGCATCTGTAACGGCAGATGGTGATGTAACTGTAGAGATGATTACCAAAGATACTTTTACAGAAGCTATCAACAAACTTCCCAGAGATGTACGTGCCAAATTCGATAAAATGAGTCACGACCTCTTTTATCTCAACGATGTATACTGCCGTTTAACGAATTGCTTGTATGAGATATCGAATATTAAAGGAAAAATAGTTGACCCGGTAATTTTTCAAAAAGAAATCGAAAGTGCACCTGATTTTTTACAGAAGATAATGGTACTCATGGACCAGCGTATGAAATCGATATTAGAAAGAAACACTGAATTAATGGACAAGCTGGAAGAGACTTCAAGGTCTATAGATTCAGTGTCTACTGCATTAATCAGATAAATGTAGTTTGGAGTTTGAACTCGATTGTATAGGAATTTTCATTTTAATTAAGCGGGTTTGCTGGAGGTAACGTGCGTAAATTCCCCCTTAACAAAGGGGGTAAGGGGGGTTGTAAAAATTGCCAGGAAAACACAACCCCCTAAATCCCCTTTGTTAAGGGGGACTTCGTAAGGTATAACTCTAAACTCTAAACACGAAACTCTAAACTTCAATATTTTTGCCGAAAATGTTAAAAATTAGTTTTAAGATACTAATTATATTGAGGATCACAAATGAACAATGGTATTACCGTAAGGATATTAGGTGATTATGGCCCATTCTCAAAGATGGGAAAGAGTATCGGGTACCAGGTAACCATAGGTAATTCCACTTACCTTGTGGATTGTGGCTCTCCACTATTCCAGCAAATTGGCGGTCATAAGATGAAAGACGTAAAAGGTTTGATAATCACCCACTGCCACGATGACCACAAAAGGTGGTTTACCGACCTCGCCCTTTTTTATCGCTATGCACCTGACATTTCACAAAAAGTTTTCCTTATTGCATCAGAAGAAATCAATGAAGAACTTATTAGGATATCCGGTCCTGCTCTTGACAGGAGTCTATCGGACGATTCAAAAAGTGTTATTGACATTGCTTATGGAGAATATATTGATTATAAGATGATCGGCCCTCAGGCAAAATACAAGATCGCTGTGAGGATCGAAGGGCAGGGAAAATCATGTCTTTATGTGTTGGACAGAAACGGCGATCCGGTAACACCGGACAAGGCAAAGATCGTAATCAGCAGCAAGACCGGCAGGCTCAGACTCCTCTTTAAAGATCCCTTCTATAATGAATGGATTGAACCAGAAAATTTTTATCCATTCTCATCAGATGTGTTTTACGAACAGGATAAAAACATTTTCAGAGACCCGGAAGGATTTATCATCGAGGCAATCAATGCCCATGTGTGGCATGGAATCCCGGGCATAGGGCTCAGATTCAAAACAGATAAAGAATCCCTGGTATTCAGCTCGGACACCGTACATGACATCGAAATCTGGAAACAGTTATACTCGGAAAAGAGGCAGCAGCGGTCATCTTCTCTATCAAAAAAAGAATTTGACTCAGCCTCGGTTATTTACGGTGATATTAATGATTATATCGAGCGTATATGGAGTGAAGAACGGTTTCTGGAGGCGGTTAATACATTTAACGGCTCCATCGTTATCCACGATATTGCAACAAGGAAAAGTGTCGTTCACACCGATTACAGAGGATTGAAAAACACTGTTCTGAAAAAAGACAAAACGATTCTGACGCACAGCCCTGACAGAATGACCTCTCAATGGGTGCTGAGCGATGCGGAAAAATACTTTAAGATCATGGGAGATACCTTCTATGAGATTGTAGGTGACAAACTCTATCCATGCAATGCAGACATATATCACAAGGAGGCAGGTAAATATTACGTGGGTTACAAAAACCCGGAGGGAACGTATACCGTGTATGAAAAAGACGGTCTTCTGAACCTGTCTTGTGTGAAGAGACATGACCTTGGTACGCCGCTTTATCATGTAGATTTGTATGAGGATATATCAGGCAAGTATTTTCCAAAGCTGGAGGATGATGACATAGCTTATTTCGAACGAAAAGACGGAAAAGTTGAACTGTTAAAATTTACCGACACAGGCAGTAATGGAAGGATTGAAGAAAACCAAAGGGATAAACTGCCTTATCAATGTAACAGTTTTACGACCCTCACTCCCATTCCTCACTATCAAGTGGGAACTAAGGGGTGTGTGGAAGAGACAGTGGATAGCGAATAGTGGATAGTAATGTAGTAAAACTTACTTTTTAACATTTTTTGGCAAAAATATTGGAGTTTAGAGTTTCGGGTTCAAACTCCAAACTCCAAACTCCAAACTCCAAACTCTAAACTCTAAACTCTAAACTCTAAACTCTAAACAATTTCCATTATATTTCTCTTCCGACTCTTTTGGATTAGGTTGCTATCCACCATTTAATATTCGAAGCAGAGTAGGACAACATGAAGATAGAAGATATCCAGCTAAAAACACACCTGAAACAGGTACCATTGTTCAATAGCTTTAGCGATGAACAGATTGATATACTTTCTAAGGTAGGCATCGTTAAAAAATTTACAAAAGGTTATCTTATCGTAAACCAGGACGACCCTGGCGATACCCTTTATATTGTAATTTCCGGACATGTAAAAGTATCACTTTTAAATGAGGACGGCAAGGAAATCGTTCTTTCTTTGATGAAGGAAGGTGATTTTTTTGGTGAATTATCCCTTCTTGACGATGAACCCAGGTCTGCAAGTATTATTGCCATAGAAGATGCTGTATTATTTCTTGTTACCAGAAGACAATTTTATCAATTAATAGCATCGCATCCTGTTATTTTAAAGAAAGTAATCAAAGAGATCTGTACAAGATTACGGCGTGCCGATGAAAAGATTAAAAGCCTGGCATTTTTCGATGTATATGAAAGAACCATAAGGGTACTCCAGCAACTGGCACGTGACCATGGGATAAAGACAAAAAATGGCATCGAGGTCTTGCACGCACCAACACATCAGGAACTCTCCACTATGGTTGGCACATCACGTGAAACAATTACGAGAATTATAAAGGTCTTAAAAAAAGACAGAAGTTTGGTCTCATATAAAGGAAGAAAGGTCGTATTGCGGGATATATAAGAAGATCAATTCAACTTTACCCATACAGGATTTAAGTATTAAAAGCCAATTAAGCCACGGATGGACGCAGATTGAACATGGATGGAAAATCGGGGCTGTCCAAAAAGTATCATCGGTGGTGCTGTATACACACAAAAGCTGTGTTTTAACACCTATGTGTGGGGAAGACACTCTATTATAAACGCCTAAGTGGGGAATAAATTTGCAATAAATTACTTTTTGGACGGCCCCAATGTGGAAAATCTGAGTTTCATCCGCGTTAATCCGTGGCTAAAAAAGTGTCCCATGAGACACTTCTGTCCTGAGACACATCTGTCTCATGAGACACTTTTGTCTCATTTTTCTCTTGTATGTATAGTTTTGTATATAAGATTTTTGAACTTACTATTACATATTCAACCATCTCCATAGGTAAGCTCTGCGCATCACAACTCTTATTGTAAGAACAGCTTAACATATGCAATTTTGTTATCTCTATATTGCCACCATAAGCTAAAAAGAGAAACGTGTTATTTGGCACAATTTTCTACTTCTATGGCACATATTTTGTGACATAAATGTACCTTAAATATCATATACGTGACCCGTGATCCGTGGTCCGTTGTCCGTAAATCGGGAGACAAAAAGAAAAAATTTTCTAAAATTGTGATACATGTCACATACATCGATGAAAGGATTTGATAGGGTATGACGTGCAGGATGGGTGAATCGAAGTGCACCCATCAATAATAAAACCAATTAAGCCACGGATGAACGCGGATTGAACACGGATGGATACAAAATGAAAAATCTGCGTTTTATCCTCGTAAATCTGTGGCTAAAGAAAATTGAAATCCTTATACACCAAATTGTGTTTACAGTTGTACTAATCTCCAATTCTCTTGCTAAAAATTATACATCTTAAACAATACACAAACAGTACGACAAGGGCAAACCCTGAGTGATTGGGGGACGCAAAGTAAAGGGTCTTTCTGTATTATAAAAGACAGCCTTGCTGCCGAAAATGTTTGGTCATATTTTCTGCAGCAAGGCTTTTTTGTTTTTGATATTTCGTTGTATCACCACACTGAAATCCACATCGGTGGTAATTCGTTTCGGTGAAAGGACTCACCGAAACATCGTAAACATCCGGACATAAATATTTGTATCTTTATTTTTCCAGCGTTGGGGCTGTTCAAAAACAGGTAGGGCAACCCTTTAGGGTTGCCTACCGTGTACATGTTCAAACGGGAGGCAAGGCTTAATAATGGATAAAAGTCGTTGAAGGCTTAATAAAATGTATAGAAAATTCAAAGTTTCAGAGTTGGTTCAATCGTCCACGATTGAACCGCAACGTTTAGCATGTCTTATACGCCTGGAGTAAACCAAAACGTACAGGCCAATGCTAAACGCATGGTTCAATCTACAAGATAGAACCAACCTTAGTCGCTGCCAAAGGCAGCCTAATTTAGTGTATAGGGATTTCAAAGTTTTTCATTATGCCTCAGAGTTGGTTCAATCGTCCACGATTGAACCGAAACGTTTTGCATGTTTCATACGCCTGGAGTAAACCAAAACGTACAGGCCGGTGCTAAACATATGGTTCAATCTACAAGATTGAACCAACCTTAGAGACCATAAAAGTTGACGAAGGCCTAATTAAACGTATAGGGATTTCAAAGTTTTTCATTATGCCTTTAACACACCCCTTTCCCCTCTCAAGAGGGGAATTGGAGATGTTCTCAAGAGGGGAATCAAAAAGTCCCCTTCCGGGAGGGAAAACCCACCCCTTAGTCCCCTCCTGGGAGGGGATTATTTAGAAGTCCCCTCTTGGGAGGGGATTTAGGGGTGGGTAAAAAGATCGCTGAGTTTTGCTCTTTAAAAAGCACAAGCTAATTTAATGCGCTTACTTTCTCAAAGACAATACCTTAAATTTCATTTCAGTACAAAGAAAAGGAGTAAAAATGAAATGGGGAAATATTTTCTGCTGGTTGTATGGGCAATCTTTTTCGGGATAAGCCATATCGCGTATGCCGCCGATATGGCGGCGAGGCTCAAAGACGATACCTCAAGCAGTGGCTTTTCCGTACTCAACGCAAGCGGCACCACCACTGCCCGTTTCCTCGGTAACGGCAACGTGGGCATAGGTACAACCACACCTTCAACAAAATTGCATGTAATCGGAACGGTCACGGCAACGGCTTTTGTGGGCGATGGCTCCGGATTGACGGGGATAACCTCAACAGCAGGAACTAATTCGGTCACCAGCGGCATGATCGTTACTGATGCGGTAACGACGGATAAGATAGCAAATGGTACGATTGCAGGGGCAGACCTTGCATCAAACATTAGTATCAGTACCACGGGTACTATATCTGTCGCAGGGGGGAGTTTTGAGGTTGACGGTACCGGCGCTATCACCACCTCCGCAATCACATCAACAGGGACAATGACAATATCGGGAAATAAAGTAATAACATATGCAAATGACGCAACAAATACATTTATGGGTATTGGCGCCGGCAATTACAACACCACAGGTGATAACAACACTGCTTACGGCTATCAGGCGCTCTATTCCAACACAGGTGGATATGGTAACGCTGCTTGTGGATACAAATCCCTCTATTCTAACACTACGGGCAACTATAATATTGCTAGTGGATACCGGTCTCTCTATTCCAACACCTCCGGTGTTCATAATATATCAAGCGGGCTTGATTCTCTCTATTACAACACAACAGGCTCGTATAATGTGGCCATTGGTACCGATGCACTTATGGAAAATACCATAGGTAGCGAAAACGTAGCTATTGGCTATGCAGCACTCTATATGAATAACGGTGGAGATTATAACATAGCTAACGGATACCAAGCACTTTTTGGCAATACCACTGGTAGCCATAATATTGCCAGTGGGTATCGGTCACTTTTCTCTAATTGGTCGGGAAGCTATAACAACGCCATTGGCTACTATGCTTTATATTCCAATTCTGGAGATGGAAATACCGCAATCGGCGCTTACGCATTGATGTCCTCAGGGGGTTCCTATAACACCGCAGTAGGTTATGAGGCCGGTTTAAGCACGACGGGTACGGGTAGTGTATTCCTGGGTTACCAGGCAGGTTATAACGAAACAGGGTCTAATAAACTCTATATAGCAAACGGCTCAAGTACTACATTAATCTATGGCGACTTCTCAACCAATAAAGTCGGCATTGGTACAACTACACCCACCACATCACTCTACGTTATTGGAACAGTTACGGCAACCGGTTTCTCCGGAGACGGTTCGGGATTAACAGGGATTACCTCTTCACCTGGTACAAATTCAGTTACCGGTGGCATGATCATCGCCGATGCGGTAACGACGGATAAGATAGCAGATGGTACGATCGCAGGCGCAGATCTGGCATCAGGCATTAGTATATTTACAACCGGTTCAGTAACAGCGTCAACTGTAGTCTCAGTAGGTACGATGACGGCTAATGGGGATTTGATTGTAAATGGTTCCGCGATCGTAAGCGGTGCATTAGTGCAGAATGGTAGTACCGTATTAGGGGGAAGTAGCAATACCCATATAAACCTTGGGGCAAGTAGCACGACTGGTACTGATACAACGACAATCAGTTATGCTACGGTTGGTGGAGGTTTATCCAATACAGCTTCGGGTGATTATGCAACGGTATCGGGCGGAGACAGCAATACAGCATCGGGTTCAAATGCAACAGTAGGTGGAGGGCAGAATAACTTGGCGTCGGGATATGGTGCTGTCGTAAGTGGTGGAAGCAGCAATACAGCATCAGGAATTGGTACTGCCGTAGGTGGAGGAAACAGTAACATGGCGTCAGGACATTTCTCTGCCGTAGGTGGTGGGCATAACAACTTGGCATCGGGATATGGCTCCACAGTTGTGGGTGGAGGGACGAACACGGCATCAGGTCAATATGCCACAGTGGGAGGTGGATATGACAACCTTGCAGCAGGTGATTACTCCTGGGTAGGTGGATACAATATGCAGGTAAGTTCCACGGCATATGGCTCATTTGCCTGGGGATACTCAGGGGTACCAGTTTCTGTAGATAACCCTGATACCTTTATTGTTTACTCAAGTAATGTCGGTATTGGTACAACGACCCCTCAGACTAAGCTGCATGTTACCGGTGCAGTTACTGCAACGGGGTTTGTGGGCGATGGCTCAGGGTTAACGGGCATTTCTGCATCATCGCTTGGCGCTGATTCCGTAAACAGTACTTCCATTATAGATGGGACAATTGCAGGGGAAGACTTAGCATCAGACATCAGCATCAGTACAACAGGCACCATCTCAGCAGCAAGCGGGAGTTTTGTGGTGAGCAGCGCTGGTGGTGTAGTTGCATCAGAAGTTACTACAACGGGCACGATAACGGTAGGTGGCGCATTGGTGAAGAGTGGTAGTACCATGATAGGGGGAAGCATCAATACTCATGTAAACCTGGGGGAAAGCAGTACGACGGGTACTGATACAACATCAATTAGTTATGCCACGGTAGGAGGTGGTTATAATAATACGGCATCATATACGGGTGCAACAGTAGGAGGAGGCAGTAACAATATAGCATCAGGTCAATACACCACGGTAGGAGGTGGCAGCAGTAACACATCATCGGGAAGTTATAGTGTAGCTACGGGAGGGGCGAATAATACTTCATCGGGAGACTATGCTGCATCGGGGGGAGGAATATCTAACACAGTATCGGGCAGTTCTGCAACGGTATCGGGCGGAGGTGGTAATATGGCATCGGGAGACAGTGCTGCCATAGGTGGAGGAAGTAACAATACCGCATCCAATACCTATACTACAGTAGCAGGAGGGCATAATAACTTAACATCGGGATACGGTGCCACAGTCGTAGGCGGAGGAACAAACACAGCATCAGGTCAATATGCCACCGTGGGAGGTGGATATGATAACCTTGCAGCAGGTGATTACTCCTGGGCAGGTGGATACAATATGCAGGTAAGCTCAACTGCAGATAACTCATTTGCCTGGGGATATTCAGCAGTACCGGTCTCCATAGATAATCCCGATACCTTTATTATCTATTCAAGCGACGTCGGAGTTGGTACAACGACCCCTCAAACGAAACTCCATGTGATCGGCACGGTAACGGCAACGGGTTTCTCTGGGGATGGATCAGGGTTGACGGGAATAACGTTTACTCCCGGTACAAGTTCGGTATCCAGCACTACGATAGTAGATGGATCAATATCGGGAAGTGATCTTGCATCTGACATCAGTATTACTACCACAGGTACAGTAACTACATCTGAAATCACAACAACGGGTACGATAACGGTGGGAGGGGCATTAGTAAAAAGCGGTAGTACCATGATAGGTGGAAGTACCGATACTCATATAAATCTGGGAGTAAGCAGTACGACGGGTACTGATACAGCAACGATCAGTTATGCCACGGTTGGTGGAGGTTTATCCAATACGGCATCATATAGTGGTGCAACGGTAGGAGGTGGCAGCAATAATACCGCATCAGGAGAGCATGCTGCTGTTGGAGGTGGTAACAGTAACACATCATCAGGGAGTTATGCCATAATAGGAGGCGGAATTGGTAACCTGGTATCCGGTTCCTCGGCTGTGGTAGGAGGAGGCAGCAGTAATACTGCATCTGGTGATTCCGCAACGGTATCGGGTGGAAGTGGCAATATGGCATCAGGAAATAGTGCTGCTGTAGGTGGAGGACAGAGCAATACGGCATCAGGCTATATTGCAACGGTAAGTGGAGGTGAAAGCAACACCGCATCAGGTTCTCACGCAACAATAGCCGGGGGTATGTTCAACACATCGTTGGATACCCATACTACGGTAGGAGGAGGCCATAATAATCTAGCATCGGGATACGGCTCCACAGTTGTGGGTGGAGGAACGAATACTGCATCAGGCCAATACGCCACTGTGGGGGGAGGATACGATAACCTGGCAGCAGGTGATTATTCCTGGGCAGGTGGATACAACATGCAGGTAAGCTCAAATGCAGATAATTCATTTGCCTGGGGATATTCAGCAGTACCGGTCTCCATAGATAACCCCGATACCTTTATTATTTACTCAGGCGATGTTGGCATTGGCACAACGACCCCTCAGACAAAACTGCATATAATCGGCACTGTAACGGCAGCGGGGTTTGTGGGCGACGGTTCGGGATTAACAGGCGTGGCGGCGGGCGCTAATTCCGTCAACAATTCAATGTTGCAGACAGACGCCGTTACTACAGATAAGATATCAGACGGAACGATTTCCAGTGCCGACCTCGCATCAAACATCAGCATCAGCACTACAGGTACCATGTCTATGGCAAATGGTGGGTTTATTATAGATAGCGCTGGTTCCATGACGGCGTCTTCTATTTCATCAACGGGAACGGTAACCGTTTCAGGTAAGAATGTAGTTACCTATGCAAGTGATACCACCAATACATTTTTGGGAGTGGGTGCCGGTAATTCCAATGATACAGGTGTCAGGAATACTGCCTATGGATCTAATGCGCTCTATTCTAACACAACAGGCAGCGCTAATACTGCAATTGGCACCGATGCACTTAATGCTAACACTACTGGTGACCAAAATACCGTAACCGGTGACGGTGCGCTCTCCTCCAATACAGAAGGCAGCCAGAATACGGCATTTGGAGACGGTGCGCTGAATTCTAATGATGCGGGCAATCAGAATACTGCTGTTGGATTTAATGCCGGTTACAACGCCACGGGCAGCAGTAGTGTATTTATTGGTTACCAGGCTGGATACAGTGAAACAGGGTCTAATAAGCTCTATATTGCAAACAGTTCAAGTAATACGCTAATTTATGGTGACTTTACAAATACAAAAGTAGGCATCGGCACCACCACTCCATCAACAACACTTCACGTGATTGGTACCATTACAGCAACGGCTTTTGTAGGAGACGGTTCAGGGTTAACAGGTATTTCCGCATCGGTTGGCGCAGATTCAGTAAGCAGCAGCTCAATTGTAGACGGCTCGATAACCGGCAGCGACCTGGCATCTAACATAAGTATTAGCACCACGGGTACCATATCGGCAGCAAATGGCGGGTTTGTGGTGGATAGCGCAGGCTCCATGACTGCTTCTGCCATCACAACAACCGGTACGTTAACGGCAAGCGGTAATCTTAATATTGATTCCGGGACGTTGTTTGTCGATTCAGCGAATAATTCTGTTGGGATTCGGACAACAACACCGGATGGAAAGTTACACATAATAGGAACCGGAGACAACGGCGTTAGTCCTGCTCTAATCATTGATCGTGAAAACACTAATCAGGAATCATTCATCCAATTCCGTGATAATGGTCAAAGTATGTGGCTATTGGGATCGGAAGATTCTGATGAGGGATCTACTGGATCTAACGATTTTGCCCTTTATGACGATGAGAACAATCAGTGGCGATTAATAGTGAGAAAAAGCGATGGAAACGTCGGTATCGGTACTACAAATCCGCAGACCCTTCTTGAGATACAGAAAGGTTCTTTTGCTTCACTAGGTGCAGTCTTCAGAGTTACTAATGGCCTTGGTGGTGCAGGAGCGAAGGTAGCCTTGGACCTGGCCACCTATGATCCTCTCGGCAACGATCCAGGTGCTCGTATTTTGGCAACAGACAATGGTAGTTACGGTGAGCATATTGATTTTCAAAATAAGACTTCTGGTAATATAACTAATAGTCTGCAAACCAGAATGCGTATTCAGGATGACGGCAGGGTAGGCGTTGGCACAACTACCCCCTCAACCACCTTCCACGTTATCGGCACAGTCACCGCAACCGCGTTCGTGGGTGATGGTTCCGGGTTAACGGGAGTTGCAGCAGGGAATGATTCTGTCACCAGCGCCATGATCCAGACCGGTGCTGTTACCAGCGATGAGATAGCAGTGAGCGCCGTTACAACAACTGAGATAGCAGATAACACAATAACAGCAAGCGACCTGGCATCAGATATCGATTTTGTCACCACAGGCACCGTGTCCGTGGCAAACGGCGGTTTTGTGGTGGATAGCACCGGTTCCATGACGGCATCGGCTATTACAACAACCGGCACGTTGACGGCGAGTGGTAATCTCAATATTGATTCAGGGACGTTGTTTGTAGATGCGACCAATGGTCTCGTAGGTATTGGGACAACAACCCCTTCAAATAAACTTACCGTCTACACTTCAACATATAGCAGTAATGGCCCGTTGCGTGTCATAAATGATACAGGTTCTGGAGCCGGCG
Organism: uncultured candidatus Brocadiaceae bacterium; assembly: GCA_964589115.1. Lineage (GTDB taxonomy): Bacteria > Planctomycetota > Brocadiia > Brocadiales > Brocadiaceae > JBDIVL01. The sequence continues at coordinate 3,816 of CAZPUD010000053.1, read as the reverse complement.
GCATCTTTATCTATGGAACAGGTTTAGGTAACGCTTCGTATCCAACCTTAGGTTTCGTAAGTGGTGGAGAGACGTATGCTTCGCCAACGGCTATCGGCCAAAGTTGGGATATTCTGTATATCACTGGTGCAGGCTACTACAACAGTACAAGCACGCGAACTGGTGTTGATATTAATGGTCGGACAAGTGAAGGGTGGAGCGCTTCTAATGGTGGCGCTTACTTGTCGTTCTCCACAACACAGAATGGGTCTACTACGCTTACTGAACGCATGCGAATAAACCATGACGGTAACATTGGCATAGGAACTACAACACCGCAAACAAAACTGGTAGTTGTTGGTACCGTCACAGCAACCTACTTTTCAGGGAACGGTTCAGGGCTTACCGGCATTTCCGCATCGCCGGGGGCGGACTCCGTTAGCAGTTCATCCATCGTGGACGGTTCAATAACTGGTAGCGATTTGGCAAGCACACTCAACATGACGACACAGGCAATGAATGTCGGCTCCCTCACGGTAAACGCAGGTAATTTCAGGGTGGACAGTGCCGGTTCAATTACGGCATCGGCTATTACAACGACCGGCACGTTAACGGCGTCGGGTAACCTGAATATTAGCTCCGGAACTTTATTCGTTGATGCGGTCAATGAAATGGTTGGCATAGGGACTGCAGTGCCTTCTGCAAGGCTTCACGTAGTAGGGAGCGGCACGACGGCATCAGGTGTTTCCTTGATCATAGACACAGCAGCAGGTACGAGTACCTTATATGCAAATGATTTGGGCCATGTTGGTATAGGGACAAAAGATCCAACAGCCCTTTTTGAAATAGATGATGGAAACAGTGCCGGTACCAATGATGCCATATCCGTGAATACTGAGGGAACGGGTCTTATAGCCTCATTCAATAAAGGGTGGGTGGAAAAGGTGGTTATTAACAATGATGGGTATGTTGGTATCGGCACAAATACGCCATCAGGTCCTTTGTACGTCATCGGTACTGTCACGGCAGATTACTTCACGGGAGACGGTTCGGGGTTGACAAACGTCAGCGGCGCCTGGTCAACGAACGGCGGCGACGTCTATCGTTCATCCGGAAGCGTAGGAATAGGTACTGACACCCCGTTACAGAAACTTCATGTAGAGGGGCAATGTGTTACCGGAGATACCCTGATTGAAATTTCTGTGCTCAGAGCTCAGGGATCAGAAGCTCAGTGGGAAAGACAGCAGATACCGATTAAGGATTTGTTGCCGGGGATGGAGGTTTATACCCTTAATGAGGAAACACGGGTCATTGAAAGAAGACCAATTAAGGCTCTTCTGGATATGGGAATAAAACCGGTATTTGAATTAATTACGAAAAGCGGAAAAAGGATAAAAACAACAGGGAATCATCCTTATTTAATTAAAACAGGAGGGCGTGAATATGAAAGAAAATTCTTATCCATTCGAAGATCTGAGAGTGTGGCAGGACAGTGTAGCATGGGTGAAAGAAGTATACCGGATAACAAAGAATTTTCCCGTGGAAGAGAGATTTGGTCTGACCAATCAATTGCGTCGGGCAAGCGTTTCGATACCTCTGAATATAGCAGAAGGCAAGGGAAGGTATTCGAAGAAAGAATTCGTTCAGTTTCTTTACAACGCCCGCGGGTCATTATACGAAGTGGTAACTTGCATGAAAATAGCATTAGAACTGCAATATATAGAGGAGAAAACATATCATTCTCTCCTGAAAAGCTCGCACCAGATACGTGCAAGCCTTCAAGCTCTGATCAAGTCAGTAAAGGATTCAAATGGGTAAAGGTGCTCTATTTGCTAGAAGGAGACGAAATTGCGACTTATTGCCCAGACCTCTCAGCCCTGAGCCCTGAGCACGGCGAAGCCGTATCTAAGCTCTCTGCTCTGGGCCCTGAGTATGACGAAGTCATATCTGAGCATGTACTATGGGAAAAAATTGTTTCCATTTCGTACCTTGGATATCAACAGGTATACGACATAGAAGTAGAAGGTACGCATAACTTCATTGCCAATGAAATTTTTGCACATAATACGTATATTAACGGCTCAGTCACAGCAACCGGATTTATCGGGGACGGTTCGGGTCTTACGAATCTGATCTTCGGTACTGAAACTATCACGGCTGGAAACATTGCTACGGGCGCTATTACAACTGATAAACTTGCGGTGGATGCCGTGACCTCCGCAAAGATTGCCGATGGTGCAATCTCCCTTGCGAATATGGGATCAAGTTCGGTCAACAGCAGCGTCATTGTGGATGGCTCCATTACCCTTGCGGACATGGGAAATTCCTCGGTAGACAGCATCGTGATCGTTGACGGCTCAATAGCAAGCATCGATATTGCCAACGGGACGATTGTGGGCGAGGACCTGGCGTCCGATATCAACATTTCCACTACAGGCACATTGCAGGCAGGTTCGGCAACCGTTTCCACAATGACGGTTATTGGCTCAGTCACGGCGGCAAACGGCAGTTTTGTGGTGGATTCTGCCGGTTCCATGACGGCAACCGTTATTACAACCACCGGTACGTTAACAGCAAGCGGTAACCTGAGCATTGATTCCGGAACCTTATTTGTGGATTCGGTGAATAACAGGGTGGGGATAGGGACGACGACGCCATCTTCAGCGTTACATGTTGTAGGAACTGTAACAATGTCCGGAAGTGACATCATAACTCACGTTAGCGATATATCAAATACATTTCTTGGTGTAAGCTCCGGTAATCCAAATGTTACAGGTAGTTACAATACTGCTTATGGTGCCGAAACTCTTACATCCAATACCACAGGAGAATATAACACTGCAATTGGATATATGGCGCTCAAATCAAATACTACCGGCTTTGATAATACCGTTGTAGGAGAAGAGGCACTCTATTCTAATATATCAGGAGATGGCAACACTGCCATTGGAGCTTTAGCACTTTATAACAACACTGATGGTCAGTGGAATACCGCCAGCGGGTATCAGGCGCTTTATTCGAATATCACAGGTTACAGAAATACCGCAAACGGTTACAAGGCGCTCTTTTCCAATACCAACGGATTCAAAAATACCGCTAACGGACACTTTGCACTCTATTCCAATACAAGTGGTGAAGAAAATACCGCCTATGGTATGGGGGCACTTCAATCAAATACTACAGGCAACTTTAATACTAGCTTAGGTGCGGGGGCTGGTTATAGTGCATTGGGATCTAATAACGTATTTATTGGCTATCAGGCAGGATATTCCGAAACCGGTTCAAATACCCTTTACATTGCCAATAGTTCCAGCAACACCCTCATTTACGGAGATTTTGGAAGTGGGACTGTAGGCATTGGCACAACAACTCCTTCTTCAACCCTGCATGTTAACGGCACCGTTACTGCAAACGCCTTTTACGGTGACGGTTCAAATGTATCAAACGTAACGTCGGTAGCGGTAATAACGAATGGCGTTACGGGCGACATGATCGCCGCCGGAGCGGTCGATGGCACCAAAATATCCGATGGATCAATTTCCGGCGCAGACCTGGCGACTAACATCAGTATCAACACCACAGGCACCATGTCCGTAGCAAGTGGAACTTTTGTGGTGGATAACACCGGATCCATGACGGCTGCTGCCATCACAACGACAGGCACATTAACGGCAAGCGGTAATCTTAATATTGACTCAGGAACGTTGTTTGTGGATTCGGTGAATAACCGTGTGGGTATCGGCACTACAGGTCCGGGTGAAAAACTTGTAGTTGACGGGGCAATTGTAGCAAGCGGAAATCTCGACGGTACATATGACGTGACAGGGATACATTTAT
>CAZPUD010000052.1:16061-17691 GCA_964589115.1 uncultured candidatus Brocadiaceae bacterium | reverse complement strand
TAAACACTACGTCTACACTCTCTTCACGCTTAAGGGACAGCTTATCAGCAGAAGCCGTTATTGACCCTAAACATTTTGAATTTCGAAATCGTGAGATAGTCAATTTGACTTTATTTATAGATCGGGCGTTGTTTGCATCATCCGCTCCGGTAACAAATCCGGCATAAGATACACTTGGGTTTGAAAAATGACTTACCCTCGTTCCTCCACTGCTCGCCATAACTGACATGTAAGGGCTAAAGACGTATCCTTTAGAGTATTCGAATACAGCACCGGAACCATCCAGGTGTGCACAGCCCATGTTGTGTCCCATCTCATGGGCAAGGGTTTGATCTGTACAATAGCGGTAACCACTCCCGTGGGGAATCCTACCTACCTGAACAACTGAAAAAGCCCATTTCTCAAATGAATCACTTAATAACGACATCTGCCATGCCAGGCCGCAGGCATCATTACTGTCTTTAAAAATTCTCAACAAAGTGACAAGGTCTGCCCCCAATTTATTACGCAAACTGGCTATATTTGAAAAAGCGCTGTTTCCGTATGTTAAATCACTCAGAGCATCCTTCATCATTCCACTATCTTTATAATTAACCTCACGAATCCCTACAACCCGGGCAGTGAGATTAACTTCACTGTTACTATAACAGGCATTTGCAACGCCTACAAGATAATTGATCTGTGCGTTCAGTTCATCGCCCGGATATACTTCTGCAAATCCGCTGGTATAGAGTACAAGTATATCAAAGGTCTCTCCGTCATCCACACCTTTTAATATAGATGGGGTGCGAAGTATTTCATCAGGCAGCTCATACCACTGCGGAGCCAATCCCCCGGCATCAATGTCCCAGGCTTCATCAGGGTCAAGCTTGAAAATCCGGTGGGCATCTGTACCTCGAACAGGCTCTATCTTGTAAGTTTCGTCCTCCAATTCAATGCAGCCAAAAATGGTGTTGTTGTATACCGACATTACAACTATCCCTTCAGAACTTTCTGGTTTTCCAATCCATGTATAACCCCCATATGACTCCGAGAGTAATTTGATACGCTCTGCTACAATGCTATGTCTCAGAAAATTAAGGCGCAATTTACTAAATTCTTCACTTCTCGTCTTTAAAGGAATAACATTAATATGGATATGCTGTTGATTAACCGGCGTTTCTCCATCCATAAGTGCATCACCATTTTTGACACTCTTTAAATCGGCAGGAATAAACAGAGAAGTAACTGCTTCATTGCCCGCATAAGCATGCACAACAGAAACATGAAGAAAAACCAAAAAAAACCAAAATATCTTTGCCTTAAGGATTTTATCTTTGAAGCCATATACCATGTATGTATGAAATGGTTTCATACTATCGTCACGTAAATACTTATTTTTTACCATGTTTTTAAGATATTTATGATAAATGATACAGGAAAATGTTTTTAAGAAAAAAAATTCGCATGAAGTAGTAACATATTTAATAATCAATGTCAATAAAAAGCCTCTAAAGGCCTAATTTAATGCTTGGGAATTTCAATTACGGTCTACCTCTGGAAAAAGCAAGCTAAGAGATGTGTAAAAATAGTGGATAGTGAATAGTAGTTAGTGAATAGTTAAAAGGTTATATGATTGTATGGTTAATAG
>CAZPUD010000052.1:0-15961 GCA_964589115.1 uncultured candidatus Brocadiaceae bacterium | reverse complement strand
GACAAAAAGATATTTTCCATAAAAAATCATTACTCAACAAACCTTTTTAGGCACCCTACTTGCTAACTATTAAGATTAGTTTATTACAAAAATATCCATGAAACTGTAAAGAAAAGATTGCCTAGTTAGCCACAACACCAGCTAGCAATCAAGCTATCATAATTATTTTTGAAGAGGAGGCAAAAAGCATGAATTTATTGACCAGAGATGATCTAAAGGTGTTGACGGAGAAACGTAAAGGATTATGCATCTCAATATTTATGCCCACACGTAATATGGGCATCGAAACCCAACAGGAGAGAATCTGTCTAAGTAACTTTATCCGTGAGGCAGAGGAACACCTCTTCATGAGCGGTCTCAGTGCAGCAGAAACAAAAAAATTGCTGGTACATGCCCAAGGACTTGTAGACGATATCCTTTTCTGGCAATATCAGAGTGATGGGTTAGCGATTTTTATATCTTCGGATGTATTTCGTTACTATAAACTTCCCCTGCATTTTGAGGAATTAGTAGCAGTAACCAACCATTTCAACATCAAACCACTCCTTCCGTTACTATACGGCGATGGTCAATTTTACATCCTTGCTCTCAATCAAAATGGAATTAAACTACTTCAGGGAACATGCCACAGCATAATCGAAATTAATCTGGAGGAGAAAAATATTCCTCAGAGCATAAATGAGACCATAATTAGTGGTGATTCCGAAAAACGCTCTCAACACCGTACATCAAGGGATACAACTGAACGGACCGCCGTACTTGATAATCGCAAAAAGAATATAAGTAAATCCAAAAAAAACTTCGTACAGTATTTTAGTAAAGTTGATAAAGGTCTCTGTGCGTTACTTCACAATGAGCGGGTACCTTTAGTACTGGCCGGGGACGATTCTCTACTTCAAATCTATAGAAAGGTAAACTCTTATCCCTGCCTTGTAGATAAAGGAGTTGTAGGAGATATTGAGCGATTGAGTGAGGAAGAGTTGTATAAGCAAGCTAAAGTTGCTGTGCAGCCATTCTTTCAGAAGGCACAGGAAGATGGAATTATACAATACAGGCAGTCCATAAGTACAGGGCAGGCATCCAGCGATGTGAAAGAAATAATTCCTGCTGCATACCATGGGCGGGTTAATTTATTGTACATTGCCGATGGATATCAACAATGGGGCAATTTTGATCCGGCAACAGGTGCTGTCCACTCACATCATAGGGCAGAACCAGGCGATGAAGACCTGCTAGACTTCTCCACTGTTCATACATTCTTAAGCGGAGGTAACGTTTATATAATTGATCAGGAAAAAATGCCCAATGGTTCCTCGTTAGCTGCTGTATTCCATTAGAACCTTTAACACTTTTAACACCTAGCCCTAATGAGTCGAAAGAGAAATGTAGGGCGGGGCTTTAGCCTTGCATTTATTCTTAACCTCGCGGTTACTGCAGGAAGGCAAACCTGAAGGTTTACCCTACGTGTTACTGACAGAAATATTTTTTAAAATACTAACAGTAAATAATTGTTAAGAGATAACAACAAACAACTATTCACTGTCTACCATCTATCCACTATTCACTGATCTATAATTTCTCTATGTTAAAAAAAGATAAATACTTTATCTTCTCTCCATTAATACTCATTGTATTAATCATATCAATTGTAAGCTGTGCACATGTTATTTCTAAACAAGTCAGAAAACAGGCCAGTCCGGATATCACATTTGAAGAAGTACTGCAAAATCCCGAAAATTATACAGGCCAGACAATCATTCTCAGCGGAATCATTATTGAGATTAAAAACACCGCGGAAGGAACACTGCTGGAAATATTGCAGATGCCTGCAAATTATCGTGGAAAACCAACAGATATTGAAGAATCTGAGGGAAGATTCCTGACCACTGTTGACCGGTTTTTAGATCCTGATATTTATACAAAAGGACGATCTGTTACGATTGCAGGAGAGATCCTGGGAAAAAGGACTCAGCCGTTGGGGAAAACAGAATACGCTTTTCCACTCGTGCGAGCTGTAGAGATATACCTCTGGCCGGTTGAGAAAACGTATTATCCCTACCGGTATTATCCTTACTGGTACCCTTACAGCAGCTACTATGCTTTTAACAGGTATTACTGGTGGAGAAGCGGCCTTCTGCACCGGAGAATACCAAGGAGATTTGATGACATAGACCGAAAGAAACCCGATAAGGACAAGGAGAAACCACGCACAGAGCGAAAGATACCAAGAAGAGACAAGAAGAAAGTGCCGGGAGTAAGGAGAGGTGCAGGAAGAAAAAAAGGGAGATGATGCCTTAACACCTTCTGCAAGCCCTGAATGGAAGGAGGCATTAAAGGCAAGTTGATAGTTGATAGTGAATAGTGGATAGTGAGTAGATAGTTAAATGGCTATTAACCATAGAACCATTTAACTATTCACTAACTACTATTCACTTTTTATATCACACAAATCTATGCATAACGTAGACGTCTACAAATCCAAGCTTTTGGTGATGAAATGCCTTTGGTACAGTACCAACAATTTTGAATCCGAGTTTTAACCATAATTGTATTGCAACGGTATTTGTGCTGACCACAAAATTAAACTGTATCGCAGAAAAGCCGAGTTTTCTTGCCTGTTTTATAGAATGATTTCCTATTGCCCTGCCGATACCCTTCCCACGGGCTTCAGGATGCACCATATAAGCTGCATTGGCAACATGGGAACCCAAACCAGGCTGGTTCTTCTTCAGAATGTACGTTCCGACGACCCGCTCCTGTAATTCTGCAACATATGTATGGACAGGAGGAGATATCCATAAAGCCCTGAAATCTTCTTCACTTGTTTTGGGATGAAAGGCAAAGGTATCACCCTTTTTTACTACTTTATGAAAAATTTCCCATATATCTTCAAAATCTGTCTCTTTTGCCGCTCGAATCTTCATCATCAATCCATTCTATTTTTGGAATTTGGAATCTTCTCTATCTTTTTATCAAGAAAGTTCAAAACATGCTAAAAACACGGTAATACTATACACAATAACAGATATGCTTTCAATTCTTGATTGAATGATATTCCAAAGATACATTTTATTGTTCTTCCAAATTCTCTATTGAAATTAGTATTTTATAATTTATAATTCTATCTTCTAAATTTTATCCCTCTTTTCTCTTAAAAGGGAAAAATGTCAATGGCATTTCAGGCACAAATTAAAGTCGTCGTATTCTTCTCTTCTGTATCTTTCTTTTCCCTTTTAACATCAGTATTCTCTGAAAAAGACTTTATCGTTCCAGTCAAATGCCCGGGAGACAAGGTTTGCAAGAATTAATGTATCTTTTCAGATCATGGTACTCAAGCATGCTGTGGTCAAACTATCGATAGATATTACGTATAGGGAAAACTGCGGTATACACTGATCTAGACTTTCAATATAGACTTAGATTTGAAAACATTTGGTAAGTTGAACTTTGCCAGAATGATGAACAAGATATATTTACGAAAAATAGTCTCCTATAGTTCCTTTTCTATACTTTTCTCAAAGTTAACTTTTTTTTGTATTATTTTCGCAGTTTTCTCCTCTCCGTTACTTAACCATCCTAGATCTGAAGTACTTGGTGAATCGCAATATACCATATATTTTTATAATCCCGAATCCAATGTTGATAACTTTGCATCGCTGAAGACAAAACTGGATTTGTACTTAAAAACCCTTGGTCCATATCAATTCCAGCCTTTCTGTGATAGAAACACTTTTGAGACGAATATCCGGGGAAAGCAAGATTGCGTACTTATTCTCTCAAGCTGGTACTACAAAGAATTGAAAGCGTTTTTTCCTATAAAACCTGTATTTGTAGGTGTCACAGATAGTGAATCTATCCAGAAAAAGGTACTCATATCAAAAAAAGACATCAATAACCTCAGGATGCTGAAGGGTGTTAGTATTGCCTCATCCGGCAGCAAGGAATATACAAATAAATTTCTCAAATTAATGCTCGGTAAAGAGAATGCATGGCTTGTCGATACCTTTCAGATATTAAGTGTTCCTAAAGATATTGATGCGCTTATTTCTGTTGGTTTCGGACTCGTGCAAGCAGCGTTGACCACCGAATATAGCATTTCCAAATTGTCATCTATAAATCAAGGATTGTATCAGAAACTTACCATACTTGCAAAGAGTGATGATTCACTGCTCCCTATAGTAGCAGTACCAGAAATGCATAATTCCGAAATTTCCAAACTTTTGAAAGTAGTTGAAAATATGGGAAAAACAGCCGAAGGAAAGAAAGATATCCAGATACTCGGGATCGATGGCTGGAAGAAACTGGATGAAAATGACTGGAAATTACTAAGAAAATGATTATGGAAACAAAGAAACCGGTTAACATCATGAAAGACAATATTTCTGGAAGACGTATTTTCATTTCCTGCGTATTCTTTATCCTTAACTTGAGCATCTCCATGATTGTACCATATCCCATCTTGAGTGAAGGGGAAAGAGAGATACTGATAATTAACTCAAATTTATCGGTAAAAAAATACTCACAGATGCAATACTCATTTAAGGCAAATTTTGAAGGTTCAACGACAGAAATCGATATAGGAAGCAAATGGTTTGATGAACAGAAGGTTGAAAAAACCATTCAGGGCAGGAAACACCAGGTAATCTTCTGTATAGGATCAAAAGCATACATTCTTGCAAGTGAAATGGCAAAAGATGCTGACATTATTTTTTCTCTCGGTATAAACTGGCAGCGATTCCCCTTGACTGACAAGACATATGTCATTACAAGTGAACCTATGCCTATGATGGAACTGACAATGTACCGGTACTTCTTCCCGGAGATAAAAAAAATAGGAGTGATTTACAGTTTAAAGCATAATAAAGAATGGTTTCAAACTGCGGCTGCTCATGCCAAAGACACCGGCATAGAAATTTTAGGGGTACCTGTAAAGGATGACAAAGAGGTAACAACCGCTTTACAGAAATTAAAGCCAAAAGCAGATGCCCTATGGTTAATTTCCGATCCAGTTGTTCTTTCCAGTGTGGAACGCGTTAAAGAAATTTTTGAATTTTGCGATATGGCGAAGAAACCCATCTTTACGTATGACAGGCTTTTTGCAGGCTTTGGTGCATCCCTTATTATTTCGGCTGATATTGTGACAATGGGAGAACAGGCTGCAAAAATAGCGAACGGTATTCTTCTGAATAAAGAAATGCCGGAGAAAATACAAAATCCGGCAGGTTCTCATATAGCAATAAATTTAAATAAGATCGAACGCTACGGAATAAAATTGAACCCGAAGGCACTCTCTTCTATAAATGAGTTTATCGAGTAGCTATTTATCAAAACGTAAAGCAGAAAAATCTTTCTAAGAGAGGAACGATATTATGCCTAAAAATACTATCCTGAGAAATAGTATCAGATGGAAGCTTCTCTTTACGATGATAGGGTTAATTATTGGTCTTTTAGCGGCATTAACCTTTGTTCAGATTTACTCACAAAAAGGTATTCTGGAAGGAGAACTCAAAAACCGCATTGATTTAATAAAGAAAAATATGTGTGAACACGGGAAAACCCTTTCAGATAACATTGCCTTCCAGGTTGAGGATTCACTCGCATCGTACAACCTCTTTGATATTATTAACAAGACAAATAAGATCGTGAAAGAAAATGACGATTTAAAGTATATAATTTTGATGAACATACAAGGGACAGCACTTATTCACACATTAAGACCGGAATTACAGGGCAGCATACTTGCAGACGAAGTGGATAAATTTGCTATAGCACAAGATAAAGCCACAATTAACGAATTTGAAAAGGACGGTATCGCGTATATGGAATTTATCGTACCTATTCGTGTAGGTACAGGTCTATGGGGAGTACTGCGACTTGGTTTCTCTTTAGAAAATCTAAACCAAATAATCATTGCCTCACACCAGAATATCAAGAACCAAATTTTGTATATGGTTCTGCGATCCGGTTTAACAACTCTTATATTCGCATTCATTGGTTCAGGAATGGTACTCTTCCTTTCTACAAGCTTATCGAAACCCCTCATCAGTTTGACAAAATCCGCACAGGCGATTGCTAAAGGAAACTTCTCGGCAGCCGAGAAAATTACGGTAAAATCAAAAGACGAAGTGGGTATCCTTGCACGTACTTTTACCGAGATGTCAAAGGAATTAAAAGCCTCCTATGAAAAGCTGGAAGATTACAGTCATACACTGGAAAAGCGTGTTGAAGAACGTACCTCCGAGCTTTTAAGATCAAATATGCTCCTAAAACAGGAGATCGCCGAACGCATGAGAGTAGAAGGTGAACTGGAAAAGGCAAAAGAAGCGGCCATAGCGGCCAGCAGGGCAAAGAGCGAGTTCCTTGCCAGCATGAGCCATGAAATCCGGACACCAATGAATGCTATCATTGGAATGGCTGATTTGCTCTGGGAAACGCAGTTATCACCCGAACAGGCAGGGTATGTTAAGATATTCCAGTCGGCAGGGGATAATCTCCTACAAATCATCAACGATATCCTGGATCTTTCTAAAGTGGAATCGGGACAGGTCAGGCTGGAGAACGTCCGTTTCGACCTTCGAGAACTCATTGAAAAAACATGTGAAGTGCTTGCCTTCCACGCCCATGAAAAGGGACTTGAAATGAATTGTCATTTAGCCCCCGATGTTCCAACCTCTCTGGTCGGAGATCACGTACGTTTACGACAGATTTTTGTAAATTTAATAGGAAATGCCATTAAATTCACCGAAAAAGGAGAAATTGTACTGCGTGTCAGAAATAACCCTGACTCTGAACAGGCCGGCTCACTTTTGCTTTCTGTCTCTGATACGGGAATTGGCATACCTGCAGAAAAGCTGGACGTAATCTTTGAAAGTTTTTCCCAAGCAGACTCATCCATCACTCGCAAGTATGGCGGAACAGGGCTTGGATTAACCATCACGAAACGGCTGATAGAATTAATGGATGGACGCATCTGGGTGGAAAGTAAGGTAGGAAAAGGAAGCACTTTTCACTTTACAGCAAAATTAGATATCCAAACAGGGGAACAGAAAGCTGTCGAAACGCAGATCATTGATAAGAAACATCTCAAAATTCTTGTAATAGACGATAATGCTACAAACCGCATGATATTAAGGGAGATGCTGTCCAAATGGGGCACCCTCGTTGCAGAAGCAGAGGATGGAAACGAGGGAATTGCAGAACTTAGACGGGCAAAGAATGCAGGAGAACCATATAACCTCCTCCTCCTTGACTGCCGTATGCCCGGCATGGATGGTTTTCAGGTGGCAAAACATATTAAAAATGATCCGGAACTTACCGGTCTGGTTACCCTGATGTTAACATCTGATAATCGTAGAGAAGATATGGCAAAGGCTAAAGAATTGGGAATAACGGTGTATATTGTTAAACCAATTAAGCGGGCCGACCTTCTAAATATCATCAGTTCCATCACCGCTGCGAAAGAAACAAAGATCCCTGTAGAAGTGCCATCCGAACTGAAAAATCAAATCAAAATTGATGATGGAGACTTATCTCCCCTCCGCCTGTTGCTTGTTGAGGACTACGTCCACAATCGCATCGTCATTCAGTCATATCTCAAGAAAACTCCATATAAAATCGATATAGCAGAAAATGGAGAAATCGGTGTTGAAAAATTTAAATCAGGGAAATACGATATCGTACTTATGGATATGCACATGCCGGTTATGGATGGTTATACAGCCACCAGAGAGATGAGAAAACTTGAAAGAGAGAAAGGTACGAAGCCAACTCCCATTATTGCACTGACTGCTTACGCATTGAAAGAAGATACGGAAAAGAGTTTTGACGCAGGATGTAACGATCATTTAACCAAACCGGTAAAGAAACAAAAGTTACTGGAGATTATTCAAAAGTACACAGAGATCGAAGTACAGGCTGAAAAAGCCCAAGGGTGTGCTGTCTCCACGGATACAAATACCGATATTAAAAAGAAACCCGTTATCTACGTTAGCCTGGAATTTAAAGATTTTATACCGGAATTCCTTGAGGATACCCGTAATGATATTAAATCAATGACAAAAGCATTGAACATTCATGATTATAAAAGCATCCAGGCCCTGGCGCACAGATTAAGAGGTGCTGCCGGTGGTTATGGATTTAATGTCATTACCGATATAGGAAAAGCCATTGAGATAAATGCAAAGGATAAAAACCAGGAAAATATGCAGAAGTGGTTGGATAAACTATCAAATTATCTTGAGACGATGGAGGTAATCTATGAATAATACAATACTTATTGTTGATGATTCAAAACATATCCGAAAACAGCTCGAAATTTATTTAAAATCAGAAAACTATTCAAATCTGCTCTTTGCCGATTCCGTGCAGGAAGCCTTTAAACTATTGAAGGTGGAAACACCTGAAAAGGTAACAGGCAGCGAAATTGACTTAATCTTAATGGACTACAATATGCCCGATATGAACGGCGTAGAGGCATGCCGCCAGATAAAGGCAACGAAACATCTGAAAAATATCCCTATCATCATGATAACAGCATATGATATAGACGACAGATTACAATCGATATTTGAAGCAGGAACTGTAAACTATATCAAAAAACCGGTAGATAAGACTGAATTAATTATATGGGTAAATTCGATCTTAAAGTATAACCGCAGTATAAATAAACAAGACAAACTATGAAAAGGAATTTCCTACTTTATTTCTTCTGTTGTGTCTTCAGTGGAGTAAACCTTGCTTTTTCCCAGGAAGTCTCTGAAAAGGGGTCAAATTCACCCTTTATTACGGAAAAAGACTACACAATAAACTCTACATCTAATCAAAAAGAGTCTGAAGAAGTTTCGCCAATAGCAGAAGCTGAAAAACTGTTTCAGGAAGAAACCAGATGGTTACAGGAAGAAGCCGGGGCTAAAGTTTCCATTGCAACAAGACATGAAACTCCGGTCAACAGGGCACCAGGTATTGTTACGGTAATTACTGCTGAAGAGATTAAAAATCTGGGGTATCGTACTTTTGCAGAAATTCTAAGAATTGTACCAGGATTTGAGATTTTAAAGATGGCTGATTTTGGTGACGTAGTACCTGCGGTACGGGGCCTTAAAGGTGCAAACAAAGTGCGGGTAATGCTTAATGGTCATTTTATTAACAACCCATTAGGCGGGGAAGCCTTCAGTAATTTTGACGATTTTCCTGTAGAGAATATAAAAAGAATAGAGATTATCCGGGGACCGGGCTCTGCCATGTACGGTGAAAATGCATTCTTAGCAGTTATTAACATCATTACCTTTGATGCCCGTGATATCGACGGTGTTAAGGTAGATGGTGGTTATGGAAGCTTCGATACCAAAGAAGGAAACATTGTGTTCGGAGGATCACTGGAAAAGGTTGATATTTCTGGTATGTTCCATTACAGGGAAACTGACGGCTTTGATGGTATTGTTGAAGAAGATAGTATAACACTGCTTGATAAATCCCTTACTCCTTTAGGTTTTCCTGCAGTTTCACAAGCCCCCGGAAGTGTCGATGACTGGAGACGGGAATATGACCTTCACCTGAGAGTTACTTATGCTGATTTCTTCTTCCAGGGATGGTATAGCAATAAGAACAACGGTCCGTTTATTGGTCCCCAGTACGCACTCACCAATGAATCTGATATAGAAAGTAATTATGTATTCGGGGAAATAGGATATAAGAAGACCTTTGATGAGAGACTTACGGTAAGACCGAGGATCTATTATGATCAATTTGATAGGGATTCATACATCGAATCATTACCGGAGAACGTCTCTGTACCTTTAGATACAAATGGAGATGGTGTATTTGATACCATTGAGACATACCCTGATGGATTTATCGGGAACGGCATTGTAAGTGAGAAGATTATTGGCATGGAAATTCCCTTTGATTATAGATTGTTTGATGGAAATATCATTACTCTTGGTTTTGAATATCGTGTAATCAATCAAACAAACGTTCAATTCTTCAGTAACTTTAATCCGGCAACCCTGGAGGCACTTGATTCTCTTCAGGATTTTTCAGATACGTATCCATATCTAAAAGAGGCTACACGAAGGTTATGGTCTGTTTATCTGCAGGATGTATGGGACATTACTGATTCTCTAAATCTTACCTTAGGAATACGGCATGACCAGTATAGTGATTTTGGTAATGCCACCAGTCCACGGGGAGGGTTAACCTGGGCATTTATGAAAAATGCTTCATTAAAATTACTTTACGGAGAAGCCTTTCGCGCACCGGGCTTTTTGGAAATGTTTATAACAAATCAGCCGGCTATACAGGGAAATGAGGACCTGGAGCCGGAAACTATTAAAACATATGAAGTGGGATTAACGTACCAGTTTAATAAATACGTTACGAGCAGCGTGAACTATTTTTATAATGACATTGAAAATCTCATCGTTCTGCGTACCTTGCCTACTACCCAAAATACATCACGCTATGAAAATTTTGGAGATGCACGTGTTCAGGGTATAGAGATGGAGACCAGGGTAGATCTGACAAAGGGTAATTACATCTTTATGAATTATACCTTCCAGGAGCCAGAAGACGATGACGGGGATGACTTGCCATTTGTTGCAAAACATAAGGGGAATTTTGGGGTAAATGTCCGGCCATGGAAGTACATCAATACTAACATAAGTACCTTTGTCAGCGGCAGCCGTTCAAGAGAAGAAGATGACACTAGAAATGATCTGCCTGCATATGCATTGATAAATCTTTCAGTCATAGGTAAAGAATTCTTTCGCACTATGGAAATACAGGGTACAGTATTTAACGTGCTGGATAAGGACTACAGCGATCCGGGACCAATAGCCATACAGGATGATCTTCCAAGACCGGGAAGAACATTTTTTATTGGACTAAGCTACCAGTTTTAATATCTGTAAAACGCAATAAACGCTACACAAGAACTATTCATATATAACATTCGTTATACGAGTACTTCCGGGTTTACACAATTTTTTGGTCTCCGTTCATGTAATACTGCAATGATATCTTCAGCAGACATAATAGACATCCTGGTGCGCGTTTCTACAGTAGCACTACCAAGGTGTGGTGCAAGCACAACATTATCCAATTCTGCCAGACCTGGCTTCAATTTCGGTTCCTCCTCATAAACATCCAAGCCCGCCCCGGCAATTTGTTTCTTCTTTAAGGCATTTACCAGAGCCTCTTCATCAATTATTGCACCCCTTCCGGTGTTAATAAGGTAAGCAGTTCTTTTCATCATTGAAAGTTCCTTTGCACCGATCATGTGCATTGTTTTATCAGAAAGGGGCGCATGAATAGAGATAAAATCTGACTCCTTTAACAATGTTTCTAAATCCGCTTTCCTGGCACCAAGGTTCTCTTCCAGCATGGTATTTCTACTATGCTGTGTAGTATAAAGAATTTTCATATTCCAACCCCGGGATCGCATAGCCATGGCCGTCCCGATCCTGCCTGCACCAATAATGCCCAGCGTTTTTCCGGTAATATCGCCACCCAACAAAAACAGAGGTGCCCAACCGGTAAATTTACCTGCACGGGTAAACTTATCGCCCTCAACAATCCTCCGCGTTATAGAAAAAAGTAACGCCCAGGCCATATCGGCTGTGCTGTCCGTCAGCACACCGGGTGTGTTCGTTACTACAATACCTTTTTCTGTTGCAGCCTTTACATCGACGTTATCATAACCTACAGCATAATTAGCAATAACTTTTAAGCCCTTTGCCTCATTTATTATATGTGTATCTATCTTATCCGAGAGCATTGTGAGTATTGCATCCCTGCCTTTTACCTGTTTTAAAAGTTCGTCGTAATCAAGTGCCCTATCATGAGGATTTACTTCTACCGTTTGGCAGTAGTTCTTGAGCAGGTGAATACCTTCTTCCGGAATCTGCCGGGTAATAAATACATTAAAAGACATTACTATCTCCTTTAAATACTTTAAGTGGAGACCGACACGGACAAATCAATATTTGCCGATCTTTTTGAAATATTGTCTAGACAATGAGGTACACTTTGTATTGCTCGTACGCTTAAGAATGTTATGGATGCCATTATTCAAGGAAAAGATACTAATCACACCTAGAATAGGGAAGATGAAAAGGAGGTATAGTTTTTATATCTGAACAATGAAAATCCTGTATGCCAGCTTTTTTAAAGCAATATTAAATACACTGCAGATCTATAGGGTATTTTTCGGTACTTAAATCTATTTCTACAGGTGATATCCTGTTACTTTTGCCGTCATATAAAAGCCTTATTTTCGGTTTGCACAGTTGTTCTCTATCACTTATTGATATTACATATCCTGTAAAATCCTCATACTTACTGTTTTTGACCTTTACTTTAGAACCTACAGGATATTTAGGTATAATCTCCAGAAAACAATTCACCAACTCTCTATTGAATTGAGTCCCTGCCCCGCCTTTTAGAAGTTCATATACCAAATCATGAGGAAGCGCTGAACGAAATGGCCTGTCTGAAATACAGGCATCATAAAAATCTGCTATAGAAGCAATTTCTGCCGGCATGATCAGTTTCTCTCCCTCTTCATAAGTGATACCGGTTATGTCGAGTTTATTGGTTCCCTTTAAGCCCCGGGGATATCCCGCACCGTCCTGCCTCTCATGGTGCTGGTATGCTATGTGAGCTGCAGCAAATCCAATATTCTCATTTCCTTTTAATAATTTGTACCCGTAAACAGGGTGATGCTGCACTTCCTTATATTCTTCTTCTGTCAGCTTACCTGCTTTTTTCAGTATTTTTTTGTCAATAAATGTTATGCCGATATCATGGAGAAATGTCCCAATCGCTATCTGTTCCAGTCTTTTCCTCGTAAGGAATAGCTTTTTTGCAATTACCAGGGCAATTATACCTGTATTAACCGAGTGCTCGTATGTATAGTTATCATGACTTTTTATAATATCTAAACATAGTAGCGCCTCTTTTGTCATTATCTCATCAATGATTAATTTTATATCAACCTGAATTGTTTTGAACTCATAGCTCTCCTGAAAAGAATTCCTGATCTCTCCTTTATTGAGATGTTCAATAATAGTTTTATATGTTGTATTTTTCGTTTCACTTATCCATGATTTTATTGTACTGCATGTCTTAATAATGTTCCTTATAGCTTCAATACGTTTTTCGTCGGATACCGTCCCATGCATATTAACATCTTTCGTATCATCTTCATCAACGAAAACAGCCATATAACCTCTTTTTTTCAACCGGTTGATATGGTCTTCCGTCAGTATCACACCTTTTTTTAACAGTTCTTCGTAATTTTCTCCATAAATCGTCTTACCAAGTACCATACCAGGTTTTACATCTTCAGTACGCCTTATTATCATAATTACTATCTTCTTTTAAGTTCCCAATTGTTTAAATAAAATTTTCGATTTTACAGAAAAAGATACATGATATTCCTATAGGATAAATCCAGAGAGCAAAGGGGAAAAGAAACAGCCTGTTAGGTATCTTTGAATTTAATGATGAGGGAAGGAAAATAATCTTCTTTTCAGCAAACCTGCCATCTCAAAGAAGTTTACATAAAACCGCTCTGCCTGTTTCAAATAATCTTTTTTTAATTTATCATAATCCTCTACCATTTTCTGTTTATCAGAGACAATTCCCTTTAAGGATTCCAATTCTGCCTTATATGCATCTGCCCATTGAATAATCATCTCTTTAGTTATTTCTACATGAAACTGTATACCATAAGCATTCCGGCCATATTTCATTATCTGGTTTTGGCAGAGTTCTGAGAATGCTAATCTTATTCCTCCGTCAGGAATACTGAAGGTATCTCCATGCCATTGGAATACTGGGAAAATTTCCGGGAGGTCTTTAAACAAATCGTCATTTAACCCATAATCGTTAAGTACTATTTTATACCATCCAATCTCTTTCTCTGGGTTTTTTGTTACTTTAGCACCGGCAGCCTTTGCAATCAACTGTGCACCCAGACAGATTCCCAGGAACGTAATTTTCTCTTCGATGACCCTTCTTAGCAGTATATCTTCGTCTTTTAAGAACGGAAATTTTTCTTCCTCATATACATTCATAGGGCCACCAAGGCAGATAATTGATTGAAAATCCTTTTCTAATTTCGGTACTTTATCGCCGTAGGAAAGATCGATAATTGCATATGGTATTTTATTGTCTTCCAGAAAATCTGCAATAGTACCGGGGCCTTCTATTGTAATGTGTTTTATAAATAAGACCATTAGAGTTCCTTGTGAAAATCTAAGCTAAATGAGTTGGAAAAGTCAAAATCCGAAGCACGAAATCCGAAACAAATTCAAATTATTTTTGTAAGATACTAACAACCTCGGCGTTCTCTGCTGTAAGCTGAACTGTTACATTCCGGCTATACCTTATCGCTCAGCTTGAATACGCAGTATTCAGCACACATAGAGCATACATCATTGTTTTGGGGACGTCCCCTTTCACGGATGCTCCTTGCTACTAATGGATCGATACACGTATTGAATTGACCTTCCCAATCCCTCTTTCGTCTGAACTGTGACATCTTTTTATCCAACTCCCAGGCAGATTTAATACCCTTAACGATATCAGCCGCATGTGCCGCAATTCTGGCTGCAATTACACCACTTCTTACATCATCGGGACTGGGTAAGCTCAGGTGCTCGGTTGGAGTTACATAGCATAAAAAGTCTGCTCCTGCAGAAGCTGCTATAGCCCCTCCAATAGCGGAGGTTATGTGATCGTATCCCGGGGCGATGTCTGTAACAATTGGTCCAAGTACATAAAAGGGTACTCCTTTACAAAGTTCCTTTTGTAACTGTACTTGCGCAGTTACTTGATTTAGTGGTACGTGCCCGGGCCCTTCTACAATAACCTGTACACCGGCATCTAATGCCCTTTGTGTAAGTTCTGCGAGTACATTTAATTCATAAATTTGTGCGCGGTCAAATGCATCTGCCAGAGAACCTGGTCGCATTGCATCACCCAGGCTAAGGGTCACATCATACTCTTTTGCTATGGCTAATATCTCATCATATTCCTCATACAACGGGTTTTCATGTCCGTTGTGGATCATCCATTCTACCAGAAAAGTTCCACCACGACTTACCACACCACAAATGCGTTTATTTTCCTTTAGATGCTTTAGTACGCCCTTTGTAGCACCGCAGTGAACTGTGATAAAGTCTACACCATCCTCGCAGTGCAATCTTATCGCCTCAAGCATATCCGCAGCAGTCATATCTACGATTGCATGTTTATGCTGAACTGCTTTAACGGCTGCCTCATAAATAGGGACACTGCCTACAGTAATCGATGACAATTCTATGATCTCTTTCCGTATTGCGCGTAAATCACCACCTGTACTTAAATCCATTACAGCATCGGCGCCTGCCTCTTCCGCTATTCTTAACTTTTCTTTTTCATTTGCGATATCGGCGTAGTCTGCTGAAGTGCCTATATTAGCATTGACTTTTGTCTTAAGACCCGCACCAATACCACAAATCTTACCGGCTTTACGTTTACTGTTTGCAGGAATGACAATCTTACCCTCTGCTATGCGTGCCCTGATATATTCAGGGTCAAGATCTTCATTTTTTGCAACGTGTTTCATCTCCTGCGTAATGATATTCTGTCTAGCCTGCTGTAACTGTGTCATGTTTTCCCCGACCCTTCATATGAGTACTTTCAGCTATTGCGTAAAGTTGTGCCACTTCACGGTCTGTTAATTTACGGTACCTGCCGATCTTAAGATTTGGATCAGATAGATTACCAATTTTTGTTCGTCGCAGAATACGTACCTTGTGACCATACTCTGCAAGCATACGGCGGATTTCTCTGTTTTTGCCCTCCTTCAATACCATTTCGAACCTGCTTCTCTGTTTTCCTTTATGTACGTTCTTGATTATTACCGGGCGTGTCCTCGCCGGACGAACTGGCCGCCTGGCTGCGCCTGACCCTGATC
>CAZPUD010000051.1:0-17827 GCA_964589115.1 uncultured candidatus Brocadiaceae bacterium | reverse complement strand
CGCAGCGTATGTAAGAAAACGCCTGGAAAAGATAGAAAGTTTGAAAGGATAGGTGTTATTATGTTTGATCGATTTACAGATCGTGCTAGAAAAGTTATGGCACTCGCACGAGAGGAGGCCAGGCGATTTAATCACGAATATATTGGTACAGAACATATCTTGTTAGGATTAGTAAAAGAAGGCAGTGGGGTTGCAGCCAATGTCCTGCAAAATCTTGATATAGAATTAAAAAAGATACGTCTCGAAGTAGAAAAAATTGTCCAGAGCGGATCCGACCTCGTTTCTGTCGGGCAGCTGCCTTTTACCCCCAGGGTAAAAAAGGTGCTTGAATATGCAATGGAAGAGGCACGGGCGCTTGGGCACAACTACATTGGAACGGAACACTTGCTCCTGGGATTGCTGCGGGAGCAGGAGGGTGTGGCTGCACAGGTATTGTTGAATCTGGGCGTAAAACTTGACGATGTACGGGAAGAGGTTATTGGTCTCCTGGGTTCGGAAGCTGTCCAGAGTGGTGCCAGCCAGGAAAAAGAAGAAAAGAAGGGGAAATCAAAAACCCCTGCCCTTGATTCTTTTGGCAGAGACCTTACACAGCAGGCAAAAGAGCATGAACTTGACCCTGTTATAGGGCGTCAGGACGTAATTGAACGTGTCATTCAGGTCTTGTGCCGCAGGACAAAAAATAATCCTGTATTGTTAGGAGAGGCGGGAGTTGGAAAGACGGCCATTGTTGAGGGTCTTGCGCAGGCTGTTATTCAGGGGAATATCCCTGAACTATTAAGGGACCGCAGGATTGTTGCCCTGGACCTCGCGATGATGGTGGCCGGTACAAAGTACCGTGGTCAGTTTGAAGAGCGTATTAAGGCAGTAATGTCCGAGGTAAAGAGGGTAAAGAATGTTATCCTGTTTATTGACGAACTGCATACCCTTGTAGGGGCTGGTGGTGCAGAAGGGGCTATCGATGCTTCCAATGTCTTAAAGCCCGCATTATCACGTGGGGAAATCCAGTGTATTGGTGCAACTACGCTGGATGAATACAGGAAATATATCGAAAAAGACGGTGCCCTTGAGAGAAGGTTCCAGACCATTGTTGTAGAGCCTCCTTCAAAGGAAGAAACTGTTGAGATATTAAAGGGACTTAGGGATCGCTATGAGGCACATCACAAGGTTCAAATTACTGATGAGGCATTAGAAGCTGCCACAGAACTATCCATTCGTTATATTACAGGAAGATATCTTCCGGATAAGGCAATCGATGTGATTGATGAGGCATGCGCAAGGGTACGGCTCAAGGCAACTACACAGCCGCCTGACCTGAGACACATAGAAGAAGAGATCAATAAGCTGGAAAAAGACAAGGACGAATCAGTTGCAATTCAGGATTTTGAAAGAGCTGCACGTTTAAGAGATAAGGCCGATAAATTGAAAAAGAAGAAAGAGACTATAGAGAAAGAATGGCGGGAATCGCGCGCTGAAGTTGAAGGTACGGTAAATGAGGAAATAATATCTGAGGTTGTATCTAAGATGACCGGAATTCCTATTACCCGTATAGAGTCTGCGGAGGCTAAGAGACTGCTTCGTATGGAAGAGGAGCTTCATAAGATGGTAATTAGCCAGGAAGAAGCGGTAAAGGCGATTGCCAAGGCGATACGTCGTTCCCGTGCAGGATTAAAAAATCCAAATCGTCCTGTTGCATCTTTTATATTTGTAGGGCCTTCCGGTGTGGGGAAAACGCATCTTGCGAGGTCACTGGCGAAGTTTATGTTTGGAGAAGAGGAAGCGCTTATCCAGATCGATATGTCAGAATATATGGAGAAACATAATATTTCGAGATTGATTGGTGCACCTCCAGGCTATATTGGTTATGAGGAAGGTGGTCAGTTGACAGAAAAGATCCGCCGCCGTCCCTATGCGGTAGTATTACTTGATGAAATTGAGAAGGCGCATCCGGATGTGTTCAATATGCTGCTGCAGATTATGGAAGACGGAAAGCTAACGGATAGTTTCGGACGACATGTGGATTTCCGCAATGTCGTTATTATTATGACCTCCAATATCGGAGCGGACGTTATCAAAAATCAGGCATCTCTGGGCTTCAAAAAGGTGACCAGTGAACATACTTACGAGATGATGAAAGAACAATTGAAGAAAGAAGTTGAAAAACACTTCCGTCCGGAGTTTTTAAACCGGGTAGATAATATTATCGTATTCAAGCCTCTTAGCAAAGAGGATTTGAAGAAGATAATCGATATTGAGTTGAAGAGCGTTAAAAAGAGGCTGGAGAATTACAACATCAGTATAACTTTGACTGATGAAGTATTGGAGTTCCTGATTGAGAAGGGATACAATGAGAATTTCGGGGCACGCCCGCTTCGAAGGGCAATAGAGAATTATCTGGAAGACCCTCTTTCAGAAGAAATACTTCAGGGTAGATTCGAAGGAAAGAAGCATGTAAAAGCAAGGGTGCACGACGGCAAACTGGTATTCGATGAGATAATTCAAAGTCCGGAACCTGCATTGGTAAATGCTGACAGTAGCTTGTAAATTAGGCCTTAGGCGACTTTTGGATAAAATATTTCTACCGTAGGGGTTAAAAATCTTCAGCCCCTACAAAGATTGGATTTTTAATATATTTACATTAAATTAGGATGAAAATAACCTGAAATAAACAAAGGGGAGAGTAAAACTCTTCCCTTTTTTTATTTATAGATTAGCTTGATCGTATAGGAATTTTCATTATGACAAAAACGGGTGTTGTTTATATTTGCCAGCACTGCGGCTGGAAGAGCCTGAAATGGGTCGGACGCTGCGGGGGATGCGGAGAATGGAATTCAACGGTAGAGGAGGTCAATACCAGTGGCGGTCTGGACTATAAGTCGTCTGCGATCAGTCGCGAATTGCCGCAGCCGATAACAAAAGTGAAATTACTGGAATCCCCCTGTATAGAGACGGGAATGAAGGAATTTGACAGGATCCTGGGCGGTGGACTGGTTGCCGGTTCGGCAGTGTTGATTGGGGGGGCGCCCGGAATCGGTAAATCCACACTCCTCTTACAAGTATGTCAATATATAAGCCAAAAAGGGTACACGACCCTTTATGTTACCGGAGAAGAATCTGTTGCTCAGACAAAACTGAGGGCTGAACGGCTGTCCATCCTGTCTGACAATCTGTTAGTCGTCTCAGAAACAAATCTTGATTTTATCCTTGAAAATATCCATAATACGAATCCCACTCTGGTTGTGATTGATTCTATTCAAATGATTTATAAATCACAATTGGAATCTTCCCCGGGAACCGTTGCACAGGTACGGCAGTGTGCGAATGAATTAATCTTTATTGCAAAATCCACCGGATCTGCCATTTTCCTGGTGGGACATGTAACCAAAGAGGGTGTTATTGCCGGCCCTAAGGTATTAGAGCACATGGCTGATACGGTTTTATACTTCGAAGGGGAAAAATTCCAGTGTTACCGCATTTTAAGGGTGGTCAAGAACAGATTCGGTTCTACAGATGAAATTGGAATTTTCGAGATGCGGAAAAATGGGTTGCAACAGGTAGATAATCCATCTATGATATTTATTTCGCAGGGCCGAAAGATTAGTTCCGGCTCAACTATTATTCCTTGCATGGAAGGTACCCGTGCACTGCTTATCGAAATACAGGCGCTTGTAACAAGGGCAAATTTTGGTATACCTGAACGGAAGGTGAGCGGGGTTGATTATAACAGGGTCTCAATGATCCTTGCCGTTCTTGAAAAGAGGATAGGGTTAAAGCTTGGGGGACAGGATATTTTTGTAAACATCGTAGGTGGGGTTCAGGTAGATGAACCTGCCGCAGACCTGGGTATTGCCATGACTATTACATCGAGTTTTCAGGAGAGGGTAATACCCCCTAATACTGCAGTTATTGGAGAGGTCGGGCTGGGCGGAGAGATTCGCCATGTGGCACAGATCGAGACCAGGTTAAAAGAGGCACAAAGATTAGGTTTTAAAAAGGTCATTATTCCAAAGGATAATGCGCGGGGTTTAGGGAAGGAATTGGAAATAGAGTTGATTGAGGTAGGTTATCTTTCTGAAGCTGTAGAAATTATAGGATAAATTTTTGTGAGAAACCAGACATTAAAACAGACAGTTTTATTGGCAGTAATTCTCTGCCTGGTATTCTTTGGAAAGTTAGGAAATCTTTATGCAGACACTTATAGTGACGGTAAGATTACTATAAAGCATGAAGAATTACCTGTCAAAAGGGACGGTCAGCGCATTCTTGAATTTAACCATCCTTATGAGCTAACGGGTAACGTCATTTCAAATGTACTATCATATATTTATTATGAAGAAAAGGGTTTGTTAAAAAAGAAGGGGATGCTAAGGGTTTTCCAGGATGACGAGATAAGAAAACTAACTCCCTTGATCGTCCAGGCATTTTCTGTTGCAACACCTACGCAAGTTGTTACACTCTCGTCTTATTCTGAGCGCGTAATTTTGACTGACCAGCATAATTATTGTATTTTATTCATTACCGATAATACTTTGAATATCGCTTTTAGCCGTGTTCATATGTTCCAAAACTATAACGATTTCATGTCAGATAAAAAGAAGCATACGAAGGTAAAGGAGAACCCTGCCTCCGTAAGCCACAGCCGTTTCTGGAAATTGGTTCCATCCGCCGGACAACGATTTGAACCAAATCATCAAAACTGGCTTGTTATTGATCTGTCCAATGAAATGTACCAGCGGTCAATGGTGCAGCGGGTAGGAACGGTTGATGAGAAGATCAGGATGGGTGATTCCAATTTAGACGCCCGTCTGAGGAAATTAGAAGAAAGAATGGGCGATATCGATGGGCACAACCAGTCTGAATCAACAGCTCTTGCAAGAGGAATTCGCAGTGAGAGTAAAATAAAAAATAAACTCTCCATCCTGAGGGAACTGGTTGATGAAGGGATTGTATCCGAAGAGGATTACGATTACAAAAAGGCCAAATTACTAAGAGAATCCATGGATGGTATGAGCATCAGGGAACAACTACGCGAGATAAAAGATCTTAGATCAGAAGATTTGATTACTGAAAACGATTATAATGAAAAAAAGAAGGAGTTGTTAGATCAATTCTAGCGATAGCTAAAATAAGACTTATCCCCTCCCGTAAATTTCAGTTATTTCCCTAAGTTTTTTCACCAATGAAGGCGTTATTTGCTCTGGTAAAAGCCGCCACAGCCAGTTGTCCTTCGTTGTAGAAGGGCGGTTCATGCGTGATTCTTCACCAAGTCCAAGGATATCCTGCATGGGCAGGATAACCATTTTTGCAACAGACATCATTGCGAGCTTTATAAGCTCCCAATGGATATCCTGTCCGGAAACTTCCCGTCCGAGATAATTAAACAATCTTTTCTTGTCTTCGTGTGGGATCTCCTTCTCAAACCATCCCCTGACCGTATTGTTATCATGAGTGCCGGTATATACTACGCAGTTTTTTATATGGTTGTGAGGCGCATACGGGTTTGTGGGGAGGTCCCAGCCAAAGGCAAATAGGAGTAAACGCATGCCTGGAAATTCGAAATGGTGAATAATTTCCCGTACGTCTGGGGTAATAGTGCCAAGATCCTCTGCAATAATAGGGAGATAGGGGAAATGTTTAAAGAGAGTGGTAAAGAAATCTTCCACTGGTGCTTCGATCCAGCGCCCATTGACTGCCGTTTGCTCTGATGATGGAACTTCCCAGTAAGCAACAAATCCGCGGAAGTGGTCTATCCGTACCATATCAAATAGTTTCAGGTTTTGTTTTATTCTTTGTATCCACCAGACGTATCTCGTTTCTTTCAGGACATCCCAACGATAGACGGGATTGCCCCAGCGTTGGCCTGTTTTACTGAAGTAATCAGGTGGTACGCCGGCAACAAACATCGGCTGTTTTTTTTCATCCAGTTTAAATAAATTAGGATGTGCCCAGACGTCAGCACTATCATAGCATACGTAAATGGGTATGTCACCAATAAGGTGGATATTCCGGTCATTGCAATAGTTCTTGAGCGCTGACCACTGGTAAAAAAAGATATATTGGAGGAATTTTTCCATTTCGATATTGCTGTGAAGCTGTTTCTCCAATGTATCCAGAGATTCCGGTTTTCTTTCTCGTATCTCTGTTGGCCATTCGCTCCAGACCTGTCCATTAAAATGGTTTTTCAGAGTAACAAAAAGTGCAAAATCGTCAAGCCAATTTGAGTTTTCCAAACAGAATTTTTCGTATTCATATTTATGTTTATTATTACTTACTTTTTTGAAATATTCATATGCCTCGCAAAATATCTGTCTTTTGTATAAAGTTGCGTCATGATAATGAATGCGGTCATTTGGAAAAGAAGGAATGGATTTGATATGGCTTTTCTCTAAAAAACCATCCTGTACCATGAGTTCGGGGCTGATCAGGAGCGTGTTGTTCGCAAAGGCAGATACACTGTTGTAAGGGGAGTTACCATGAGCTGAGTCTGTTGGATTCAAAGGGAGTATCTGCCAGAAGCTTTGTTTTGTTTCTGCAAGGAAGTCCACAAATTTGTACGCCCACGGTCCAAGATCTCCTGCCCCGTATAATGATGGCAGTGAAGTAATATGAAGCAAAACACCGCTTCCTCTTCTTTTCATTCTTTCACCTCGTTAGATATTTTAAGTCCAATTTACCTGAAATTACCGCAGAGAACGCAGAGGTTGCAGGGGTTGTTGTGAGATAAAGACAGTAAAATTATGTAAAGTTAGTGCCAGTAGTCAGTGATTAGTGTCAATAAAAGATAGTACCCAATACTGACACTAACCATTAATACCGACACTCATTTTTTCTCTCAGCGCCCTCTGCGGTGAACTATTATAAAGATTATCGTGAAAAATAAGCATAAACGATTTTGCTGGAAAATCAAAGGAAAGATTTTGGTTGACAAAGAGTAGAGTACATAGTATATTTAATTTATAATTATAAACTTTACGGCGATGGAGTTCGCCAAACGCTATACCATATAGCTGATAACTCCTGTTGAAGTCTTCTTCGACAGGAGTTTTTTTATTGATAAAAGCCCCTGTCGGGACAATAGTTTCGGCAGGGGCTTTTTTGTTGGTATGAGAAAGGTACATAACCCCCTGTCCTGATATTTTATAGGAGATATTGTATTTCATGTTGGAAGAATTCATAAAACATAAAACAGAAATACTGACTGTTATTGAAAATATTGAAAATTTAACAAAAGAAGATGCCGGGAAGGCCGATAACCGATTGTCCGCTGTTAAGGAACAATTGGTATCCAATTGTTTTAATCTGGTTATCCTTGGTCAATTTAAGAGAGGCAAGACAACACTTATCAATAGTCTGATAGGCAAGGAAATACTTCCCTCCTCTGTAGTACCATTAACATCCGTTGTAACAATTCTGAAGTTTGGCAGGGAAATAAGGTGTACCATCTTTCTGGAGGATGGTAGAGATGTGAAAATCAGCATAGAAGCGCTTTCTGATTATATAACGGAAAAAGGTAATCCTAAGAATATACGGGGGGTACGGTGTGCCAGTATTGAGTATCCATCTTCTTTCCTTGAAAGAGGGATGCTGCTTGTAGATACACCCGGAGTGGGTTCTACTTTTCTGCATAATACTGAAACTACCTACGAATTCCTGGACCATCTGGATGCAGCATTATTTCTAATGAGCGCCGATGTCCCTATCTCACAGGTAGAAAAAGAACTCCTTGATACGATTAAAGGCTCTACCCAAAAGATATTCTTTGTCTTGAATAAAATTGACTATTTGAACCCTAAGGAAATTGATGAGATTGCTGCCTTTAATAAACAGGTGTTAGAAGAGATGGGGTTTACCGTACAGGAAATATGGCCAGTATCTGCAAGGGAAGCACTTAAGGCAAAAACAATTAAGGATGAGGCCGGACTTTTACAGAGTGGGCTTTTAAACCTGGAATATGCGTTAAGTAGTTTCCTTTCACAGGAAAGAGGTAAGATTATCATAAATACAGCAGTATCTAAAATAAAGCGGATTATTTCCCAAAAATTATCCCAGATCGCTATTGAGGAAAAGACATTAGAGGCAACCACAGAAGAACTGGAGGATAAAATCAATACCTTTCATAAGCTCGTTAGTAACCTGAAACAGGACAGGGAAGATATTACCTGCCTGCTCAAGGGTGAGTCTGATAAATTATGTTTAAAGGTAGAGGAGTTGCTAAAGGTTTTTGAGGAAAAAGAAACACCGAGGATAAAAAAATGTCTCCAGGACTTTTTTGAGCAAAACCAGGATGCCAATCCAACAGTTTTAAGGGATGAGATGCAGAGGGTTATCAAGG
This sequence comes from uncultured candidatus Brocadiaceae bacterium, assembly GCA_964589115.1. Lineage (GTDB taxonomy): Bacteria > Planctomycetota > Brocadiia > Brocadiales > Brocadiaceae > JBDIVL01. The sequence continues at coordinate 9,498 of CAZPUD010000051.1, read as the reverse complement.
AAGAGATTATTAATGGATTTGATATGTTTAGAAAAGAAACTGAATCGGTGATATCAGGTAATATCCAGGAGACCTTCGATCGTTTTACGAGACGTTCAAACAGCATCATCAATGAATTTAAAACGGCTGCTGAACTTCTTTTTGATGTATCTATGGGGCAGTGTGAATTTTCCGTAGAACTGACCAGGGATAATAGTTTTTATTATATGGTTCAGGAATATACTGCTCCTACCGACGAGGAGATCAAATCCGTTCTGCGTACTTTTCTTCCTAAATCAATGAGCAGGAAGATGGTTTTGAATGAAATGATAGAAAGGGTATCTTCTGAAATAAGCCGTAATTGTGGAAGGGTGCGCTATGATCTTACTTCCAGGCTTCGCAAGACGATCGACCATTATTCTCAACAACTAAAAAACCTTGGGAATGAACTTATTGCCCAAATAGAACAGGCTATACAAAAAGGTCAGGAAAGACGAAGGGCAGGCAGTGAATCCATACGGGTTGAGTTGACGCTGTTAGCGGATAAGACCAGAGTTCTCAAGGAACAAGAGTTGAGGCTGTCAATTGTGTGGAATGCTGCCGATCAGATAACCAAAGGGTACGGGAGAACAAGCGTGGTGATGGTGTAGTTGCGTACTAAACGGAATGAGTTGGAAGAAAGGAAATCTGAATATAGTACTCGGAAAAGACCCTCGCAATGACATGCTATACCTCTTTTGGTTATTCACATACCGTTACAAATAATGTTGACAGTGTACTGGTAGATAATTAGATGATTGAATGACCGAATTGTTGATATAGGAGAAAAATTTTTATTTTAAGTATCGCGGTGATGGAGTTCGCCTGACTGCTACATTGTAGCTAATAACTCCTGTTGAAGTTGATCTTCGATGGGAGTTTTTATTGAAACCCCTGTCGAAACGATGATTTTGACAGGGGTTTTTTTATTTAACAGGCAGACAGGTGAGATAGGAATACAGAACTAAAATGTAAATTCTCCGTTACGATTTAAATTTTTTATCACGTGTTTTTGACAAACATATGAAAGGAGTATTTTATGCCAAAAATAAGGTATGCAGTAGAAATAATTGTGATTGTAACTTGCTTCCTTGTTTATTTTATTTTGAGGTTACTTTGATATAACCTAACCCGGACGATTCGGAATTTTCATTTTATTTAAGCCGTTTTTGGCATGTGCTTAACCTTGAAAGTGTGAAATGATTAAGATGATAATCTTTTAATTGAAGGAGATCTTTTATGAAAAAGGTAGAGGCAATAATTAGACCGGAAAAATTTAATATAGTAAAAGATGCTCTATTGGAGTTAGGATATCCAGGAATGACCGTTACGCAGGTGACCGGGCATGGCAACCAAAAAGGCATAAGTGAGGTGTGGCGCGGAAGGAAATTCAGAATAGATCTCTTATCTAAAATGAAAATTGAGATTACTGTGAAGGATACGGATGTGGAAAAGATAATCGATACGATCATGAATGAATCCAGAACGGGAAGTGTTGGTGATGGGAAGATATTTGTTTCTCATGTAGAGAACGTGTACCGTATTCGTACGAACGAATCCGGTGAAACAGCAATCTAGTACATAGTCAACATAATTGTATAGTATATGTCATTGCGAGGGTGTTTTTCCCCGAAGCAATCCTTTTTGAGGTATCAATGAGATTGCTTCGGAAAAGGTCCTCGCAATGACAAGCTATACTTCTTTGGAGATCTCAATACCGTTACAAATCATGTTGACTGTGTACCAAGTTGAAAACGTCAGTTAACCTTTGGTTGCCAGATATTGCCCTGTTTTCGTAAGACAATACGCTGGGTAATGAAAGGAGGTAATGTATGTTGACTGATGCATTCTTTGTATGTCCTGATTGTGGTAATGTTAAGAAATTCAAAATATTTACCAGCAACTTTCAGGTAGTCTACCAATCTCCAGAGACAGGGAAACGTATAGACGAAAGTAGTGTTCTGCCTAGTTTACGGGAAGACGATAATTATATTGAGTGCCAGAGATGTTTTAAAAAAGTTGAGTATAACAAAGCTATAGATGTAGGCAAAAGGTATATACGGATAAATAAAAAATTTAGAGGGTAAAATCTGCATGCTGAATAAAGATCAAAAGAGGGGGCTTTCAATAGCCCTTCGTATTATGGAAGAAAATATATGGGATATTGAACAAGCACTAAACAGTGAAAGCTATACTGGTATTCTTTATGATACAAAAAATAGGATATCCCCGGAAGCCAGAGAAGAAATTTTTAAAAAGGTACTTCTCATAAGAGATAAAATAAGGGTTATTTCGGATGGATTTACCCTCGAAAAGGAATATAGGGAGGTGATAAGTGATATCTTAGGTAAGTTGTTTTCAAGTTGGGAAATTGTTGAAAATGTGAAAGCAAAGAAATTGAAAAGGTATGGTAGTGTTTCAGACGGGCTTGATCATATTCTCGATCCTCACCTCAAAAATATCACAGATTTAATTGTGGAGATCGAACGCCTTATACTGGGAACATCTAAAACGGAATAAAGAAATATAGAAAAAGTGTAACAATTTAGTTTTTTGAAAAAGTAGGGGCGAAGCATTTGCCAATTTGGGTATTAACGCATTTATGCCGATTTGTAGCAAATGCTTCATCCCTAAACTGGGCTATAAACATCGCTATTATTGGAATTTTTCAAAAAACTAAATTGTTACGAAAAAGTGGTTATTCTTCCGATTCGTTAGTATTAAGAAAGGAGTTGTTCCTGTGAGAATAATAAAGAGATTTATCTTTATTGCATTGTTTTTACTTACAAGCTGTGCTATGCAGCCGCAACGAATTATCCAATTAGCCTCCCGTTCTCCTGAAGTCGTGATCAATATTGATGATTTTGATCGTGTGAGACATGAAATTATTATCGAGATGCAAGTTGCCGGTTTCTTGTTAGAAGACGACTCCCAATACTACATGAGTTTTGTAAAAGAATTGATCGATGTTAATTCTTCCCAGCAAAAAAACGTAAAGGCAGAAGTTACCTATAATCTGTCACAAATAAAAAAAGGGATTAAAGTAGTTTTGTTTTCTTCCGTTATATGGTCTTATGATCCTCACGGTGTTGTTCTCAAGCGAGACGATATGAGAGATAACAGAGCCTGGTTTCATTATTTTTACAATATGTTACGAGAAGTTAAAACAATCGTAGAATCTGCCTAAAGCAGAGCGAATCCGTCATGCAAACAAGCTTCAGACGTAACAATTTAGTTTTTTGAAAATTCCCGCACGAATGGTATTTATTGTAGGGGCAGGTTTTAAACCTGCCTCTACACGGCATGTAATACATTATTGTTGCTATAAATTTTTAACAAAATAAATTGTTACATTCGGACATAGATATGGGCCTTTCAGACAGTCTCTCCGGCGGGTTCAGGTTTGTAACCTGAACCCATGAGTTTATGTGGATAGTGGCGTTGTGAGTAATCAATGACGGGATTGACAACGTAAAATATAGGGTTCAAGTTACAAACCTGAACCCGCAAAAGGTTTTTCATTTATAAAGAGAAATGTACGAATACTTGTGGGCAGGTACTTATATAGGCATTTTAGACAGTCTCTGAACTTGCTTGTTCATATCGGTTATTAGGGAAAAGGAGTGTAATATGTCAAATGTTCAGGAAGATAGTACAAATAATCAGGAGTATGCTGTACCAGTTATTGAAATTGATAACTACGAGCCGGCGCAAATGGCTGATAGGGTTGGATTAGTAGGCATTGCTAAATCAAACCTTGATGCTTTAACAATGCTTGGTCTCAGTATTCTCGCCGGTGTTTTTATTGCACTAGGTGCACAGGTGTCCATGCTGGTTACACACACCGCAACCTCTAACTATGGTTTAAATCAGCTTGCGGGCGGTGTGGCTTTTACTCTGGCGATGGTTTTAATCGTTATCACTGGCGCTGAACTCTTTGCAGGGAACAGTCTTGTTGCGATGTCTTTTATGGCCCGTAAAATTACCGGCAGGGCGCTTGTCAGAAATCTGATTATTGCATGCGCCGGTAATTTTATTGGTGCATTAACCCTTGTTGTATGGATCTATAACTCTGAGCAATGGACAATGAATAATTACTTGTTAGGCGCAAAGATTGTCCTCTCGGCTCATGATAAAGTGAATACCTCATTTGGGGTTCTCTTTGCACGGGGAGTAATTGGTAATGCCTTGATTTGTCTGGGTGTCTGGTTGTGTTATTGCGGCAGAAGTAATATTGACAAGATACTTGCGTTACTGTGGCCTGTATCTTGTCTCTTTGCTTGCGGGTTTGAACACTGCGTTGTCAATATGTGGCTTATCCCTATGGGACTTGTCTTGAAAGGTAATCGTGCGGTACTTGCCGCTGCTGAAAAAGTGCGTGGCGAAAGTTTAGACCTTTCAAATCTCACCTTTTTTAAAGGATTTTTAGTCGATAACATGTGCCCTGTTGTCATTGGGAATTTATTTGGAGGTATGGTGCTGATCGCAGGTGCATACTGGTTTGTGTACTTACGTCCTTCGAGGAATGATTAGGGAGATAAGAAAATGGGAAAAAACAATATTCCGAAATTCATTAAAAATACAGAAATTGCATATTCACCCCAACAAACCGCTTCCATCGTTGAAAATAAGGCCGTAGTGAGGGCAAGACTGCGTCCTTCACAAACTTTTATATTAAGTATTATGGCAGGTATCTACATTGCCATGGGTGCCCAGTTTGCTACGTTTGTGACAAGCGATACCACCTTACATTTTGGCATTACTTCCCTTATTACCGGTGTGGTATTTTCTTTTGGACTCATACTGGTAGAGATAGCCGGTGCTGAACTCTTTACCGGTAACAACCTTAATATCGTAGGCTACGTAAGCAAAAGGATTACAAAGCATGAGTTATTCAAGATTTGGACCATCGTATATATTGGTAATTTTATAGGTGGTCTCACGATGGTCTATTTTATGTATATGGCGCACCAATGGGAATTTTTTCATCATATGACGGGTGCAAAGGCACTGCTCATTGCCCACAAAAAGGTCAATTTGTCATTTAAAGCAGCCATGGTGAGGGGCGTATTATGCAATGCGCTGGTATGTCTTAACGTTTGGTTATGCTACAGCGGCAAGAGTATAGCAGACAAGGTGCTTTCGGTTATATTTCCTATAGGAGGTTTCGTTGCCAGCGGGTTTGAACACTGTGTTGCAAACATGTATTTCATTCCAACGGGTCTAATATTGAGAAAAAATCCATTTGTTGTGGCTGCTGCAGAAAAAATGGCAGGAAAAACATTAGACCTTTCTCAACTTACCTGGAAGGGATTTCTTATAGATAATCTCATTCCTGTTACGCTGGGAAACTTTATTGGTGGAGTTATTCTAGTTGGTATCGTATTCTGGTTTATTTACCTTCGGCCAAACATCAGCAATTCATCATTTGGTTTAAAACCAGACTTTTTCAAGAATAAATAAATTTTGTAACACTTTAGTTTTTTGAAAAATAACCCAGTAGAGGTAAAGATAATTGATAGAACCTGCCCTTGCTGTAACGCTAACATATCAAGATATAAAAATATTGATTCAGACGTGGAATTACTAAAAGCTTGATAAAATACCATGACATTCTTTTGCCCTGTATGTTGGAAAGAGATAAAGGGGAATGATAGAATATGTCCTTATTGTGGTGCTGATATATCAGACTACGAAAACAAGGATTTCGAACAAAAATTGATAAATGCGCTCAGACACCCGGAACGGGAGACAGTTCAAAGGGCAATCTATATCCTTGGTAAACTCAAAAGTATGAAATCCGTACAGCCTCTTATAAAACTTTTTCAACAGACAAATAATACTTTTTTAAAAATAGAAATCCTCAGTACCCTTAATGAGATCGGGATAAGGGAGGCTAAAGAATTTTTGGTGGAAATACTTAACTCGGATATTGGTATAATTAAGAAAATGGCGAAAGAGCTTTTAAATATGGAAATTACAGATCGTAATGAAAAATAAGAGGAAGCAAATTTCTTACTATTGCCGGAGAAGTTTTTCCTACTCACTGCCAAAATTCTGCAATCTTCTTGAATTATACTGATTCTAATTCAGATTTCAGTACTTCAGCGGAATGTATGCGGTTATCGTTGCTTTCCTCGAGCAGTCCAAGAACGATCCTGTTTAGCTTGTCAGAAATGGCCTTGTTTATTTCTTTCGGAGGGGTGCGTACCTCTTGCCATAATTTCTTTGTTATTATCTGGTAGAGGATCAGGCCAATGGAGTAGAGGTCTGAGGCGGCAGTAAGTTTAACCTTTTTCAGGACAGACCTTTCATCTCCTTTATCAGGAATACTGCGTAATAGACGAATCATTTCTTTTTGCTCCGGTGAGGCATATTCCTTGCTCATACCGCAGATGAGTTCGCCTTCTTTAATTGTACATTCAAGGTCAATGAGTCCCATAGTACCCGTTTCGGGATTTAAAATAAGATGGCCTGGTTTTATATCAGAGTGAATGTATCCTTTGGAGTGCATATGCTGCAATGGTAACATCGCACTGGAAAAGTACTGGAGCAGAGTCCCAATCTCCTTCTGATCCGGTAACTCTTTTTTCTTGTAGTATTCAACAACATCCTCTCCTTCAAAATGGGTCATGATGAGATAGTGTTGAATTAATACAGGTTTACCATCTTTATACATCGTATCGTTTCCCTCTTTATATCGGACGGGGATTTGAGGATGTGAGAAGAGTGAAAGGACTTTATACTCCTGTGAATAATTATTGGCAGGGGAGTACTTCATACCCCATTTGTTTTTTTCAAACTCAGGGTTACAAAGAATGGCATAATTCGCACGATGCCCTGGTGTAGATTTAAATTCATTAAAACAATATTTGTTAATAGAATACATGATTAAACCCACAGAGTTTTTGAGATATAGTTTGTGTTCCTTAATATACCTATAAATTCTGTGAAAGTAAACGGGAAACTATTTGGATCGGAGAATGCTTAAATTTTAGAAGAAAAGACAAGAGTCAGGTGGCATGGGAACCTTTGCACTTGCTTCCTGCTATATGACCCTTTTAAGATATAACAATTTAGTTTTTGAGAAACTTCCGGCAGGGGCGAAGCATTTGCCGCCAAGCACATAAAAACTGTACTTAATCTCATATCAGCAAATGCTTCGCCCCTACTTTAATTCGACCTATTCAGTTGGGATATCGAACTTCTCTGTCTAAGGCTGTCTGGTCGTTCCGCTTTTCGAATGTTGTTGAACTGATTGTTGGATGTTTTGAGTAACCTCTTCTGGTGTTATACCGGCAGCCTTTGCTGCCCTTTCGATATCATCCATAGTGATATGGTCTTTGTTTCCGTGATTTTCCTTTACCTCACCGCAACCACAACTTGCGCACATAGTCCTCACCTCCTTTCTATAAATGAACTATTGTAGGGCAAACCTTATGTTGCCCTTGCTCAGCACAATTCAAAACCTTTATGTTTATTTCCCTTTGGGCGAACACAAGGTTCGCTCCTACATAAGTATTTAAAAAAGTCGCAGAAGGCATAATTTAATACTATGATAGTTCAGAGTTGGTTCAATCGTCCCCGATTGAACCGGAACGTTTAGCATGTTTCATACGCCTGAAGTAAACCAAAACGCACAGGCCTATGCTAAACGCATGGTTCAATCTACAAGATTGAACCAACCGTAGTCGTTGCCAAAGGCAGCCTAACTTGATATCACGATAGTTCCTCCCGATCCGGTTACAACGGGGCAACCAAGGGCATAACATGCTGCTATAGAACCCAGCCATTCTTCGACCTTTTGAAAGCCATTTTTTTTTAGTATCGAGGCAGCAATTATTGCCTTTTTCCCCGTAGTGCAAAAGCAGGTTAGTAACTGGTCCTTAGGAATTTTGTCCAGATAGTCTGGTAGTTCTCCTACAAATATGTTGATAGCATTTGATAAATGCCCTTTTTCGAATTCATCCTTACTGCGAACATCCAGAAGGATAAAGTTGTTTTTTGTATAAAAACGCTGCAGTATTTCTCCGGTATAGACTGCTTGAATTCTATCACACTTGCGTCCGCTTGCCTCCCATTCATACATGCCATGTTCGAGATAGCCATAAATATTGTTATATCCAAGACGTATCAGATAGCGGGCTGCTATTTCCGCCTGATCATACTGATCTATGACGAGTCCAATCTGTTTATCATATGGTAAAAACCAGCCGGCAAACGCAGGTACAGTTTCTAAAGGAATTGCAATGCTACCGGGGATATAAGCACTTGAGAAGGCTTCAAGGCCGCGTACATCGAGTACCACCATTCCCCTATCTATTGCTTTTGCAAATTCATCGACACGAATTGGTGCTGGATTTGGCAAATTTCTTAGTAAAGTAAATCCCTCGAGGTTATACCTGCGCATTATACTGAAATATGGTGGTTTGTAGTGATGTTCGTTACACTTGTATCTGATGAATTCGTCACGGTTCATTTGAAAAATAGGGTTATGCTTACGCTCATAACCAATGGTTGAGAATTCCCGTGATGCTATTTTAGCTCCGCAAAAAGAGCCAGCCCCGTGAGCCGGATAAAGGATTACAGGATCACCGAGGGGAAATATTTTTTTGAAAATACTATCGTAAAGCAGTCCTGCATTGACACCATTCTCATTAAGGGAGAGATCTGTACGACCTACATCACCGATGAACATCGTATCTCCTGTAAAAACTACAATTGGCTCTTCGCTGAAGTTTTTATCAGCTAAAACGATTGAAATACTCTCCGGGGTGTGACCCGGTGTCTCTGATATACTGAGGAGTATATTGCCCAATTCAAAAGTATCGCCTTCAGATACAGGGTTTCCATACATAAAAGAGGCATGTTTTCCATGATAAATTTTTGCTCCGGTACGTTTTGCTAGTTGTTTGGAACCGATAATGTAATCTTCATTACAATGTGTTTCAAAAATATGAGTGATTTGTAAATTGCGATGGTAAGCAATATCCACATAGATTTCACAATCGATCCTCGGATCAATAACGGCTGCTTTTCCTTTATTGCCAATAAGATATGAAAAATGTGATAATCCCTCAGAATGAATTGTTTCTAAAAACAAAATTATACCTCCAAAAATTAAATTATTACAAAAGCTGCTACTGACATAAACTATATGAGAAACTACTTTTTTCTGGATCATATTGATCGATGTATTTTTAGGAGAAATTTTGGACGGGATGTTTTTGACTACCGGCATGCTTGTCCAGCAAATATTACTTAGGAGATGAATAAACAAAGATGGGTACTTTCTCAAACATATGCCGTTAACAACTATCAACTAGCAGCTTCTACTACACTGTCAACATAATTGTTAATAATAGATTATATAGTATCTGTCATTGCGAGGGCGTTTTTACCCGAAGCAATCCCTTTTGAAGTATTCAGGAGATTGCTTCGGAAAAGACCCTCGCAATGACATGCTATACCTCTTTTGGT
>CAZPUD010000050.1:0-17843 GCA_964589115.1 uncultured candidatus Brocadiaceae bacterium | reverse complement strand
GGTCGCCATTGCACGTGCACTGGTGAATAACCCTGAAATCATCATCGCTGACGAACCTACATCTAATATTGACGATGAAACAAGCATGCAAATATTGGAATTTTTGAAGGAGTTGAAAACTAAAGGTGCAACTATTTTAGTCGTTACCCATGATTCCCGTTTTGAGAAGGCTGCAGATGTGACCTTTAAGATGAAAAACGGAAGGATTAATTTATAAGATTATAGATTATGCTCTGTGTAGCAATTTTGGATATGGAGTAATGAAGTATTGGAGTACTGAAGTTTTTATTACAACAATAATCCATCACTCCATTACTCCACTTTGAGGATTTTGGTTGTGGTTACGCCACGCTATGATAAACTATGATTATAAATATTTATACACTTATCATGCTTTTTGTCGCATTCCTGTCACTTTTCCTCGGGGGATTTTTGATCTACACAACACTCAAAACGCTTCTTCGTTTTGAACCAAATATACCTTTAGAAACAAAGGAGAAATTTGAGCAAAAAGGATATTTGATATTTTTGCTGGCATGTGTAGCTATATTTATTCGAATGCTTGCCTGGCCCTGGTTCTATTTTATGCTTCAAAGCTTCGTGCAAGAGGTCCCCGGGGCGATGTGTATGTTTGGCGTTACACAAATCCTGCCTTCTACAGTCATTTTTCTCCAAATAGTAAAACCTGTTTCTTTCTTTATTATGGGCGGATGGCTGTTATATTATTACGTCGATAAATCCACTCCAACAGCACCTCTGGAGAGGCAGAATTTATACTTCCTCCTCATAGTTTGCGGCATATTCCTTATCGATTGTATTGGAGATATTTTTTATGTACTTCGTATGAGACCTTTAATGTCTGTTTCCTGCTGTGCCACTTTTTTTGATGTGCCGATGAGACCTTCCGCTATGGTCCCTCAGGCTATTTTTGGAAAAAATTTTCAAAAGGCATTGTTTGTCGCATATTTTGTAACAAATATAACACTTATAGCCTTATTGTTCACGACACTTTCAAAAAAATGGATATCGTTAACTCCATTATATAAGAAGTTTATTCTTTATAGCCAGGCAATATTAGGAGTTATTAACTTCCCTATTGTAATTTTCACTTATTTCGAGAATATTGCCCCCAGATTAATGCAACTCCCCTACCATCACTGTATCTATTGTTTTATAGGAAATGGTACGGTACCTGATGCACCAATCATGCTTGGGTTATTTATCATAGGTACCTTTGGAATTGGCTGGATGGGCATCCTTCACCTTCTTTTCAAGAATAAAGAAGTACGGCCCGCAGCAGAACGGATTTTTTTAAAGATAAATAGTTTATCTGTATTTTGTTTACTAGCATCTATTACCATGGTAACCATTCATTTAATTTTGACATAGAGATATGGCAAAAAATTTTTGGATAGGACTCGTTATCATTTTCTGCATTTCTCTTACCGGGGTATTTTATCAAAAATTCCTGAAAAATCCCCGGTGTGCCTATGACGGCTCTGCTGTTGCACCCATCTATGAGGTAAATGTTATAACAAAAGACGGTTCTCACAAAAAATTCTGCTCTATCTATTGTGCAACACAGTGGTTCAAGAAAAATATCCAGCAAGTTGACCATGTTATCGTTACCGACGAAATTCGAGGTAATAAAATTGACTCATATATGGCCTATTTTGTAGAAAGTGAGTTAATTACAAATGAAACTAATGATAACCGCATTCATGTTTTTCAACAACGCCAAGACGCCATTACACATGCAGAAAAATTCCATGGAACGATGGTAGATGACCCGTTTACTGTTGATGAGTAATTTAACTTAAGGAGCTGTTACCTTTATTTATGCTGCCCGTGATGAAGAATACAACAGTGCCATTGTACTAAAAGCAATCCTTGAGAGAGGAGAATAATTTACAATTTTGTAATGAGGTGAGAAGTGAAAACTATACTTGTAGTTGATGACGACAAAAATCAACTCTTACTCTATAAACAAGAATTATCTTTAGAAGGATATACCGTTATTACGGCAATGGATGGTCTTGAAGCGATACAGAAGATGAAAGAGCATTCTCCAGACCTTGTAGTAATGGACATCAATATGCCCAAAATGAATGGTATTGAATCAATGGGGAAAATATTGGGTGAGCATAGAAAGATTCCCATTATTATTAATACAGCCTATAGCAGTTATCAGGACAATTTTATGACCTGGCTGGCTGATGCATACATAGTTAAGTCTTCTGATTTAAGTGGATTAAAAAATAAAATAAAAGAATTGATTGATAAAATTAGTTAGATAAGGATTATTATATTGAATGCTAATATGTTTAAAAAAGTACTTGTGATGGTATTGGCAGGCGGGCAAGGAGAAAGGCTCTACCCTTTAACCAAAGACAGAGCAAAGCCAGCCGTCCCTTTTGGCGGTATTTACCGCATAATTGATTTTACACTGAGTAACTGTGTTAATTCAGGATTAAGAAGGATATGCGTACTGACGCAGTATAAATCATACTCCCTGGATAGGCATCTGAGAATCGGATGGAATATTTTTAATAACGAATTGGGTGATTTCATCGAGAATATACCTCCGCAGAAAAGAATAAGTGATTTATGGTACCAGGGAACGGCAGATGCAGTATATCAGAATATATATATTCTTGAAAGGGAGCGACCGGATGTAGTCCTAATCCTGGCCGGAGACCATATTTATAAAATGGATTACCGGAAATTAATAGAATTCCACGTAGCCAGAAACGCTGACCTCACAATACCATGTGTTGAAGTGCCTATAAGTGAGGCAAAGAGATTTGGAATTATAAGCATAGACAATGAACAACAAATTACAGCTTTTGATGAAAAACCAACCAATCCCAAACCCCTTCCCTCAAATCCAAAAATGGTAATGGCGTCTATGGGCATTTATCTTTTCAATACAGAGATGCTGATAAAACGAATAATTGATGATACAAAAAAAGACACTGAGCATGACTTTGGTAAGAGTATTATCCCATCGATGATTAACAAACACCGCTTACTAGCATTTATTTTTAATGAAGAAAATAATAAAATGGACAAATATTGGAGGGATATTGGAACACTTGATGCTTACTGGGAGGCAAATATGGATCTGATTCAGGCAGAACCTGTCTTTAATCTCTACGATAAAAGCTGGCCTGTTCGTACCTATCATGCACAGTTTCCCCCTGCAAAAACCATTTTCTCAGAAAATAAATATGGTATGGTTGCAGACTCACTTGTATCCAATGGTTGCATTATCAATGGTGCCCAGATACAAAGGTCAGTTATTTCTCCCGATGTGACAATTGATTGTCATACTGAAATCCATGATTCAATTATTATGGAAGGTGTGAAAATTGGTAAAAATGTCAAAATTCAAAAGGCTATTATTGATAAGTTTGTAGTAATTCCAGACGGGATGCAGATTGGACATAACCTGGAAAAGGACAAAAAGCAATTTACCGTCACACAAAAAGGAGTTGTTGTAGCACACAAAGAGATGCATTTGCTGAGATAAATTTCTTTAGAACATAATTATTAATCTCACGTATAGGAATCTCAATATTTGTGTATGGACAAATCTTATTACACCCTTATGCTGCACAATTCAAAATGTTTCTTTATTCTCTTTTGTAGGATGGGCTGGAGTGTACTCTTTTGATTTTAAAATCCTTAAGTCGTATACAGACGTTCTTCGCCCCGCATCAATTGATTTAAAAGAGATAAGAGAAATCTCGCCATCAAAACGCTTTCCTGGAAACCAATAAATGCGACTCGCAGGAGGGGTATTCTGTGAATGCGCCCGGATTTCAAACGAGAATACATTTCCTTCCAAAATTCTACCATAGGCCTTCTCGTGATAGTGAGGGAATCCGAGAATACATTCCATTTACGGAACCACAGCCGGAGTCTGGAAGGTATATGCGGCTGACTATTTTGTTTCAATGCCGGCTTACGTTCAAGCACCATCGCTGCTTTATGATAAAGCTGCTGAAGATCAGTAATCTTCAAGTTACGCCATTCTGCCACTTGGGTCCTCCTACGCAGAAACTCATGCACGACCTGTTGTTCAAGAGGACTTCGCCTGCGCGTCAAAAGCCAGACATCTTCCATCTCTAATACCAGTTTGATCCATCCCGTTAAGGTTACTTTGATATCGCTGACACGCCACTTAAAGTAATTCCACCTTGTTTCGATCGGGTATCCGCGGCGCCGGTTCCGCCGTCCTTTCAGTCTAAAGAAACCGTTGATCATGGGGTGACCACCTTCTACCTGCACGGCATTTTTGTACCAGATGAAATTGAGAAAAATATTCCAGTATTTCGAGGGACGGGCGTTTCTTAAAATGTCTGCCATATGAGTCACACTATAAAAATCCAGCCAGGCGTTTCTGTAAGATCGCATCCAGCTGCCATTTTTCAGATTATCATGAGCAAAAGTCTCATGGAAAGAGTCATAATTATTCAAATCATGGTCTAAAATCTTCCGACCACAAAATACATGCTTGTAATCCATAGATCCGGGAAGCGGCGTCATCATGAAAAAGGAAGCTTGCTCGGCACCAAGTTGACGAAGTCGGGCTATATCTTCTCGGATGGACTGCTCGGTATCAAACGGAAACCCAATAATATAAGCTAGATGTGTTACGATACCGGCATCGTGATAAGCATCAATCAATTCTTTGAAGCAACCCGTATCATTTTGTTTTTTCCCGGCGGACTGTAAGTTCGATTCGTTGAGACTCTCCATGCCGATAAAAACCTGGGAACATCCTGCCCGCCTTGCTTTCTCAATAAAATTTTTAATCCTAAAAGATTGGGTATCCACCTGCATCACAAATGAGACCAGGATCTTCTCTTCTTCGCGCAGCCTGATCAGCCCGTCAAAAATACTTTCCCAGTTTTTATTACGGCAAAAATTATCATCGGTAAAAAAATAATACTGGATTTTATGCTGATGATAATTTTGGCGGATCCGGTCCAGGATAGCCTTCACTGGCCGGTATCGCATTTGCCGCCCCTGGACATTAATCACCGTACAAAAGCTGCATTGATAGGGACATCCACGGCCGCAATCGAGTGTTGCAAAATGCCTGATTGCATAGCGGTTAAGCACGCTTTCCGGAATTCGAGGAACGGGAGCATACTCTAAAGAAGGTGTCTGCATTAAAAAATTATAAACCGGGCGGAGTTTTCCTTCTACGGCATCCCGCAATAGAAGCCCCCATTTTTCCTCCACTTCACCACCCACAAGCGTAACACCTGCATTTTTCAATACGGCAAGTTCCGGAGTCAATTCCGGAAAGGTCGCAAGAACCCCGCTGACGTGAAAACCTCCAATCATGACGTCTAATCCGGCTTGCCTAAAATCCACGGCTAAATCTGCGGCTCTAGGAAATTGATTGGATTGGACCCCTACGAGAGCAATCACTGTTTTAGTCCCTCTCCTGCGGCCTTCTTTGACAATTTTAGCAGTCTCGACTTTTTGAACCGTTTCATCAATGACTTGAATATCCCATTTATGACCCTCTCCGAAAACATCCCGGTCATTGATATCTAAGGTGAGAGAATAAAGACATGCAAGGGTATTGCTGGGAAGCACCCCCTTCCAGTGACGGATGACATAACCGTCATCATCATATTTGGAGGGTTTTATCAGATAAAGTTTCAAATGCTTAAAGGTGGATTTTTTTTCTATGAACTGCGGCGATGCACTCTCTTTCTGGAGGCAGTTTGTGGAAGAATTTACCATGGTAAGATTTGTTCTCAATATTTAAATTTATAAAACTTATGGACGTTCATCTGCGGTATTTTCCTGAAATTGCATAATTTTCCGTTACCGTACTGTTCGATACGATGACAGTAAATTGCCTTTTAATTTTGAGGCGATATTAAAACAAAAATGAAGCAGATTGCAAGCTTTTTTAATTTTTTCAACAAAACTAAAGGTCAGCAATTCCTCCTATTCTAATCATTAGATTTCATGCAGTTACAATTTTTCTATGCTATTCACAAAACCTGTATTTGATATAGAACAAAATGTGACACAACACAGAATTGTAACATTACATAAATGAGACATTACACAATATAGACATTGCACAATATTAATGAATGAAAATAAGAACATGATACAACATCGTTGTACAAATATTCATGAATGTTAAACTGATAAAAAATTAATTTCTTGATTATTATTATTAAGCTATGAGAAAACACTACTTATACAACACCTTCATACAGTATTCTAAAAATAAATGACGCCTCAATAAAAGGGTGTTTTTGCAGCATAGTCTTTCATTTTTGTCATTTATAGATATTTGTAATCTTCTGGCACATATCTTGCGATACAATTTGTGTAAGCGATGCTATTGGGAATTCCTCTCTGTTATTGATATTGTTATCTTAATTTCCATATTCAAAAGAAATTACAATATAACCTACCGTTATAAACCGCGGTAACTATATACTAGATAATACTAGACAACCACAAGGTTAAACATGTTAACCAAAGTTTGATTATCTGCTTTTCCATTTTTCCATAGTCTTCTTCAACACAGTGCATTACTAAACTACACACCTATAAATCAATAAAACTGTATTGTTTTAAGTAATTAAACTTTTATTTTCGTCTTTATAACTAATTATAATTTTAAGGAGGATTTGAATTATGGTTAATTCAATCGATAGGAAGGAAGGTATTGAAAGACGGGTAGGCGAGAGACGTGCAAGATACTTTGAAACCGGTTTGGCAGCCTTCAAAAGGATTTCATGGGGAGCTGTATTTGGAGGACTTGCAATAGCATTAGTTGTCCAATTAATGCTTAGTTTGCTGGGAATAGGTGTTGGAATGGGAACTGTAGACCCAATGGAGGAAAGAGATCCACTAGCCGGTTTAGGCACAGGTGCCTTAATCTGGGGGATTGTTAGTATGCTGATAGCACTTTTTACAGGTGGCTTAGTAGCAGGACGTCTTGCCGGTATTCCGAGGACAATAGACAGCATATTACACGGCTTAATAACATTTAGCCTTTTTACACTTGTGACTTCCTATTTAATTGCAGCCACTACCGGTACTATTATAAGCGGTGCCGGCGGTATTGCTAAGCAAACCTTATCATTGGCAGCACAGGGTACCGGTGTTGCCACACGTGAAGCAATTGAAAGAATAACGAAAAACGGTATTGACTTAAGTAATATTAGAAAGGAAGCGAGAACATTACTAGAACAAACCGGAAAACCCGAGTTGGAGCCTGAAAGACTTAGTGAAAGAGCAAAAGAGGGTGCTGAAGATATAGCTACCGGTCAACAGGGTATAGTACGCGGCGGACCGGATGAAATTATCGACCAACTATTTGGTGATGCGACAAAAGAGATCGATAAAGAAGCTGTTGTAAATGTTATAGTCGCCCGTACCGATATGAGCCGTGAGGAAGCTAACAGGGTTGCTGATAACTGGATACAGATGTATCAGGATGCTAAAAGAGAATTTGAAGAACTTAAAGCGGAAGCTGAACAGCAGGCACGCGAGACAGGCCAAGCTGTTGCAACAACTGTATCCAGGGCAGGTATTTTCTTGTTCATCGGATTAATATTTGGTGCCATAGTTGCCGCTGTTGGAGGTAAATTAGGTGAACCTCATGATGTTGTTTCACGTAAAGTCACGGAAGATATTAACCGTTCAGAATATAAAGAATGAACTGGAAAAAATTGTTGAGGCCCTTCGCAGAGGTGGTGGTAGCGGAAAGCCAATGTATATCAAGCTGCAGATTTCCTATGCCCGTAAGGATGACGAAGCATTAAAGCGGCATGGGAACAGTGGCGCACAGCCATTTTAGGCTGTACATAATATAGAATAGGCTGGTGAATGGCTTCCTATCACAATCAGATCGGACTTATCCTGAAAATGCTTTCTCATTCTGATACAGGAGCGATTTGCATTGCTGCCCCCACCACATCGCTCCCTGAGACGATCGGAGGTGAACGAAATTGGGACTAAAGGTATACCTAGATCCGCGATGCATCTCTCACCTCACATGGGAGAACTCCTTGGAAATTTTCCACAGGCATTTACACATATTGGGCTTATAAATAGTGTAATTTATATAGCTTATCTTAATTTCTCAGTTCGAAACAAATCAGTCATACCACCTCACATCATAGTATTCGTCTTTTCCCTTCTGCACAACACTTTATTATTCCATATCTGGGTGATGTAATTGCATTAACCATACTGATTTAGGCTTGCCCAAAGTGGCTGGCATTGATATTGCAGCAAAAATTACCGACATTATATAAGCTAAATAATGATACAAGAATAATTATAGTCACATCTCTCTATTTTAAATTTAAGAGGTATCTAAAATGGCAAAATATCAAACAAATGGATGTAAAGATACTCAATGGATAATACTCTTTACAGGAAGATTCATCTTCCTGTTTACCTGCAGCTTCATTTTTGTGACACAATTTCTCCATGCCTCACAAGTACACGGTCAATATAAAGATGAAAATCAAAATAAAATAAATCACGCCATAAGTTACAGCCAATTTATTAAACAGCTTAATATTGGAAACATTGCTTCAGTTTCTATAAACGGTCTGCATATAAAAGGAGAATTCCATAAAGAAGTGACCTTTTCGCCATCAGACGAACAAAAGCCTATTGTATTAAAAAATTTTCAAACATATTTGCCTATTTTTCAAGGTGAAAAGCTGCTTGAAAAATTGCAGAGAAAAAATGTTATTATTAACGTTGAACCACATAATGAGGGAACAGTTGTTTGGCGATTTTTTAAAAGTATTTTACCATTCGTAGTCCTTATCGGTATATGGATTTTAATGATCCTGGCGATAAGGGGTTCCCAGCATATTAAAGGAGGCGCTGGAAGACTTTTTACTTTTGGAGAAAGTAAGGCAAAACTCTATGATATAAGGAAGCCCAGTGTTACCTTCAAAAATGTGGCAGGAATGGAAAATGCAAAACAGGAATTGAGAGAAGAAGTAGATTTTCTTAAAAATCCCCTTAGGTTTAAGAAAATGGGGGTGAAGCTCCCTAAAGGAATTCTCCTTATAGGACCCCCTGGAACCGGGAAAACCCTTCTCGCAAGAGCAACAGCAGGAGAAGCAGGCGTTCCTTTCTTTAGTGTTAATGCCTCAGAGTTTGTAGAAATGTTTGTAGGTGTAGGGGCATCCCGTGTTCGTGATACGTTTAAAATGGCAAAAGATGCCCAGCCGAGTATCATTTTTATTGATGAAATTGATGCTGTAGGGCGTGTACGGGGAGCGGGACTTGGAGGAGGACATGATGAAAGAGAACAAACGCTGAACCAGCTTTTGGCAGAAATGGATGGTTTTGAGCCGCATGAAGAGGTTGTAGTAATGGCCGCTACGAACAGACCCGATGTTCTTGACCCCGCATTACTCAGACGGGGCCGATTTGACAGACATATCGTAGTTGATAGACCAGGATGGAAAGAACGCAGGTCAATTCTCGAGATTCATACAGGCAATAAGAAACTGGAAAAAAATGTTAATCTGGAAAAGATTGCAAAAGGAACTCCTGGTATGACGGGTGCTGACATCGAGAACATTGCAAATGAAGCTGCTATAATTGCCCTGCGGAAAAATAAGGATAAAATTGAACAGGCAGACCTGGATGAAGCCCGCGATAAAATTCTTATGGGCGCTATCAGGGAAGAAACTATCAGTGAGCTTGAAAAACAGATAACTGCTTACCACGAATCCGGACACGCACTAGTTGCCTGTATGCTTCCGGGTACGGACCCTATCCATAAAGTCAGTATTGTACCACGCGGGATGTCTATGGGGATTACACAGCTCTTGCCAGAAGAGGACAGGCATTTTTATCCCAAGAGTTATCTAATAAACAAACTTTCTGTAGCCCTTGCAGGAAGGGTTGCTGAGAAATTAAATTTTCATGATATAAGTACCGGAGCACAAAATGACCTTAAAGAGGCAACTGCCCTTGCTGAAAAAATGGTTACTCAATGGGGTATGAGTAACAAAATTGGTCCCGTGAACGTGGAGAGAGGTGAAGAACATCCATTTCTGGGAAGAGAACTTGCACAACCAAAGCGGTTTAGTGAGGATATGGCATGGCTTATAGATCAGGAAATTCAGAAGTTGATAACCGATGCTGAAAAAGTGGCGGAAAGGATACTAGAGGGCAATAAAGATATACTTGATCAACTTGCAGCAACTCTTATAAGAGAAGAATCTCTGGATAAGAACGAAATAGAACAGATAATTAAGGAGTATAGTATCAAAAAAGTGTGAATATATGCTCAAAAACATTGATTGGAATCTTTTTTGCTTATATTAAATTTATTAAAATTTTTAAATAATTATGGGGTTTCGAAATATAGATCTGATCTCTTATAAAAGGAGGTGTAACATGTAAGCATTATAGATGACGTACTAAAAGTAAAAATATTATCATAAAGTTAATGGTTCTATTAAAGAAAAAATACACGCAATTGACAACGTAAATTTTATACTACTTTATATTAAAATTCTTTGCAGTGGAGGGTTTCTCATGGTAAAGAAATATTTTCAAGGAATTATTACTGGTGCAATTACATCACTTATTATGGCAGCATCTCTGGGTAATTACATTTATGCCGAGGAAAAGGAAAGACATAGACACCTTGAAAAGGGTATGTCACCTGAACATGAAATAGAAATACGTGAAGAGCAGGAAAGAAGATATACTTACCCTGAAACCGAGAGAGAAGTGCATAAACACCAGGAAAAAGCCCTGGCACCTAAACATGAAGTTGAAGTACGTAGAGAACGGGAAAGAAGGACTACATACCCTAAAACCGAAAGAGAAGTACATAAACACCAGGAAAAAGCCCTGGCACCTAAACATGAAGTTGAAGTGCCATTTATATGCCCAAAATGTAAAGTAAGACGTGAAAGTGTGCCGTGGGGGAGAACACTTGCAGAGAAGAGAATGGTATGCCCTGAATGCGAAAACAGGGTAGACGGATTTTTGGTTCATAGTTGTGAAATATGTGGAACAGACGTTATTGTATGCCCCTTATGCCGAAAGGCAGCAGCTAGGTTAGAGGTTGAAAGGCTCGAAGAAGAGATAAAAGAAGAATAATAGACAATGCAAAAAACACAAGGCATTACAGACATCTTATACCGTAATAGTTCACCGCAAAGGGCGCGGAGAACGCAGTGAAAACAAATAGAAAGGGGAAAATATGTATAGTTTTATCCCATAACAATCTTTGCGATCTCGGCGTTCTCTGCGGTGAGCGGAACATTTACCTCAACTCGATTTACAAATCATACAACCATCCACGGTCCCCTCCCCCATCTGACATTATTAACAGAGTATTTTTGAAACGACTGATACAATTCAATGTATAGAAATTTCAATCCTGGTTTCCCATTTAGAAAGAGAAGATTAAGGTATGTGTAAAAAGTGAATAGTGAATAGTAGTTAGTGAATAGTTGAATGGTTATATGGTTGGATGGTTAATAGCCATTTAGCCATTAAGTTATCTATCCACTATTCACTATCAACTATCAACTTGCCCTTAATGCACCCCAGGCCCCCTCTTTTTAAATGGAAGATAAAAAGTCACTGCTACAAGCAGATTAATAAATATGTGACAGGCACAGAAGTGTATCATCAATGGATGTGACATGTCACATCCTTGTACGATTCAAAATAGAAGATACTTTAATTGCAAGAAAAACACTATGACTGAGATATCCTGGCATACCATGAACATTGATGAGGTAGTAAAAAGCCTTGATACGAACATCAATGCAGGAATCAGTCAGGCTGAGGCAGAAAAGAGACTTCAAAAATATGGATATAATCAGCTAGAGAAAAAAAAGGGTGTATCTCTTTCTCTGATCTTTCTGGAACAGTTTAACAACTTTATTGTATGGATATTAATTGCCGCTGCCCTGCTTTCTGGTATTTTAAAAGAACTGGACGATGCAATAGCCATTATTGTTATAGTGATCATTAATGCTGTTATTGGATTTATCCAGGAATATCGGGCAGAAAAATCCCTTACGGCTTTACAGAAAATGTCCATACCTTTCGCAAAGATAATCCGCGATGGTAAGGTACAATCTATCCCTTCTCGCAGTATTGTACCAGGAGATATCGTTCTACTGGAGGCCGGGGACTATATACCCGCAGACGGCAGACTCTTTTCTTCCTTCGGCCTAAGAACGCAAGAAGCCTCCCTTACCGGTGAATCAATACCTGCCAATAAATCAACTGAACCACTTCCAAATCTTTCCATTCCTCTGGGAGATAGAAATAATTTAGTCTTTATGGGTACATCGGTTACAAGTGGTAAGGGAACTTATATTGTAGTGTCCACAGGCATGCAGACTGAACTGGGTAAGATTGCCGGTCTTATCCAGGAGAGAGGTGCAGAAGAAACTCCACTTCAGCTAAAACTTCAAGCCTTTGGGAAAAAGTTGGTTTACCTGTGTTTAGGAATTGTTACAGTCGTTTTTCTTTTAGAGTTATGGAGAAAAGATCCTTTATTGGAAGCGTTCCTGATGTCTGTAAGCCTTGCCGTTGCTGCTATACCCGAAGGGCTGCCGGCCATAGTGACAATATCACTGGCCCTGGGAGTACAACGCATGATAAAACGGCATGTTTTAATTAGAAAACTGTCCGCAGTAGAGACTCTGGGATGCGTTACAGTTATTTGTACAGACAAAACAGGTACCTTAACACAAAATGAAATGACCGTGAAAAAAATGTATATCAACGGTAAAACTATTAATGTATCAGGGACTGGCTACGCTCCGGAAGGAGATTTCTCTATAAATAATATACCTCTATCACCGATCGATCAACAAGTGCTTATGAAGACTTTGGAAATTGGAGTATTATGTAACAATGCATATCTGATAAAGGATAATAATACATGGAAGATCATTGGCGATCCTACTGAGGGTGCTATCCTGAGTGCAGCGGCAAAGGCTAATATATGGAAAGAAGATTTAGAAAAACAGTATCCCCTTATTTTAGAAATCCCATTTGATTCCGAGCGGAAAAAGATGTCTACGGTTAGAGGAGTACCCCCTGCTTCATTTGTTTATGAGAAGGGCGCACCCGATGTAATATTAAAAGATTGTACAAAAATTTATATTGAGGGAACAATAAGGGGTTTAACAAAAGATGATATCAGGGCGATAATAGATAAGAATTCACAAATGGCGGGAGATGCTTTACGCATCCTTGGTATGGCGTTCAAACCTATTGATAGTGTAAACCTAACCTCTGACATTGAAAAAGATATGATTTTTACAGGCTTCATGGCTATGATAGACCCTCCCAGAACTGAGGCAAAGAATGCCATTGCTATCTGCCGCAGGGCATGTATTAGAACAGTTATGGTTACCGGAGATCATAAAAACACAGCCATTGCAATTGGTGGAGAACTTGGGATTCTTACAAAAAATTTAAAGGCTGTAGATGGAGTAGAACTGGACACTCTTTCCGATAACGCATTAGAAAAAGAAGTGCGGAGAATAGCAGTATATGCCAGGGTCTCCGCAGAGCATAAGCTTCGGATCGTAAAGGCATGGAAAAAACTTAACGCCGTTATTGCTGTAACAGGCGACGGCATCAATGATGCGCCTGCTATAAAAGAGGCTGACGTTGGTATATCCATGGGTATCACAGGTGCTGATGTTACTAAAGAGACTTCTAACATGGTAATTACCGATGATAACTTCACATCCATAGTTGCCTCCATTGAAGAAGGGAGGGGCATTTATGATAATGTAAAAAAATCTATTCACTATCTGCTCTCCTGTAACGCCGGTGAAATCCTGACCATGCTCCTCATATCTGTTTTTAATCTTCCTATACCATTTCTTCCTATCCAGATATTATGGATAAATATTATAACGGATGGGCTGCCTGCATTAGCATTAGGTGTTGATGCAGTAAACCCGGATATTATGAAGGGTTCACCCAGAAGGCCAACAGAACAAATCGTTGACAAAAATCTTGGCATACTTATTATCCTGCAAGGACTCCTTATTGCATTGAGCACCCTACTGGCTTATTTATGCGCCTTATATTACACAAGCAGCGTAGAATCCGCCAATCTCTATTCCTGGTTTTTAAACGA
Source organism: uncultured candidatus Brocadiaceae bacterium (assembly GCA_964589115.1). Classification (GTDB taxonomy): domain Bacteria; phylum Planctomycetota; class Brocadiia; order Brocadiales; family Brocadiaceae; genus JBDIVL01. Next base: position 3,676 of record CAZPUD010000050.1, on the reverse strand, counting down.
ATTAATACCATGCTGTTTGGGTGATACCTTGAAGAGTGACCTCGATCGATCCGGAACGGTTGCATTCAGTGTTCTGGTAATCTCCCAATTATTCCATTCTTTTAACTGTAGAAACGTAAAATATCCATTATCAAAAATTGGTACTTTTACCAACAAAAAACTTCTCATGGCAAATGGAATTTCATTAACTATGCAAGCAGCAATCGTCTCTATCCCCTATTTTAAAGATATATTTAAAGTAGTGTCTTTAGGGCTGAAAGATTGGATTATTATCTTTGGATTTTCCTCGCTGACATTTTTTGTTACGGATGTAATAAAAAGTCTTAAGTGGAAATGAAACTGCATACAAATAATTTTAAGCGACAGGAGGAGTTGATGAAAATACCAAAACTACTTTTTCGTGTGTTAACCGGAACGACTGCTATCCTTTGTACCGGGGGCTGCATGGGTACTCCCCGTGTTACCGACCCGACAAAAACTGCGGTAGAGCAGTTACTTATAAGCACTGCCGTTGATAGGGCATTAGAAGGAGTAAATTTCAAAGAGCTGGCAGACAGGAAGGTGTTTATTGATATGAAAGATATTGAATATTCCAGCACTGAATATTCTGGTGAAAAAATCTATGCCATTGAAAATTTCAGTAATAAGATGTATGCCATCAGCCTTGTATCGATTCTATTAGGAACTCATGGTGCATTGATTGTAGAAGATGAGAAAGATGCTGAAATAATTGTTGCCGTCACATCAGGCGCACATTCAGTAGATCGCTCGGATTCCCTTATAGGAATGCCTGCGATTCCTATACCAGTCCCTTTAGTAGGGACATTTGAAATCCCTGAGATTGCCATTTTTAAATCCATTAAGCAGACAGGTATTGCTAAATTCTCCATCAATGCATATGAAAGGTCTACGGGCAGGCAAATTCTTGCAGTTGGTCCCGTCAGCGGTTTCTCATACAATAACTTCCGCAAGGTACTCCTCCTTTTCTCATTTCGTACAACTGATATCCCGGAGAAAAAAAGGAAATGGTGGATTCAACCATAGAAAAGGTAAATCACCTATAAAGTATTTAATAAGGCGAAGCCTCAGACCGATGAAAAAGATCAAATCGTAGCAAAATGGAGTAATGGAGTAATGGATAATCGTTGTGAACCCCACCATTACTCCAACACTCCAATACTCCACTACTCCATTTCTATAAAGTATTTGCAAATAAATAAATGAATATTTGATTAATAACAGAAAAATAGTATATTATTTTGTAATTATATTTTTTATTACATATTAAAATCATACTTTTAGGTTCATTTATGTCAGGTACAACCGGTGTTTCCATCGTTCGGTGCACCAATTATGATAGGGAAAAGGTCACTAAGGCTGTAGAGCAGACCTTTAATCACTTCGGCGGCGTCCACACCATAATAAAAAAAGGTATGAAGGTGCTGTTAAAACCGAATCTTCTCAGAGAAAGCCTGCCTGAAGAGTGTATAATTACCCATCCCATAATCATAGAGGTTGTAGCGAAAAAGATATTAGATGCAGGCGCGACACCAATTATTGGAGACAGTCCTGCCTTTGGTGCTGTATCAAAGATCGCAGCCCGGATAGGACTGAACCATTTTGCAGTGGAGCATGGCATTGAAATTATCGAACTTAACTCACCACGTAAGGTAAAGACCAAATGTGGATCTATCCCATTTTCGCTTTCGGTTTCAAGTAAAGCACTCGATATAGACGCCATAATAAATCTCCCCAAACTTAAGACCCATGTACAGTTAATGTATACTGCTGCAGTAAAGAATATGTATGGATGCGTCAGTGGCAAGAGGAAGGCGTGGCGGCATTTTGCATCTAATGACGATCTTGACTGGTATGTAAAGATGCTGTTAGCCAATTATCACGCTGTCAAACCTGCCTTCACCATTGTGGATGGCGTTACAGCTATGGAAGGACGTGGACCATCCAGTGGAACACCGAAGCAAGTCTCTTTAATTTTTGGAGGTATTGATTGTATTGCTATTGACCGGGTCGTGGCAGAGGTTCTTAATATTTCTTCATCCCAGGCACCTCTTTTAAAAGCAGCAAAGATACACAATATAGGAGAACAGAATATGTCCAGGATTGAAATCTTTGGAGAATCACCCTCTTCAGTAAAGGTGCCGGATTTTATACTTCCCAAACTGGTACCAATAGGATTTAATATTTTTAGGGTTATGAAAAGCCTTGCCAAACACCTCTGGATGAAAAGTTTTGCCAGGGCTGTATTATTTCTTTTTTCATTTTGTCTCCTCTTACCGATGAACGTATTTTCAGAAGCAAGCAGGTTAAAAAACTTTCCGGCAGAGGTAAACTTTGACGATATTATCCATATCTCTACAGGGGAAAAGATAGAATTTTCTGATCTAACCCGTTTTTTTGAGTGTGCAGACATAATTTACGTCGGAGAATCTCATGCAAACAAAGCAGCCCATCAGGTGCAGTTAAAGGTACTGAAGGCATGTTATGAGAAATTTGGAGATAATCTGGCAATTGGTATGGAAATGTTTACAAGACCATATCAGCCCTTCTTAGACCACTGGATCGCAGGCGAGATTAGTGAGGAAAAGTTCCTGGAGGAAACACACTGGGATAAAGAGTGGGGGTATAACTATGATCTATATAGAGATATTCTGGTGTTTGCACGGGAAAATAAAATTCCAATCATTGCCTTAAATGCTCCGAAGGATATGGTAAGGATGGTAAGCAAAGGCGGATTAAAGGGTTTGAGTGAAGAAGAAAAAAAGCAGTTGCCGGAAATCGATACGGCAGATTTCTTTCACAGGGTTTATTTGGAACATGCCATACATGGTCATATGAAAAGTTCAACAGATTTTGAAAAATATAATGACGTACAATCTTTATGGGAAGAATACATGGCCCAAACGGTTGTTAATTATCTATCTTCCTGGGAGGGTAAAGACAAAAAGTTTCTTACTTTTGCAGGAAATGGCCATATAATCTATGATCTTGGAATACCCAAAAGGGTATTTCGGCGCGTTGCTCTGCCCTATTACACAATTTATCCTGCCGAATTCGAGGGCCGTAAGCCCCCGGCCGAACACGATATTTTTTTAACTGAGATCCCGCTCGAACCTGCTGATTTTGTTTGGATTATTCCCCATCCGGAAGCACCAAAAAAGCGGATTTACATGGGAGTTCAACTTCAAAAGGATAATAAACTGCTTATCCAGGAGGTAAGTCCGAAAAGTCCGGCAGAGAAAGCAGGACTCAAGGTGGGTGATGTTATACTTTCCATCGATGGAAAAGTCATAAAAGATTTCCTGGAACTCGTTCATTACCTTCAGACAAAGCAGTTCGGGGACACTTGTACCGTTGAGGTTGACCGAAGCGGAACAAAGATCTCTTATTCGGTAACCCTTTTTGAGATGGATTGGGAGTAACAATAATACAAGTTTAGGCTGCCTTTAGCAGCGACTAAGGTTGGTTCAATCTTGTAGATTGAACCATGCGTTTAGCATAGGCCTGTACGTTTTGGTTTATTCCAGGCATATGAAACATGCTAAACGTTTCGGTTCAATCGTGAACGATTGAACCAACTCTGAAACTTTGACATTCCTTAACATTAAATTAGGTTGGGTTTTAAAAGACAAAACCCAACGACTTTTTACCCACCCCT
>CAZPUD010000049.1:0-18034 GCA_964589115.1 uncultured candidatus Brocadiaceae bacterium | reverse complement strand
GTTATTAATACTATTATGCCGATAGATATCCATAAAAGATGCTTCATAAACTGATAGCTTTTTCCATAGGATCCAAAAGTTGCCATGTCGGTACTATAAACGGTAACAATGCTAAACCCTAGTAAGGCAACCACAGTATATATAACAAAATGCCAGGGTCTCATAGATAAATCCTTTTTTATAGTAATATAAGACTAAATATTCCAAGCAGGGCTGTAATGATCCAGAGTCTGATTGTAACTTTTGTCTCGGGCCACCCTTTAAACTGGAAATGATGGTGTAAGGGTGCACAGCGAAAAATTCTCTTTTTTGTCATTTTATAAAAAGCTACCTGTATAAGGACAGATACAGCCTCTGCTATAAAGATCCCTCCTACAACAATCATCATTATCTCCTGTTTTACAATGATTGCAATGAGTCCAAACATTCCGCCCAACGCCAATGAACCCGTATCACCCATGAAAATTTGTGCAGGAAAACAGTTGTACCATAAAAACCCCAGGCTTCCTCCAACAAGTGCGGCGCAAAAAATACTTAATTCTTCGCTTCCTGGAATATAAGGGATGTTCAGATAACTGCTGAGATCAATCCTGCCTGAAATACTAGCAACAGCAGCAAAGACGATTCCTACGATAATGCTGCATCCTATTGCCAGCCCATCCAGTCCGTCGGTAAGGTTTACTGCGTTTGACATCCCGACGATAAAAAAGGAGACCACCAGTATATAGAATGGTCCTAAGTCTGGTCTGAAATCTTTTGCGAAAGGTATTACAATCTTCGTGCCCCAGGTAAATTTGTTAAAATGAAAATATAAAATCGACCCTAATATAAGCCCCAACGCTGATTGAAATAACAATTTCGATGTATCGCTTAAACCTGCCGAGTTTTTCTGTGTAAGTTTGATATAGTCGTCGATAAACCCTAATGTACCAAACCAAATCAAGGTAAACATCAGCAGGAGTATATATCCGTTGTAAATATTACACCATAGGAGAGTGGTAATGAAGATGGAAAGAATTACTATAATTCCCCCCATGGTTGGTGTATTTCTTTTATCAAAATGCAGTCGCTTAAGCTCTTCAGAATCTGTTTTTGTTGTGTCTTCGCCGACTTTTAAAATCCTGAGCTTCTTGATAAGCCACTGCCCAAAAAAAATACTGATCAAAAAGGCAGTAAGGGCCGCCAGGCACAAACGGAAAGATATGTACCTAAATATCTCAAGTGAATGTACAGAAGAGAGCCAATTGTATAGCAAGCCTTCTTAACCTTAAAGGATTAAATTTCTATTGTTTTTGTAGTCAATGAAAACTTCTTTTACCCATTTCCATGAGGATAAGTTTTTGTAGGTTTTTATACCGTTAATAAATCCATAATAGATATGGAGTAATGGAGTATTGTTGTGAAAAAAACTTCATTACTCCAATACTCCATTACTCCATATCAAGGATTTTGGCTCCGCTACAACTGGGATTGGTTCATGCTTTAAAAAAAATTCCCGAAGTTTTCCAACTAGATATTCCATATGCATACCCCTGGATCCCTTAATTAATACCGTATCATTCTCTTTAATTTTATCTATTTCAATGCTTGAGATATCAATAATATTCTGAAAATGAGAAATTTGTTTCCCCGGCATGCCAGATGATTTTGCAGCCTTCGCAACTTCCGACGCATGTTTTCCAACAGTCCATAATAAATCAATATTGAGACGTGCAATCATTTCTCCAATCTCTCTATGTAATTGAGGTGATTCTTCCCCTAACTCTAACATGTCTCCGATTACAAGGATTTTTCTTCCAATCGGATCAATTTCACTAAGATATTGTATGGCTGCACGGACTGATTCGGGGTTTGCATTATATGCATCGTTAATGACTGTAATGTTTCCAATACGTTGTTGTTCCATTCTCATTGAAGGCAGCTTGAAATCGGAAAAGATGTCCTTTATATGAAGGATATCGTGTCCTAATGCATAGCAAATTGCGAAGGATGCTAAACAATTAGTAATATTATGATAACCAGGAATTGGAATATGGACTTCTAAATATTTATTAATTGTGAAAATGTATCCTTTTTTTGTCTTTTTCACATCTGTACATCGTACGTGTGCATGGGGATCGAAGCCAAAATTGATTTTTTCACCCTTAAAATTTTGTGCAATCCTAATACAGCCAGGATTATCTATATTGTATACAAATACTCCATTTGTTCTCAGGTTTTCCAATATTTCTGCCTTGGCTGATACAACACCTTCAAAGCTTCCGAGACCTTCCAGATGTGTTTTTGAAATATTAACAATTACTGCGATATCGGGAGAACCAATTTCCGACAAACGACGTATTTCACCGGGAGCATTTGTACCCATTTCCAGCACACCGTACTGATGTCTGTTTTCTATTTCAAATATTGTTAAAGGTACACCAATAAAATTGTTGAAACTTTTTTGTGATTTTACTGCCGGACCGAAATGAGATAATATGTGATATGTCATTTCTTTTGTAGTGGTTTTGCCATTGCTTCCGGTAATACCGATAACCTTTGTGCACAATTTTTGGCGATAATATCTTGCCAGATCACCTAATGCGGTTGTCGTATCTTTTACACGGATAATTGGAAACCTCTTCTGTTCTGTATTTAAGCTTATTTCACTTGAGACAACCGCCGCAGCGGCTCCGGCATTTATTGCCTGACCAGTAAAATGGTGACCATCAAAACGGTTTCCTTTCAGGGCAAAAAATAAATCATCCCTTTGGATATTCCGGCTGTCGGTGGATATTCCCTTTATCCTTGTATCTTTATTTATATATGTTGTTTGTCCGGAAATGGCTTTTATCACTTCTTCAAAAGATAGAGTTTCCATTTTATTATAGGTGTTACTTAGTATTTGATATTAAATTATTTTGTAAGAATTGCTTTATAATCTCACGATCGTCGAAGGGAATTACGGTATCTTTTGATATCTGGTACTGTTCATGTCCTTTTCCTGCAACAAGTATAATATCTCCGGCTTTTGCCTCAAAAAGTGCCTCTTCAATGGCTGTTTTTCTGTCAGGCTGCAGCCGGAAACAGGCTTCTTTTTTTACACCTTTTTTGATTTCCGATATAATCTTATCAGGATCTTCAGAACGGGGGTTATCACTTGTTATCCAGAAAATATCAGAGTATTTTTCTGCAATGTGCCCCATCTTCGGTCTTTTTTTTCTGTCTCTGTCTCCACCGCATCCGAAAACCAGTAAAATACGTCCCGTTGTTGTTTCTCTCAGAGCGCTCAAGATGACTTGCAATGCCTGATGTGTATGTGCAAAGTCAACATAGATACGAAAATCCTGTCCGCAGTCAATTTTTTCCAGTCTCCCCGGTACCGCACATAAGGATTCTATACCAGTTTTTACTGTATCAATTGTAAAGCCCAGTACCAATCCATTCGCAGCGGCGGCTAACGCATTATAGATATTGTGTCTGCCGATTAACTTTAAGGTAATAATCCTTTTGCCCCATGGTGTATTCAGCGAGAACTTTGTGGTATCGGTGTATGTGCGTATTGCCCCGGCCGTCACGTCTGCCCTTTTTTTCCTTATACCGTACCAGATTAGTTGTGATCTTGTACTCTCGGCAAAATGTTTGCTCGTATTATGATCGGCATTCAGTATAGTAAACGCATCAGGGCCTAATCCTTTTACCAATTTTAGTTTTTCTGTTCTATAATTTATGATGTTCTCATGATAATCAAGGTGCTCGGCGGAAAGATTTGTAAAAATTGCAGAGCGAAAACAGATCCCATCTAACCGGTGTTGCGAGAGGGCATGGGAAGATGCTTCAATTACTGCATATTTTATATGAGATTTGAGCATTTCCGAGAGGTAACTCTGTATCTCAACTGACTCGGGGGTTGTTTCCCGGGCTGGTATGACCCTTTTACCTATTTGATACTGAATTGTACCAATCAATCCCGTATCATTGCCTGAAGCATTGATAATTGATTTTGTAAAATAGGAAGTGGTTGTTTTGCCATTTGTCCCCGTGATACCTGTTATTATCATTTTCGAGGAGGGTTCACCATAAAAATAACTGCTTATAAGGGCCAAGGCCTCGCGGGTATTAGAGACAACTATTTGAGGTATTTGTGTGGTCACATCGGTTCTTTTTCCAATAACAAGGGCAGCGGCTCCTTTTTCTACAGCGTCTGCGATAAAGTTATGTCCGTCAAGCTTATTACCTTTAATAGCAACAAAAATATAACCCTTTTTTACCTTCCGGGAATCGTGTGTAATCCCGTATACCTCCTTCTCTCCAAAATCATAAGGTTTATATTTTTTTAAACAGGAACAAAGTTCACTTAATTTCATGTTTAGTTTTATATTTTTTCAAAAAGGCTTCTTTCTTTTTGATAAGAAAGACAATCTATTTTCAATGTTGCATCAAAACCCTGCGGTTTTGTATTTCCCGATTGGATGATACGCTCGTATAAGCGTTTTGATTTATCAATTTTGTCAACTTCCTCGGCATATTCCTTTAAAAGTCTTTTCAACGTCTCACTATTATTAGCTTTAGCTATTTCTAACTCTCTTTCTGTTGCGTAAAGGCTATACCATAAAATAAAATTCTGCTTTTCAATATCTTTATCTTTCATTTTTTTCCCTATTTTTATGCAATATTTTTAAATTAGACAATACAGTATAATATTCTAACAGAACTAAATTGTTGCGAATTATCTATCACCCCCTTCCTGATATAACTACTGCATTGCCGTTCGAAATTTTAAAGGTTCAATTTTAAGATAAAGCAGCGATCGTTTGATGATTTCTCTTACAACCGGGGCAGCTACCGTACCGCCATAATATGAACCATTTTGTGGTTCATTAACCATTACAAGTACGCAGATCCGGGGTTGTTCTGCGGGTGCATATGCAATAAAAGAACCGACGTATTTCTCACGGGAATATCGTCCTCCTTTGCCGTCGGTTTTTTGAGAAGTACCCGTCTTCCCGGCAATATTATATTCAAGCAGTTCTGCATTTTTTCCTGTACCTTCTGTAACAGCCTTTCTCAATATGGGGTTTACAATGTTTCGTGCTGTATTTGCGCTCATAACACGCCTTACAGGCTGAGGGCACTGGAATTCTTCCACTATCTTGCCGTCACAATTAATAATTGATTTTATAATCTTTGGTTTTAACAAAAGCCCGCCATTCGGTATACTGCAGAAAGCTGTAACAAATTGCAGCGGTGTTGTTGCGATTTCGTGTCCTATCGAAATAGATACTAATGAGTATTTCTTTGACCACTGTCTTAAGGGACGAAAGATACCGCCTGCCTCTCCCGGTAGTTCAATTCCGGTTTTCTCCCCGAAGTTAAATTGCTTCAGATACTGGTACATCTTTTCATTTCCCATGAACATTCCAAGCTTTGCCATTCCAATATTACTCGAATAAGCGATAATTTCTGAAATAGTAAGGTTGCCGTGGCCTCCGTGTGTATCATGGAGAACCCTCCCGTCTATTTCGTAAGCGCCGTTATTACAAAATAATACGTCGTCAGGCCTTACTAAGCCTTGTTCAAATAAACCTGAAATTACGATAGCTTTCATAATCGAACCAGGTTCATAACAGTCTGTAATAGCGAGATTTCGTCTCGCATGTAAAGAAGATTTTTTTATGTGGTTGGGATTATAGGTTGGATAATTGGCCATAGCAAGAACTTCGCCTGTCATTGGATCCATAACAACTGCTGATGCAGAAGCAGGCATCCATTTCTTACAAGCAATTTCCAGCTCTTCTTCGGCAAAACGTTGAATATTTGTATCTATCGTTAGTACGATACTATTTCCATGCTGGGGTGGTTCTATTTCTGTTTCCGGCGTGATTATTTGGCGTTGTAATGCGTCGCGGGAGATAAGCTTATATCCAGGTTTTCCGGATAATAAACTATTAGATGATAACTCAATGCCCTCTAGTCCTTCTTCATCGATATTCGTAAATCCAAGGATATGGCTTCCAAGTTGTTCATTAGGATAAAAACGGTGGTACTCATGTTTAACGTAAACACCTTTTAGGGATAACCCTGTAACTTCATCAATTTCTTTATCGGAAATCTTTCGTTTTATCCAAACAAATCGCTTATTTTTATTGGTGTTAAGCAACTTGGTTAGTTTTGTCTTGTTAAGTTTTAAAATCTTACTTAGTTGATATGCGACAGAAGAAACATCGTCTATTTCAATAGGATCGGCATAGAGAGAGCCTACTTGTAAAGATTCGGCAAGCTTATTACCATTTCGGTCTAAGATTAAGCCTCTTCTTGCAGGTAACTCAATTTTTTTACACTGTTGTATCCTGGCCAGTTTACTATATTTATTATGATCAACGATCTGAATACGCCCCATATGAACAGCTAAGGCGATAAAGGTTATGATGAGAAAAGTGCCGATAAGATTCGCCCAAAATTTATGTTTTTTTAACAATGTCACGTTACAATTCCATAAATAGTAAGAGACTATCTAAAATCATATTTTACGAATGCTTTCGGGACAAAGAAAAACATTTTGCCCCGAAAGCGTCCGGGAGGGGGCTTCATAGTAACAGAGACACAAAATTCTGTATCTCTACTAGTAATGTAATGAACAACAGTCTAAAACCGGCTTCCTTAGTGTATATAAATCTTTATTCGAATTCATTTTTACTGTTTTCATCATGCTCTCTTTCGACATTATTTGGCCTGCTACCATTATTCCCGGCGAGTCATCCTGGGGAATAAGCGGGAGCTTTAAAGATTGTACTTTATAAGCAATTATTTCCGGTGATTTTAACCGGTTAACATAATAGTTCAGTTTTCTGTTCTTTTCTGATAATTCTGCACAATTCTTTTGCAGTTTAGCAATTTGATACCCTATTTCTATAATTCTGTTCTTTTCAAGGACTATAAACATTGCCATCATAGTTGTAATAACAAGTATTAGTAATATTCTTGACATGTTAGATCCTTTCCGCAGATCTTAGTTTTGCACTTCTGCATCGAATATTTTTTTTTATCTCAGCTTCACTTGGTCCTACAGGCTTTTTTGTGAGTATTTTAAATATTTTCTGGTTTGCCTTTTCTATAAGAATATTTTTTACAATTCGGTCCTCAAGAGAATGAAAACTGATAATTACAATGCGGGCGCTAACTGCCATATAATTGTGGATCTTGTCTAAAAAACTCTCTAAACTTTCTAATTCCCTGTTAACAGCGATTCTTAATGCCTGAAATACCCTTGTCGCAGGATGGATTTTGCTTTTACCCCTTGGAACAACCCGTTCAACTGTGTCGGCCAACTGTTTTGTCGAGGTAATACCTGTTCTCTTTTCTTCTCTGATGATGGCCCTTGCAATCCTCCTCGACCACCGTTCTTCTCCATATTTTTTCAATAATTCTTCTAATTTCTGTTCGGAAATCCTATGGATTAAGTCTTTTGCCGTAATACCCCTGGTTCGATCCATTCTCATATCAAGTGGTCCTTCCTTTGAGAAGCTGAAACCACGATCCGGTTGATCAAATTGTAAGGATGACGCTCCCAGGTCAAGTAATACACCATTAATCTTACTAACCCCTGCCTGGTTTAGTACCTCATCAATATCTGAATAATCTGCATGGTAAAGTTTAAAGAAATTTCCTGTTTCTGATAAATGCCGCTTGGCTATTTGCAATACTTCCAGGTCCTTATCGATACCAATTAAGAGTCCGTTTGGTTTTATTTTATCCATTATTTTTTCTGCATGTCCCCCGCTTCCAACGGTACAGTCCAGAATAATTTGGCCTGGCTGTGGTTGTAAGTAATATAATACTTCCTCAACCATTACCGGCACATGAGGGCGGCCACTTGTTAAGTCAACCATTTTTGATATATAGGAATTTCAAAGTTGTAGGACGAAACGATTGCTTCGTCACGAGCGAAGTGGCACTTCGCTCTGCATTGAGAAAGCCGCCGAAGGTCTAACTTGATTGTATAGGAAATTCAATCTTGGTTTCCCTTCAGAGTTGGTTCAATCATCCAAGATTGAACCGAAACGTTTTGCATGTTTCATGCGCCTGGAGTAAACCAAAACGTACAGGCCTATGCTAAACGCATGGTTCAATCTACAAGATTGAACCAACCTTAGTCGCTGCCAAAAGCAGCCTAATTTAAAAGTTGTAAGTTTTAAGTTTACTGATAACTTTTACTCATAAATATCGCTAAAAACTGCCTTGAAAAGCAGTTTCCACACGAGTGTGCTATATAAAATGGGGGGTGTTATTTATTCTATTTCACTGGAAGAATAACCTAACTGGAATAAATTTTCTGCGATCTCTTCGAAGGTCTTTTCGTGTTCCGACTCAAAATCTTTCCAGTTCTTTTCATCCCAGATTTCAATACGGCTGCTTACTCCTACAATTACAACGTTTTTTTGTATTTTGGCAAGATCTTTCAGGTATTGAGGAATAAGTATTCGCCCCTGCTGATCGCAGTCAGGAATTCTTTGTGCCTTGGAAAAAAAGAGACGCTGAAATTGTCGCGCCTTTTTATTAGTAAAAGAGAGTTGTTCGATTCTTGAGACGACATCCTGCCATACCTTGGGTGTATACATGAACAGACATGAATCAAGCCCCCGCGTTATGAAAAATCCCTTTCCATCTGCCTCCACATTAATGCTCTCACGTAGAGGAGCTGGTATAGCCAGTCTATTTTTGTCATCAATTGAATGATGGTATTCACCGGTGAACATTTAATTTAGTTTTCCCCACTTTTCACCACATAATACCACTTATGGATATGACAATAAACTTTTTTTATTTTTTGTCAAGAGATATTTTTTCTGTTTTTTAGACTGTACCATCTTATCTTTTTTGATATACTATATGTTGTGTTTGTATGTTTGGCATTGTCAATATATAGCAGGGTTGGTGTTGGTGTATTTTTTTAAATATTTTAAAATTCTGCACGATTTTTTATATGTTGGTTTATGGATTTGATTATCTTTTTTTAAGATGTTATAATTTCGTAACTTATAGGATATTTTAATGTTTGAGATGACGAAAATTTATACTGCAGTATCTGATTACGATTACGACCTCCCCAAGGAATTCATTGCGCAGCATCCTTCAGAGAACCGTGATGATGCACGATTATTAGTCCTCTATCGGAATACAGGTAAGGTAGAACATCATAATTTTTATGAAATTGTTGATTATCTTTCTCAGGGAGACTTATTAATCTTTAATGACACAAAAGTGATTCCCGCCTGTATAACAGGGCGTAAAGCTAGCGGAGCTTCCGTTGAATTATTATTTGTAGAGGACTTAGGAAAAAATCAATGGAAGGTACTCATAAGAACAAATGCGAGATTGAGAGAGAACGAAGAAATATGGATTGACGAGACAATCTCTGTAAAGGTAATTGGAAAAATGGGAGATAGCTCATGGTTTGTGAAATGTGATGATGGGGTTGATATAAAAGGGCTTTTCCAGCGAATAGGGAGGATGCCACTTCCTCCGTATATAAAACGCAGGAAAGATAACAATGCACTGCTTCACCTGGACAGGGAAAGATACCAAACGGTGTTTGCCCAAAAAGAGGGAGCTATTGCTGCCCCCACGGCTGGCCTGCATTTCAGTAAGAATACGCTCGCAAAAGTAAAAGTACAGGGAGTTGAAATAGGATTCGTCACACTTCATGTTGGTCTGGGTACTTTTTTCCCTATAAAAACGGAAGATATTAAAGACCACCACATGCATAAAGAATATTACGAGTGTTCAGAAGATGTTATTAGAAAAATAAAAAGGGCAAAGGAATTGAATAAACGGGTGATTGCCGTTGGAACCACTTCTTGCCGTGTCCTTGAAACAATTACAGTGAATGATGCTATATCACCTTTTTCAGGTTGGACAAATTTATTTATATATCCTCCATATGAGTTTAAGAATGTTGATATCCTGATTACCAATTTTCATCTTCCAAGAACAACGTTATTGTTATTGGTCTCGGCCTTTGCGGGGAGAGAAAATATCCTGAATGCATATGAAACAGCAAAAAGGATGGGCTATCGCTTTTTTAGTTACGGTGATTGTATGATGATACTTTAATGTTAAGGAAATTCAAAGTTTCAGAGTTGGTTCAATCGTCCACGATTGAACCGGAATGTTTTGCATGCTTCATACGCCTGGAGTAAACCAAAACGTACAGGCCTATACTAAACGAATGGTTCTATCTTCGGCAGGTTCAGGTCTGTGACCTGAACCCATTAGTTTATTTGGATTATACGCCATGTACAGGTGAAGACGAAATCAACGATATAAAACGTAAGGTTCGGGTTACAAACCCGAACCCGCAGTGGGCCGCCGAAGGCCTAATTTACAACTGCCCTAATATATCAAGTATTTTATGCATATCAACCGTTTCACCAATAAAATGGTTGGCACCACTTACTAAAAATTCACACCGTTCCCTGAGATTTTTCGAGGCTACAGCAGTCTTAATATTATAGAAATCCTTTTTTATATTCATGATGAATTGACAACCCTCCGGGTTGGTAACCTCCATGTCTTCATTAATAGAATCAATTCTTATCCTTAAAGGTTGCAGACTTTTATTCGACCATAAATCTGTATCTAAATAAACAAAGTCAATCTTGTACTTCCTCAAAGCAGTAACTGCATATTCTATATTATTAACAAAAAATAATTTTAGGCCTTTTTCAATTGAAATATTACAAAAAATTTGCCTGAGTTCTTCACTTTTGCTGATTACTAAGATATTTTGGTAACCCCGTTGTTTTAAACCGAAGTAGTCGCCAAACATACTTCTTTGCAGTAAGTTTTTATATAACGAATCTAAGATAATATTAAATTCCTTATCATTAAAATTTTTTGTTAAATAGTTGTCAACCCCTAACCGTGAAAGGTTGTTCCAGTCTTCAATAGTATTAATCTCAACGATTAATCCAACATCGGGAAATTCTTCCTTAATGTCCTCTATCAATTCAAAATCATTAATACCTGCCGTCTCAATATCTGAGACAATGATATTGCATTTACTTTTTCGTAACGTAGCAATTGCTTGTTGCTTTTGATTAGCCTTATAAACGACATATCCCTGATTAAGCAGTATATCTTCTAAAAATTTTGACAACGTTTCTTTAATAGTAACAATTAATATTCTTACGTCACCCTTTAAAGCCAATCGATTATTAATAAGGACTCGGTTTTTTTCCTCCTTTAACAGTTCTGCAACCCTCTCGCTCTCAATTGATTTAGCACCGATTGTGTATTTAATACCTGCAGGTACCGTAAATTCAGATACCCTCATTACTTCTACATAAATCTTTTTTTGAGGATTTTTATAAAGCTGTTTATCGTAACTCGATGATGGAAGTTGAAATTTTATGGTCAGGATGCTGGAAGGCATTAAGTATTTGTCGATAGTAAATCGTATCCCGTGCTTTGATATATCCTTTATATGAATTGGCATTTCTTCCTGTAATTTTTCAATCAATGTATCGGGTTCGTCTTTTTTCACTATTGAACAAACTCCCTTAAGTTCCATATCAAATCGTTTTTCAGTACGTCGTTCTTCAACTTTAAGGTTATTTTGAGGAGGGAATATTGCTATCGTATCTTCTTTTGTATTTTGTAAGGATTCGAGGTTTTGGATCAATTCTACTATAAAGCATTGCGCCTTTTTTAGTTCATCAAGTGATAATTTTAGAAGTGGTTCTTTCCAAAATTCGCTCTGCATAATCTTAAGATAAACTAAAAGTTTTTTGATATGAGAATAAAATTAGTCGCATAGGGAATTTGTTAAGGGGTTTTAGTCCCAAGTTTCTCCTTTAAATAGACTTGTACCCTTTTCCCATCCACGGTGCTTCCATATTTGCTCATAATAAGTTTCATTGCCGACCCCATTTCTTTTGAAGTAAATTTGTTAGTCTCGATAACCTCATCAACGATTTTTTTTATTTCATCGTCTGATAATTGTTTCGGCAGGTATTCTTCAACAATAGCAATCTCTTTTTCCAATTCTTTTACCTTTTCCGGCAATTGCAGCCTTTCATACTCCTCGCATGTTTTCTTTAACTTCTTATAATATCCACGAACGACTTCAACATAATCAATCTGATCTTTCGGCTTACCGGATGTATCCGCAATTTTGATATCGGCAAGCATCATCCGTAAAACCGAAGTTCTAAGCTTATTTTGTGTCTTCATGGCATTTTTTAAATCTTCAGCTATCCGTTCCTTTAAGCTCATGTATTATTCCTCTTTATGTGTATCCGCCTATTTTATGCCCGCAATTGGGACAATACAAAGGTTTACCTTCATAATATTTTCCACAATATTTGCACGGGGTCAAGATTTCTATTTGCTTTGTCTGCCTTGTTCTTAGAAACAGATAAAGTGGTAAGAATACGATCATCAATAAGAATACACCAAGCATCCAGCCTACAGCCGATGACGTCTTGTATCCCCTGTTTTTTGCATCAAAGTACACCCAAATAGCCACTACCGCAGCGATTAATAATCCAATGAGTCTCATAAGATTTACCTCTCTCAGTTTTTATGGGAATATAACATATACGGTTTGTTCAGTCAAATAATTATCCCAAGAATTCATTAACCTTAAAGTTACGTTAAGCTGCTGAAGGAAAAATTCTTCTTGAAAGAATTATTCCTTTTAGTAGAATAACTTACCGGATATGAAGTAAGCATTTATTATCCTGATCCGAACGAGTCGGAAAAGCCAAAATCCGAAAGTAAATTCAAATAAAAACTTGGAACCACGGATTTCACAGATGGCACAGATTTTGGTAGATGAGTAGATGGGTGGATGAGTAGATTAGTGATAGGTTAAATACCCATTTACCCATCCACCCATTTACTCGTCTACTAACTTTAGATTTTCTATCTGTATTACAAAAATACTAAGGAGGTTTACATGAAATACATTTACACGGCCCCGGATTGCCCAAAATGTGAGTCTTTAAAGAAGAAATACAAGAAAGAGGGCATAGAATTTATTGAGAGAAAATCAGACCGGATCAAACAGCCTGAAGATGAAATCGACCAGGAGGCTTTAGTACAGGCTTCAATGCAAAATATGGAACTGCCTATTGAGATTGATATGTAGTTTCAAGCCTTAACGAGTCCCCAGCGCTCGCGTATATGTTTTTCTATTTTAACAAAAAACAGCCGATCAACCAGAATGCCGATGACGATGATTACAATCATTACTGCAATAACCTGACTCATATCGTTTAGTTCTCTTCCAATCATTAAGAGGTGTCCTAATCCCAGGCACACAATTAGTAATTCACCTGCCATCAATGAGCGCCAGGCGAAGGACCATCCCTGTTTCATTCCTGTAATAATATGCGGAAGGGCAGCGGGGATAATTACTTCGAGATATAATTTCCATCCCCTTGCCCCCATGGTTCTTGCAGCACGAACATAAAGGGGAGGTACACTCTTTACTCCTACATCTGTTGCAGTTGTAATAGAGAGGACGGCTCCCATAATGACCAAAAATATAATGGCCCTGTCATTTAAGCCAAACCAGAGTAGTGCCAGAGGCAGCCAGCAAATAGTTGGTAGCGTTTGTAATCCTGAAATCAAAGAACCCAGCGTTTCCTCAAAGATCTTCATTCGGGCGATGATTAAACCTAAAAATATACCGATAATAATAGAGATCCCGTATCCGATGGCAATTCTTTTCATACTAATTGCTATCCCTATGAGAAATGTCTGATCCTGAAATCCCCGGATGAGTGTTTTGAAAACTGACACAGGAGATGGAAGGACATATTCCGGCCATATTCCGAGGGTAAATAGTAATTCCCAGAGCCCAACAAGCAATATAAAAAACATTGTCCTTTTCAGGATACTATACATCTGTTAAATTCCTCCCCCGATATCTGTTTTTGCAGCCTTTTCTGTTGTACATTGGATATCACATTCTACGCACGAGTCTGTATCCATCTCGCACTGCACAACCTTATTAATCTCTGCCTTTAATTCCTTCATGATTCTTGTGGAATATTCTGCTACATTTACATCATTATCATCACGGGGCCTTGGGAGATCAACGAAAAACTCCTTTTTGATTTTACCAGGTGAGGTGGACAGTATTATTATCCGGTCTGCCAGACATACAGCTTCACGAATATTATGGGTGATAAACAAGATAGTCTTCTTTGTCTTCAGCCATATATTCTGTAATTCGAAATGAAGAATCCATCTTGTTTGTGCATCCAATGCCGAAAATGGTTCATCCATCAAGAGCATTTCCGGATTCATTGCTAATCCCCTTGCCAATGCTACGCGCTGTTTCATCCCACCTGACAGTTCATGAATATGGGCATTCTGGAATTTTGTCAGGTGTACCATTTTCAGATATTCGAGTGCGGTACTTCGTCTCTTACTGCCATTTATGCCTTTTAGTTTCAATCCAAACTCAACATTTTTTATTACGTTGAGCCACGGGAACAAGGCTGCCTCCTGAAATATAACAACACGGTCTGTACCAGCACCGTTAATCCTGCGGTCATCGGCCCATAATTCACCGGAATCGGCCCTTTCAAGCCCTGCTATGATATTTAAAAGTGTCGTTTTACCGCATCCGGAGGGACCTACGATACATA
Organism: uncultured candidatus Brocadiaceae bacterium; assembly: GCA_964589115.1. Lineage (GTDB taxonomy): Bacteria > Planctomycetota > Brocadiia > Brocadiales > Brocadiaceae > JBDIVL01. The sequence goes on along the minus strand of CAZPUD010000049.1, from coordinate 3,392 downwards.
CAAATTCCCCCTGTTGTATTTCAAGATTTATATCTTCCAGGACGGGAACTTTTCCCGTTTTTGATTGGAATGATTTAGATATATTCTGAACACGCAATTTTGCAGGTATCTGTGGTTTACTTTCAACTCTTAAATGATCCAGGTTTATGAATTCTTCTATTCCTATACTCTCTGACACGTTTACTACCTCCAAACGGTCTTAAATTAAATATGTATTAATAAAAGATAAGTGCTTATATATACTGAGATTACCATTAAAAATTTTATAATCTGATTGTTCTCTTAATTTACAAGCGGTAACGATTTTTCTTTGAGGATGTCATTTAATAGACTTAATTCTATCATCTCTGACAGATCAGGTTGTTTATCTCCCAAAAAACCTGCATCATACGCCTTTTGTGCATAAGAGAACAGTGATGAAACAACAGGGTCGTATGTGATTTCTAATTGTGAAAAAGCATCGTCAATAATTTCTTTTGGAAGATATATCCCTGAAAGGGCCTTAATATTTTCCCGGATGGCAGTCTTTGCCTCTTCCGGGTGCTGATTGATCCAGTGAGTTATTTCAACATGTGCGGCTAACCATTGTCTGACTAAATCCGGATGTTTTTCTAAAAAATTTGCCCCAACAATCATCAGCGTTGAACAAAACTTTCCATCTTTCCAAAGCGTCTTCTCGTCGAGGAAAACTTCCCCATCGGTCTCCTTAAGAAGCCTTGTGCCCCATGGTTCTGGCACCCATGCCCCGTCGATCTGTTTTCTCATAAAGAGGTTTAAAATATCGGGATTACGCAGAGGCAGAATATCTACGGTACCTCCTTTTTCTCTTGGTTTTAAACCATGTTTTTTTATGTATGCCCTAAGGGCAATATCTTGTGTATTTCCAAGCTGTGGTGTTGCAATCTTCTTTCCGGAAAGGTCCGATGCATCTTTTATATTAGATGCTGGTCTTACAATGAATAACGATCCTCCGCTTGCAACACCTGAAATTATTTTTAATGCATTGCCATTTGATCTCACATATCCATTTATAGCAGGGCTGGGACCAATATAAGCAATGTCTATGTCTTCAGAGAATATTGCTTCAATAATAGATGGTCCCGCATTAAAAAGAGTTTGTTTAATATTAATATCCGGGCCCAGATATGATGCAAATATACCATTTGGTATTCCAATAACTGCCGGTGCATGGGCGATATTCGGAAAATACCCTACGCGAATTATTGAATAATTGTTTGTTCTCTTTGTGCATGCACCGCTATTAATGATAAAAAAGAGCAGGATTAAGAGAATACCCAGACGTCTCGATGTCTTCACCTTCTTTTGCAGCCCCTTTACTAAAAATTACTAAATCTACCATATTAGTAGACATTTAATCAAAAATTATTATATTGAGTAAGTTAATGCATTACTGTCTGTTTTTTCCAATGAATCTTTAGCACGTTTACACATATCTGCAAATGTCATTGTATCCAATACATCTGCAATAGCATTTCGAACATCCATCATTACACTCCGTATAACACAATTTACTTCTTCTGCACATGGTTTATAAGATAATTGACTTACGCAGTCTACCGGGGCAAGTGCGCCATCAAGCGCTCGAATCACCTCACCCAAGGTAATTAAATCAGGCGATCTCGCCAGTTCATAGCCGCCTTTAAGGCCCATTTTACTATTAAGTATTCCCCCTTTCCTCAATGTAAGGAGTATATTTTCCAGAAATTTTTGTGGTATTCTCTCTTTTTTTGAGATTTCCTTGATTTGTATAGTTCCCCTCTGATGATTCATCGATAGATAAATCATCGCGCGAAGGGCATAGTCACTTTTCTTAGAGAGTTTCATTGTTATTCAATACCTATACAATTTATATCAAATTACTAGACATTTTAATAAAAACATATGAAATGTCAAATGATTTTATCTACATTGTCTTTGCTGCTGTGATGATTGCTTGATCGAGGGTGTTGGATTTGTCTATGTATTCAATACGTTCACATCGCAAATCAGAGATTTGTTTTATGATATCATTGGCATCGTAGAATTTCTCGACATGATATTTAGATAAGTCCATACCATTAACATACGTAGGCACCTCAAGATTCCAGTATTTATCTTTACCCCACTTATTGGTGCCGCGTACAATACCGCGGATAATAGACGACATTTCTGGTATCTCCACCCGCTGCACTTTGCGTTTTAGTATCTTCGTACCGTTTGGCTGTTTTTCTACAATTTCTCCTAATCCACCTGTATTTAATTGATAGCACCGAACTTTGCCCTCATGCCGTTTTACGAAATCATAAAACCAATTTCCCTCATAAGACTTATCACCTATGATAAAAGGATTGGTACCGGCTTCCCGGATAGATTCCCCTGCGCGTTTTGGATCGCCGGCGGATGTTTCGATGGATTCGCCCAGCATAAAAACCGCTGCTGCCTGTTCAGGGGTAAGTTTGGCGGCAAGTGGCACAACCGTATGGCGGCGGGTAATAAAAGCAATGATTAATCCATCCATATCGTCTATGGGAGGCAGGTTGATACTGTCTGAAATATATGGACTGAGATCTTCCCGCATCATAATTCCACGCCCGTTACTGGTCAATGTATAATCATCAAAATAAAGGTTTCCTTCGTAATCAACCATAACATTTTCAAAGATGGCATCACGTGACGTTGCTGCTTTGTAAATGATTGACTGGGTAAGAGGTTCCAGCCCTTCGGTCTTTAAATAAAATCCACGTTCCGATCCATAGGCAGAACCGTCTTTCTTAAGAAATATCACATCGTCCTGGAGTATTTCAATTCCTTCATCGTTATCGGTTAGGCCATGAGTATGGCAAGTATGTGTAGTCTTGCCGGTACCGCTCATCCCGAAAATAAGCATTCCATATCTCCGGAGCTTTCCGTCACTTCCTTTTGCTTTCAAGATTTTTGAGCCTGCGTGGAGGCCGAGCATCCCTCTTTGCTTTGCATTCCACATGGCCATTCTCAGGAATCCTTTTTTCGATTCTCCATAATAATCACTTCCTAATACGATCGTTGTGCTGATCTCAGGAAATACCAATATTTGTCGTTCAATCTCTTGCCATTCAGGGATATATATAAGATATTGCTTTGGTTCACTATTGGGTTTATATGGAAAAAGGGTTGCCCATGTCATATAAGCAAGCCGAATCATTTCCGGCCTTTGAATTGAAACAAAAATACTGCAGCCAGGTGAGAACTCATTATTATTTCCCATTGTCCTATTGATTCTTACAAATGGTGCTCGCTTAACATATGCTTCAACCAGGGCAAGCGTCTTTGTAAGATTGTTTATAATATCTGTTTGCTGGGGATTGAGTGTTTTTTGAAGGACATCATCACTTCCGATATAGACAGTTACCTTT
>CAZPUD010000048.1:16979-18281 GCA_964589115.1 uncultured candidatus Brocadiaceae bacterium | reverse complement strand
CCCAAAATACCTGATATCTTCGCAAGTACACCGGGTTTATCTACAACAGAAAACCGTAAATAATAGCGTGTTTTGATTTTCTGAATATCTGCAATCGGGATACGTTCGCAGCATCCGGAAAAAGTCCTCATAGCACGAAATGTAATACCTGCTCTCCCAAGCCCAACATCAATAATATCGGCAACTACAGCGCTGGCAGTAGGCATCTCACCAGCTCCCTTACCATAAAGCATAGTCTCCCCTACAGCGCTCCCGTTGATACAGATGGCATTAAAAACACCATGTACGGATGATAAAGGATGGTCATGTGGAAGTAGTGTTGGATGTACACGCAGTTCAATAAAGTTTCCTGTATTTTTTGCAATCGCCAGGAGTTTTAAGGTATACCCCAATTCATGGGCATACCATATATCAGATAAATCAATGGTACTAATACCCTCACGATAGATTGATTGATAATCAAAATCAACACCAAAACCGATTCTTGCCAAAATAGCGAGCTTGTGAGATGAATCTATACCTTCTACGTCCATAGTAGGGTCTTTTTCTGCGTAACCCATCTTTTGTGCTTCTGCGAGCGCATCATCATATTTTACATCCTCTCTTGTCATCTTTGTTAAAATATAGTTTGTTGTGCCATTTACTATACCAAAAATAGATTCAATCCTGTTTGCTATAAATCCATCCCTCAATGCTGCAATAATTGGTATACCACCTCCAACACTTGCTTCAAAAGAGACGCTCTTACCATGTTCTCTTGCCTTATAAAAAAGTTCTGAACCGTGAAGGGCTAAAAGCATCTTATTTGCCGTTACAACATCCTTGCCCCTTTCAAGGGCTGTTAGAATAATCTCTCTTGCAGGATGTACACCACCGATAAGTTCTACAATTACATGAATATCCGGATCATTTAATAATACCTCTACATTATCGGTAAAGAGAATATGCGGTGGTAAATTTAACCTCTTGATTACTTCGGGATTACGATCGGCAATACCCTTTAAGACAGGTATACAATCAAGTTTTTCTGAAAGAGGAGAGTTTTTCTCCAAAAGAATTTTTGCAACGCCCGTTCCTACTGTCCCAACACCTACAAGGCCAACATGAAATGTTTTCATAAATTTTTATCCCTATGATCCGAGAGAACGTAAAATATTTAAATTAACCGCAGGTTATAGCATGGATAAACACTGATAAAAACCAGCGAGGCAAAGCCTCATACCAATATGATTAAGACATTGAAAAACAAAGAAAATTTACTATAACTAATGCATTTGTTTATTGTCAATAGAATTTGTAAGA
>CAZPUD010000048.1:0-16879 GCA_964589115.1 uncultured candidatus Brocadiaceae bacterium | reverse complement strand
AAAGAAAATTTACTATAACTAATGCATTTGTTTATTGTCAATAGAATTTGTAAGAAGCGGGATATCCTAACCCAAATGAATCGGAAGAATAACACAATGGAAATTGTTTAGAGTTTAGAGTTTCAAGTTTAGAGTTCAAATTCCTAAACTCTAAACTTGAAACTCTAGTATTTTTGCCGAAAATGTAAAAAATAAGTTATAAGCGCCTACACGCTTCTACCCTTGTTAATTTTCCTTGTAATGTTTGAAAAGGCTTGTTAATATTACTTCGAAGCCTCACTTTTTAATTTTCATATGGTGTTTTATAGGAAAATATGGGAAGTTTTAAGCAAAGAGACATCATTTCTATCCGGCATTTCCATAAAGAAGAATTGTTGTATATCCTTGACCTTGCAAAACGAATGGAACAGACCGATTATTCAGATATGCTTAAGGGTAAGGTGCTGGGGTCATTGTTCTTTGAGCCATCAACAAGGACTAGATTGAGCTTTGAATCAGCCATGAAGCGATTGGGGGGGTTGGTAATTGGTTTTGCAGAGTCAGGTATTACGTCAGCAGCCAAGGGTGAATCTTTAAGTGATTCTATAAAGATTATAGAGGGATACTGTGATATTATTGTCCTGAGGCATTATCTTGAAGGCTCTGCACAGTTAGCAGCGGATGTTGCTGATATACCAATAATTAACGCAGGAGATGGTACAAACCAGCATCCAACACAAACATTTCTGGATCTCTATACAATTCAAAAGACAAAAGGAAGGTTAGAAGGACTTACCATTGGTTTTTTAGGCGATCTGAAATACGGCAGAACAGTACACTCTCTTGCCTATGCTTTGTCATACTTCGCCACCGAAATGTTCTTTATCTCACCGCCTAGTTTGCGGATGCCCAGAGATTGTATGGAAGAGCTTAGGGAACGAAAGGTAAAATGCCATGAGGATGAAACTCTCGCAAATATCAGTAAAAAATTAGACGTAATTTATTGTACAAGAATACAAAAAGAACGGTTCGCTGATCCGGTTGAATTTGAAAAGGTACGTGGAATATACAGGCTCAGTAAGACAATGCTTGAAGAACTGGGGATTAAAAGTGACTTAAAAATACTACATCCTTTACCCAGAGTAGATGAAATGGATGAAAATCTGGATAAAACAAGTTTTGCTGTTTATTTCCAACAGGCACGCAATGGTGTGCCGGTAAGGAAGGCAATATTAGCAACAGTCCTGGGGGCCCTGGAATGAAACATCTAGACGTATCTGCAATTAAAGATGGATCGGTAATCGACCATATCGACAACAAAAGTACCCTAAAAGTCGCAGACATCTTGAATATTCATAATGAAGAGCAGGTTGTACTTGTAGGTATGAATTTAACAAGCAAACTGCTTGGCAAGAAGGGAATTATAAAGATTGGTGGAAAAATCATCGATAAAAAAGAAGTAAACAAGATTGCCCTTATTGCACCTAATGCGACAGTTAATATTATTAAAGATTATGAAGTCGTTAAAAAATTTAAGGTTGCCGTGCCTGAACTTATTGAGGGCATTGTTAAGTGCTTCAATCCCAATTGTGTGAGTAATCATCATACCATAGAATCTAAACTCCATGTAGCTAATAAAAACCCTATAAAACTGCGGTGTCATTACTGTGAACGTATTATGAGTGCAAAAGATATCGTATTAATTTAAATCAAAAAATAAATCGCCCTGAATATCCGGTCTTTCCGGCATTCAGGGCGATTTATACATACCCCAATGTTGCCACTTCTTCAACTCTGCTACATTATATGTAGACAAACAACAACGCATGCTTAACAGAGTTTGCTGTTTTATATGTCTTACTTCGGAGATTGGGAGGGTCGCTATTATTTGTTACTTAGGTATGTTATCAGTGTTTACGTATACCTTTCACCTTAGGGAACGTTTAACCCTAAATACACCCCCCAATCTCCGTCACTATTATATCATGAAAACAAATTTCTTCAAATCAGCCTATAAAAAAATAAAGCCAGAGGTGGAAGAAAAGGAGACCAGCGTTGGGGCGCTAGTAGGGAAAAAACCCTGAAACCACCTCTGGCTTATAGTATTATAGCATATTTTAAAAACAATTACAAATTTTTGGACAATTTATTTTTCTTTATAATTACTTCTGATAACAACACTTACAGCAATTGGGTATTTTTTCTCTTTATACATTTAGATTCTGGTATAGCAAGCCACAGGCCAAATACCTGATATGAAGCCATGGTAAAAATTACTTGTCCAATGAATGTAAATAATATATGATTCATTAGCTTACGAGATCAAAATCATCAAAGAGATAGGGAATTTGATTTGTTACAGGTCGTTACATCAATTACAGATATTAAACAAAAAATTAAGGCCTTTAAGAAAGAGCAGCTAACTATTGGTTTTATCCCTACAATGGGTGCCTTGCACGAAGGTCATCTGACTTTGGTAAGGGAAGCAAAAAAAGAAAATGATAAGGTTGTAGTAAGTATTTTTGTAAATCCATTACAGTTTGGAAAGACTGAAGATTTTAGCCAGTATCCTAGAACTTTTGATAATGACTGCGTACTCCTTTCTAAAGAGGGCGTCGATATAGCATTTCATCCATCAGTAACGGAAATGTACCCTAAAGGATTTTGCACTTCGGTAATCCTTAATAACCTCGAAGACAAACTCTGTGGTAAGTCACGTCCAGGACATTTCAGAGGGGTAGCTCTTGTCGTATTAAAATTATTTAATCTCGCAAAGCCTGATTGTGCCTATTTTGGACAAAAGGACTTTCAGCAGACAGTCGTAATCAAAAGAATGGTTTCTGACTTAGATATAGATATTAATATAAGAGTACTCCCGACAATGCGAGATAAGGAAGGATTAGCATTGAGCTCCAGAAACGCTTATCTTAACGAGACAGAAAAGAAAGACGCTATTTGTCTATACAAAGCGCTGACAATGGTAAAGTCTATGGTAAGCAGAGGTGTAGTAGATACTAAAGAAATCATTCAGGAAATGGAAAAGGTTATTCATAACTATAAAACAGCCCATATTGATTATATTTCAATAGTTAATCCTGAAACACTTGAAGAAGTGCAAAAAGTGCGCAGCGGCGACATCGCTGCTCTGGCTGTTAAGATAGGAAGGACACGACTCATTGATAATATAGTAATCTAATTGCAATTACTTTTATAGGAATTTTAAAGAATGTCAAAAGAATTTGATTGCCGTTTTTTCGCCTCAGAAAAGCCTTGCCGGTTTAAACTCGACTGTAATACCGATACCACCTGTCCCGAATATCAATCAATGGGAACACGGATATTAATCATTAAGCTGGCCGCTATCGGGGACGTGTTGAGGACCACACCAATCCTTCCTGTCTTAAAGAAAAAATATCCACAATCCCATATCACGTGGATCACCGATACATCTTCCATACAGGTATTGGAAGAAAATCCTTACATTGACTGCCTGTTGGTTGCAAATTATGAAAACACGCTGCGTCTTCAGGTTGAAAAGTTTGATCTCCTTATATGCCTTGATAAGGATACAGCGGCCTCAAGTCTTGCATCGTTGGTAAAGGCAGACGAAAAACTTGGTTTTGCGCTCTCCGGGAAAGGGCTTCTATATCCCCTTAATAAAGAAGCCGATTATTTATTCCGGTTAGGGGTTTCTGATGAACTTAAATTCAGACAAAATAAGAAGACATATCAACAACTTATTTTTGAAGCACTCAGGCTAGAGGAAAAATACGGAGATTACATAATTAACCTCCCTGAAAAATACATGTCATATGGCGAGCAGTTGACAAGACAATGGGGAATTAACAACGGCAGGCCCGTTATTGGTTTAAATACGGGTTCGGGAAAAAGATTTGCCACAAAACGATGGGAAATTGGAAGTTTCATCGAACTTGCAAACAGATTGTCAAAAGACCTAAACGCTCATATCATGCTTCTTGGTGGCCCCGAAGAAGTGGAACGGAATAAAGAAATCACAGCCAATACAGAAGCCCCTGTAATAGATACCGGATGCCATCATAGCTTGAAAGAATTTATGGGATTAATAAATCAATGCCACCTGATCGTTACGGGAGATACCCTCGCACTCCATCTTGCCATTGCCTTAAAGAAATTGGTTGTTACCTTTTTTGGTTCTACGTGCCATCAGGAGATAGACCTTTATGAACGGGGAAGAAAATTGACAGTTGATATGGATTGTGCCCCTTGTTACCGCGGAAAATGTGATACAATGGCATGTATGAAAAGTATAAGCGTTACCGATGTGTTCAATGCATGCAAAGAGATATTGTAGCAAAGCCTCCTGCTGTCATGAAGAGATATTTAATACAAAGGCTTATTTTGTCTCTTTGTTTTATTTTCATTCCTTTCCATATAGCCTTCTCTGAAGAAGAGGGTACGGTTATCCTGCCAAAATATCTTATAAAAGCAAGAAAGGAGATGAAAAAAAACACCAGAATAAAGAGAAAGATAAGTGGCCTATTACAAATACAAGTTCAACTAAAAAAAAGCTATAGAGAAAGTCCTACACCCGACAGATTAAAAGCCATGAAAAAAATGGGCATAAGGACAGATGAAATAGATAGGCAATTAATTTACCTTCATACTAAAAGAAAATTAAGTACCTCTAGGATTGCTTCTCTAAAAAAGATCGGTGTAGTTGTATATGAAGACTCATGGATACCATCTCTTAAAAACCACCCAACAGGATATGTTATCGCCAGCATGCCAATTGACCAGCTTCACATCCTGGCAAGGAAAACCTTCGTAGTCAGGCTTGATACTGCTGAACAGGTATTGTTACCAAAAAATGACGAGGCCTCAAGGGATACTCAGACAGGCAGAGTTTGGGACTATGGATACGATGGCACAGGGATCAAAATTGCCATATTAGATTCTGGTTTAGATACTTCTCATAAAGATATCCCTACACCGACAGCAAGCAAGGATTACTCTAATTATCCCCCCCTTCTGGATGATACAATTGAGAACCTTGTAACAGAGCATGGCACTCATGTAACCGCTAGTGCTTTAGGGCGGGGCACACAGTCTTATGGAAAGTATCAGGGAACAGCCCATGGTGCGGAGCTGATTTTTTTAAAAATCGGAGACGATTCTTCTGCAAGCGCAACAAGCGCAGCCATCTCATCGGCTATAAAGGCATCCATAGATATCTACGATGCCGATATCATAACCATGAGTTACGGTGGTTTTACTGAATTTAATGACGGCAGTGATGAAATGAGTAATGCAGTTGATTATGCATTTAATAAGGGCGCCCTGGTATTTATAGCGGCCGGCAATGAGGCCAACGATAAACTACATTATTCAGGCACTGTTACTGCACATAGTACGACAGATTATATTGAGATTATTGTAGAACCACAGACACAATCGACTTTATACCTTTATCTAAATTGGTTTGATGGAAAAGAAATAAGTAACGATCTTGACATAAGCTTATACGGATCTAATAAAAGAGAAATTTCCTCTAGCGTCATCAAATATAGAGAAGCAGAGAGTCCAAGGGGCACGGAGGCCATGATGATATATTATAATTCTTATGTTTCGGGACCGGATACTTATTATATAAAAGTAAAGAATAATGCAGATATTGATCAGTCCTTTCACATCTATTCTTTTTACAGCAGTGTAACCTTTGGAGATGCAGACCCCAACTATACTATTGGATCACCTGCCGTAGCCGACAACGCCATAGCCGTTGCAGCCTACGTTACCCGTTCATCGTGGACTAATTATAAAGGAGAATTTTGGTATTATAAGAACAACCCTGTAATCGGTAATATCTCTTCGTTCAGCAGCCGTGGCCCGCGGGTCGACGGTGTAAAAAAACCCGATATTGCCGCTCCGGGACAGGGCATTATTTCTGCAAGGGACAAGATCATTACATGGCCCGGAAGTAATGACCCTTATGTAGTAGATAACGACGGGATTAATGACAGCAATGGTCCGGCTGATTATATGGTACTGCACGGGACAAGTATGGCCAGTCCTATTGCAGCGGGGACGGCGGCACTGTTGATACAGGCACAGCCTTCATTAAAGAAGAATCCATCCGGTACAAGAAATGCCTTATTCCAAACATCAGGCAACTATGGAGAGCAGACCACTACGGATGGATATGGCAAAATAAATGCATTATCCGCGCTGAATTTCATAATAAACATAACACCAACACCTGCCAATACATTAACACCACATACAACTCCTTCTCCGTTTCCAACCGCGGAACCTCAACCATCGACAATTCCAACACCTTCACCGTTACCAATACAAACGCCTACGCCATATGGGAGAAGCCTTGTTTCTGGTTATGTAGCAGATCAGAACGGCAATGCCTTATACGAAGTCCTGGTAACTATTCAGGGTACTAACTTTTCAGACTATACGATTACAGACGAATCAGGTTTTTTCTTATTTGCAAACCTTCTTGCTGGAAATTATACACTCACATATGAAAAAGAGGGATACAGAGTTCAAACACAAGACATAAAGCTTGAAGAGAAAACGGAGATGGACCTCGGACTAATCACAATAGTAAAGATAAGCAGTGGAGGCAGGATATATGGTTATGTCAGAAACACAAAGGGCAGGGCCCTTAAATTTGTAAAATTAAAACTTAAGGGAAAAGAAACAAACGTATTAAATACTTCATCCTCTGTTACAAACGGTTATTTTGAATTTACCGATTTAGAGGCGGATACTTATATAATTACTGCAAAAAAAGCTGGCTATGAGAGAAAGAGAAAAAAAGTAAGATTAAAAGAAGGGGAAGAGAAAAAAATTAAAATATTTATGAAAAAGATAAAGAAATTCCATACGACGACTATAGGAGATACAAAAGATACGTTATCATTGCATGATAAATAGCAATATACTTATCCTGGCTGTATGCTCCGAAACTAAGCTAAAAGTTGTAAGTTGAAGCTTTCAGCATTCAGTATATAGATAACGAATGACTCCTATTGGCATTTATAGTATTCAATACATGAAACCGAACATGTTAAAATTGTCATTTCACAGAGGCGAAGTGGTTGAGAAATTCTTAACAAATTTTAATTATTCCACTACTCCAATACTCCACTTTTTGATTGCCGCTTTACCGCACCATGTGATTCAGAGAAAAACAAAAACTTAATATAAAAAGGATACATTTTTATCCTTTTTATATCCATTATAATTTACAATTTTGTACAAGCATGAACTTTTTGTATCATTTTATCGAAATATCTTTCTTAATTTATTACTGGTATAAATAAGTTAAAATATCTGTTAATATCAAAAATCATAGTACTTAGATTATAATTATTTATTTTCTGGGTATTCTCTAATACTTGGCTTGTACTTTGCATATAGCTTATTTTGCAGCCAAAGGACTTTGATAAGAATTATGAAAAACTCCTATATGGAGAATAGTATGCATTTTTCAGGTTACCTATCAGTTACTTATAAAGTTTTTATAGCAACTATTGAAGTTCAAATTGTACCATTGTTAGATATAGGTAACGAATCGGCAGTAGAAATTGTAACTCGTAGAGCAAGTATCAAGTATCTTTCTTTATTTCATCTTTCATAAAAAATATTTTAAAATTTGTTGACATCGTCTGAATTGTATGACATTACTTACAGCAGAACTTCACACATAGACTAAAGAGTAATGAGAGAAAAAAATAATGTTTATTAGTTATTGACTATACTGGAAATAAGAGGTACTTAAAAGGGCCGTTGTAGTGTAACGGTACCAAGATAAGGCCGAATAGGAGATTAGGTTATTTTAACCCAGTCTTTTATTCGGCCTTTTTTATTTCTGTAAAATTTATTCGAAAGGAGGTAAGGGAAATGGATGAAAATTGAAGATGGGAAGGAACGTATGAGATAAGAGCATGAAGTAAATCTTATCCTCATGAAGCTCATCCTCGCAAAACTTCTCCTCGTGAAAGCGGGGAGCGGGAAAATGGGAGTCGGTATTCAAAGAGCGGAAGTATCAAGCGAAGCCGAGTAGGTTTGGGAGTTAATCCTGGACTTACTCGGCTTTTTTATTTTATAGGCATTTTTTTATAGGAGAATTAAAAATGTTGAAGAGGTTTTTAGTTATGATGACGTTGCTTGTGAGTTTATTAGTAATGAACAAAGCACATAGTGCAAATCCAGTAGATCGTTCAAACAGTAGTTATGATTATGGGACATACTGGAAAATGAATTCTGGTACTTATAACTACGATGTAGTCTTTTATGAAAACTCCTCAGACCCGAATCGAACAATGGCAGGCAGGTTTCCTTTTACCTTAAGTGACGGAACGGTAATAAATTCAAAGGAAGATTTAATTAATATAATTGTTATACCTGCAATGAATGCGTTTAACGTTATAAATACTGGGCTTACGTTTAATTATAGTGGGACGCATACAACTAGTAGCGATATAAATGCTTTTAGTTCTGCAGATAGTGACACAAAGAGCGAGATAGAAGTTGCATGGCGATCTAGTGGTTATACATATTTAAATTTATCAATTCAGAATGAATTTGGTTTTTTGTTTGGGTCTCATGAAGGGGTTCCAAAATCTAACTGGATATATAGCGCTCGCCATGAAATGCTTCATTGTTTAGGTTTTAGCCATAAAGTTGAAAATTATTATGGTTTTGGTAACCCTAATTGGTATCCCTCTAGCACAGGCGATGGAAATTTTAGTGATAGAGCACCATTTTCAACCATTGCCACAGGACTTATAGACCCAGCTTTATATTGGAATGGTTGTTCGGATACATTACACGGTTTAAACATTGTTTACGGTATAGGGGGAGAAGACTTAAAAGTAGAAGGGTATGTGACAAACTATTACAGTGATGGGTATGCAGAAGCATATCTTGTAGATTCGGTTACAACTAAAATATTCTATCAGGCACCGGTTGATAAGACAGGAAAATTTGAGTTTCGGATAAAACCGATACCTCCAAACCCTATGAAAATACTTGCCTGTGATTCACACATAAATAAGAACTACTCAGTTGTAGCAGGTACAGATAACAATACGTATCTTTGTAAATTAGATCACACTTCCACCGATGATAATAAGCCAATAACAGGTGCAAACTGGAGTACCTATTGGGTGATAACTACTACTGCACAAAGAAATGCTTGGGAAACAGGGAAAAATTACAAGAAAATGTTCTCAAATATGAGGTTTCAATTCACTGGTAATTTGCCGATACCGCCTGGAGCTAATTACTATAATGCAGGGAATATCAGTCTTGACAGAACTGCAAGTACCGTAGAAGGTATACAAGCAACCTCCGGGATAAAGATGGTTTACCCTTAACTGCAGTTTCAGGAGAAGGGATAAATCATATCACAAAGAGTAGGAATTATTCTTACTATTGCATAGATGTTTTCGCTACTTTTGGGAGCAATACTACTTTTTGGGGGAGCAAGTGGAAAAAGATATTGACTTTCGGCATTGGATAGTACATATAGTAGGCAGAGTAGAGCTAAGGCAATTGGTTTAGGGTGGGGGAGTGCGGAACTGGTCGTTGACCGCACTAAGAAATAATAAGGGGAAAAAAGGGAAGGGGGAGAGGAACTATGAGAAATATAATAGGAAGTTTATTAATAGTATGTAGTGTATTGGGGATAGGAATAGGGGTGGTGTCAGGTAAAATAACACCGGCGGCAACGGGGACGCCATCGCCTGAATCGACACCAATATGTAGCACAATGTTTACAGGTACAGTAAGAGATGCAATAACAAAGGCAGGAATAGGGGGAGCAGTGATCATGGTTGATGGTGTATATAGAACCGAGACGGATATTAGGGGTGATTATGTAGTATTAGATCAGTCTATTGGGGAATATCAAGTAAGAGCAACAGCAGTGGGGTATATTCCATCAGAAGTAAAATCTGTTACCGTAACCTGTGGTTACATAGAGATAGTTGATTTTGAATTAGAGCCGGTAGTAATACAGGAGACGCCATCGCCGGTACCTACACCAATTTTTCTCTGTACAGAGCCGAAAGCAATAGAAGTATCAATGGATAAGCTGAAACTTACAAAGAAACAAAGCTATGATATAACGGTGATAGTAATGTGTGAAAATGGAAGTCCGGTAGAGGAGGAAGAGGTTACGGCAGTAGTAAGGGGTAAAGGGAGAAGAGTGGTAAAGATAACACCAGGTGCGGTAACAGATGCAAGTGGAACGGCGATGTTTACGATTGAGGCTAAAAACAGGGTTGGAAGGGCAAGGGTAACTTTTAAGGTTGATAATTTAAAAAAATCAATAATTGTAAAGGTGAAGAAGTAATCTCATTGGAAAAGAGGTGAACACAGAGAATAATAAACAAGATTATATTGCTTAGTGCTTGATTGTAATAGTTAAAGAGCGGTACTTAAAGGGCCGTAGTAGTAGTATGACGGTATCAAGATAAGGCCGAATAGGAGATTAGGTTATTTTAACCTTGTCTTTTATTCGGCCTTTTTTTATTTCTATAAAATTTATTTGAAAGGAGATGAGAGAAATGAATGAAGATTGAAGATGGGAAGGAACATGTGAGATAAGAGTATGAAGTAAATCTTATCTTCGTGAAACTCATTCTCGCAAAACTTGTCCTCGTGAAAACGGGGAGCGGGAATGAGGATCGGTATTCAAAGGGCGCAAGTATCAAGCGAAGCCGAGTAGGTTTGGGAGTTAATCCCCGACTTACTCGGCTTTTTTATTTTACAGACATTTTTTATAGGAGGGAAGAAACATGTTAAAACGTACTTTATTTGTGATGATGTTGCTATTTTTTGTTTTAGTATATGCACAATCTTTCAGTAATGCGGCCATACCTTGGTGGATGAGTACGCAAAATTATGGAAGCCATTGGAAATATACAGGAACTGGAAATTATAAAGTTGTATTTTACGACAATCCTGGTGCCCAATATTCTTGTAAAAATTCGGATGGTACTGATAAATTTCCAATAACAATTGATGGAATACAATACAGCAGAACTGGTTTTATTGATGCAGTAATTAAACCTGCAATGCAAAAGTACAATGATAAAAAAATTGGTATCACTTTTAATTATGTAGGTACTGGCAGTACGCTGCAATCGGGATACGATGAGGCCAGAACAGAGTTTTCAGATAGTATTGTTCATGTGTTTTGGAATTGGAATTACGGTGGCTTAGCTGCTCCTAGGAATACAAAATTTAGTATTCAGATGGGTGCATTCAACAATGGTTCAAAAAATAATATGATAGCAAATGTAACTCACGAAATGATTCATTGTTTAGGTTTTGCCCATAAAGGATTGGGAAACCCCCGAATATAATTGTTGTCATCCATTTATAGCCGGAATAAACCAAAATCCAACAGGAGAACCTACTGAAGATACAATAGCCGGTATAGACGTAGTGTATATGATTTTTAAGGATGAGAATAACAATAATTCTTTAGTAATACGAGGGACAACAAGTGTTGCTCATTCTGATGGATATGCTGAGGCATATCTTGTTAATTGGGTAACTAAAAAGATTTACTATCAAATGCCTGTTGATAAAACAGGTACATTTATTTTCCACATTAGAAACCGGAATCAATTAGGTGATTTCAGAATCATGTGTTGCACGTCTGAAATCAATAAATACTACGATTATGACATTATTGGTTTTAGTTTATCCCCTACTTATTCAGTTCCGCCACAAGGAAATGACTTCATGGATGTTGGACATCAACCAATAGTAGACACAGCATATAGTAACGAGAATTTAGAATTAAAGACTGGAATTAAAATGGAATACCCTTGATTTTTGAATTAAACTATCCATTAATAGAGACGCACAGCAGTGCGTCTCTACTCATTGGACAAACAACCGGATACATATAGCAGTGAATAAATTTCTCTTTTTTAAATAAGTATTGACTTTACGAATGGGATGTTGCATATAGTCGGTATATAATGTAGCAGGTAGAGGCAAGCTAAAAAGTTTGAGTGTAAGAAAAAAATATAGTTAGCAGCTCAAAACGATTAGAAGGGATAGCTTATTTTTCACCAAAAAGTGAAAGGGGCGAGAAATATGAGAAGAAGTATTAAATTTTTACTAATAATATGTAGTTTTTTATGTTTGGGATTGGAAGTAGTGTTTGGGCAGGATATACCAACTGCTACGGTAACGCCAACGGCAGAACCAACACCACAACCACCAATGGTAACAACAGGAGATGCAACAGATATTGCAGGCTCAGCAACCCTAAATGGCATTGTAAATGCCAATGGGTTATTAACGACCGCATGGTTTGAGTATGGAACAACCAGCAGTAAATATAGTTACACTACGTCCACACAAACGGTGAGTGGGTCAAATAATACAACGGTAAACATCAATACTGGTAGTTTACCAATTCGAACAGGTTCCCCTTATACTTTTTATTATAGAATAGTGGCACAAAATAATGCTGGTACATCATATGGAAATGAAAAATCATTTACTGATACATTACATGGAGACTGCCTTGTATGTTACGTATCAGGGAAAGTAACAGATGCAATAACTAAGAATGGGATTGAAAGTGCAGATGTTAATGGGAAGCTTACCGATGCAGACGGTTCTTATTTATGGGAAGGTGAGGCTTCTGGATTTTCATGTAGTGGAACTAGTTATATTGTTACTGCATCGGCAAACGGTTACCGGTCGCAGTCACAATCCATTACTTTTGGAGAAACTTCATGTTTTGGAACATTGAATTTTGAATTACAACCAATTACCTGTGAAGCTGAAAAGATAAAGATATTTCCAAAGAGATTAAAGCTTGCTAGAGAACAGAGTGGCGATGTAACCGTAATAGTAAAAGGAGATAATTGTATGGTGGAAGGTGAAACAGTAGAGGCGATAGTTGGCAAGGCTAGTAATAAACGTATATCTATTTCGTCTACAAGCGAAGTTACAAACGAAAACGGTGAAGCCAGATTCACAATTACAGCCAAAAATAAGATCGGTAAAGCAAAGATAACATTCAAAGTCGGTAACCTGAAAAAGTCTGTAATTGCAAAGGTTAGATAATAATCGATATGCAGAAGCGTCCAAATTTTAAATTCGAATTCCGAAATTCAAAACAAATCCTAAATTCTAATATTTGAATGCAAAAACATATAGGAACCACAGATCACATAGCGTTGCGAAGCCACAACCAAAAGGGTTTTAACCGCCGAGTAGGCAAGGGGGAGTTTCACCCCCAAGCCTCTCACAGAACCGTACGTGACAGTCTCCCGTCATACGGCTCGTGTTATTCTTGATACGCTTCAACAATATCCAATTTTCCAGTGATAAAACAAATCCGTGCCTGTATAACAATTCTACCAACAAAGTTTTCGCTAATAAAGCCACACTTTTAGCGTCTCTGAAATGACCTTTTTCCAGTTTTCCCCTTTATTTTTAGTAATATGTTTTGCACTATTACTATATAATTTTCACAATTAAAACCTTCTTCTGTTTACCAACTTCAAACCTTACCCTGGCACTACCTGTTTTGCCTTTAGCAGCAATTGTAAACTTCGCCTCACCATTTTCATCCGTAATCTGCCTTTTCGGTGTAACTGATATAAGCTTCTTCCCTTTATCATTGATTTTAGTTTTTATCATCTTACCTGTTAACAAACCATCCTTGCCTAATACCATTACTATTACTTCTCCACTAGAAATATTATCCCTATAGAGCGTCGCCCTCTCCGGAGCTACCAAAATAATTGGACGTGGTATTTTTGAAGGCTTTAATTCAAAGTCTAGTGTTGCCTCTATACAATTCCTTACTGTTACTTCTTTCGATTGTGGTATGTAGCCATCCGCCGATGCTGTCAAGGTATATTCTCCTTCACATGGCCCAAAATATTGTTCCCTCCACCACGAATATTTACCGTCTTCACCTGTGAGAACTGTCTCATTATCGATACTAATAACAGCTTTTTCAATACCTACACCTGCTGTCGCGTCTTTTACTGTCCCAGATATCCCACAACTTGGACAATCATGATGAAGTGATGGTAATGGCAAAAGACTCGGCGTTAGTGTTGGTGTCGGTGTCTGAGATGGTGTTATTGTTTCTGATAATGCTGTAAATCCATCTACTTCTTCATATGTAATTCCTGCATCATTTTCCGCTACAAGTCTAAAACTATAACTAGTCTCAGATAGTAAACCATCTATAAGATTCATCATGTCCGCCACACCATAATCTGGTAATGTTTCCGGAATTGTGGAATTGTTAAATGTTCCTTCAAATCCATACTCAAACCATGCTGTCCCACTTTTATACTTATTAAATACTGATCCCACTAAATACGCAAAATGAGCAGTTATATTTAATGCGGGACCCGTTGATACTGAAGGTGGTTCCGGTGTTTGTTCCACGGTAGGCATCACCATTGCACTTGGCGTCGCCTGCCCCAACACTGCCTTTAAAGGCAAAATTATAAAAACACACAACAATACTATATACTTCATTTTCTCCATTTTGCAGTAACCCTAAACTATTTACTCCCACACTACTGCACATATATATGCACCAACATCTTCCCAAAGTCAATACCCTTTCCTTATTATTATATTGCCCCTTAAGGATACAACATTTGGATGCCAGAAAGAATTTGTATGCTCCGTGGATCACTCTCTGTACGATCCATACTGATATTACCAACATTATAATAAGATACCCCCGGAGGGAACTGAATTTTCTCCTACACAAACAAAAAAGGACAAACTAGCTAGCTTTTAACTAACCAATTTGGCCTCGATTGTTTCGATAACCAATGAAAAAGTAAGGTGCTTTACCCCTTAACCGTCTTGTTTTACTACCTCAAATTTTATACTCTCACTCTTCTTGCAAACAGTTATGTTTCCCGCCTCAAAACGGATTTCCAGGCTCCCATAAAACTTGTTCCTTACTAATTCCTTGATAAGTTTAAGTAATTTTTCTATTGACCCCATCTTCTTATCGCTCACTACTTTCTGACAAATACCTTTACTATCTTCCTCTTACCATCTACCCTAAATTCAACCATTGCCCTTCCTAGTCTACTCTTAGCGTTAACCCTAAATACCGCCGTTCCACTTGCATCTGTCACTACCCCTTGTGTTACCCTTACTACCCTTCTACTCTTCCCCTTAACTACCGCCATAACCTCTTCCCCTTCTAGTGGACTCCCATCTGTACATGTTACCGTCACTGCTATTTCACTGCTTTACCTCTTCCTAAGCCTTAACTTATCTTGCGATACTTCTATTGCATCTGGTTTAATACACACCCCAATTGATGTTGACATAGGCGTTGGTGTCCCAGGTGTTACTATTGGCTGTAGTTCAAAATTAACTATTGTAAAACTACAATAATCTATGCTAACTTCCTTTTCTGCTGGAACATATCCCTCTGCTGTCACCCTTATTGTATATTCCCCTTCAGGTATATCTAATAATACATAATTCCCGGAACTATCTGTTGTTGTCGTAAGTCCCCCTGGTTTTGCTGTAACTACTGCCCCCACTACCGCCGCCTTTGTTATCGCATCCGTAACCTTACCAATCAGCATCCCATCGCACATTGGCGTTGGCTGCGGTGTCACTGTTGCTACTGGAGTTGCTTGTCCATTCGCTGCTCCTAAGCTTATCAATAAAACACTACTTAGTATGAATAAAAACTTCATACCTTTCTTAATATCTCCTGTTCCTTTTCTTTAAAAATCTAAAAATCCTATTATCACTGCTCCTAAAATAGACCAAATGGGAAGCTTGTCAACAATACCTTCCTTAATTTTATTCTTATATCCAGATTTTTTTACCATACAGCTTTCTTGTTTTCTTTTTTGAAATTTCTCACTAATCTCGATTTTCGAGAATACCCTCTTTACAATAACCGTCATTATATTGTAGTATTGGCAACTAATAATACTAGTATATGACGTATACTTGGAGACTAAAATAAGAGGAAGACATTATAAGGCAATCAGTTAGAGAAGCATTAAAAAATTTCATTAAAAATGGTATGATATTATATATCATATTTGTAAAATAAAGATAAAAGTGAATGTTAAGCATATAAAGGTGATATAATATCAATGCCAACTGTATTAAGAGTTGAAGCATACCGTTTTTTCTTTTATGCGGGAGACCGAAATGAACCGCTGCATGTTCACGTTGAGCGCGATGACAAAATTGCAAAATTCTGGCTTGATCCAGTTAGACTGCAAAGTAGTGGAGGATTTAGCCGTGTGGAAATAGGTAAAATACGGAAGATTATTAGTGAATATCATTCAAAATTATTGGAGGCATGGCATGAATATTTCGGCAATTGAAACAGAAATTCCGAAAGCAGTAGATGTAAAAGTAACAGATGATACCTTGAGTGTAGATCTAAGCGATGGAAGAACAATATCTGTCCCACTTGAGTGGTTTCCCCGCCTGGTACATGCTTCACTAGAAGAGCGAAATAACTGGAGACTGATAGGTAAAGGTCATGGTATTCATTGGGAAGACATTGACGAAGATATCAGTGTGAAAGGATTATTAGCAGGTAAACCATCAGGAGAGAGTCAAACTTCATTTAAAAAATGGTTAAATCAAAGGCAATCACGCCTAACAAATCGCTCCATCTGACCGCTATTCCAATGCGCTCTATAGCAGCAGGTGAGCTTTATCGTTATGCCTAAGAAATACAAGTTGTATGAGCAGTTATTGAGCAGTTTTTTAGTATTATTTGTTATCAAATAGAAATGGCAAAATAACTTCGACATGAGTTTAGAGTTAGCAATAACAAAATCTTGGGATAACCTCTTAGGTTCGAGTATATC
Organism: uncultured candidatus Brocadiaceae bacterium; assembly: GCA_964589115.1. Lineage (GTDB taxonomy): Bacteria > Planctomycetota > Brocadiia > Brocadiales > Brocadiaceae > JBDIVL01. The sequence goes on along the minus strand of CAZPUD010000048.1, from coordinate 23 downwards.
AAATAATACAAAAGTGAAATTTC